>JAGQJE010000101.1 GCA_020430775.1 Myxococcales bacterium
GGCGTAAAATGATTGCTTATTTAGGGTCTAAGCGAACGCTCGTCAACAATTTGGTTGATATACTGCAAGTCTTTCCTGAGCTATCAACGGTCGGTGACATATTTTCAGGCACAAGCCGTTGTGGACACGCATTCAAACGCGCAGGTTGGCGAGTAATGGCAAACGACCATAACGCCTATGCCTACACGCTGGCGCAATGCTACGTTGAAGCAGACCGCGAGAACGTAGAGCGTGACGCTCGAATACTAATCGCTGAGCTTTCGCGCTTGAAGGGCGAGCCTGGATACTTCACCGACACGTTTTGCGTGCGCTCCGGATTCTTTCAACGGCGCAACGGCGAGCGCGTAGACGCCATTCGAGAAGCAATCGAAGCCAAGAACCTAGACCCTATTCTAAAGAGCGTGTTGCTAGTCTCGCTAATGGAAGCGGCTGACCGAGTTGATAATACTTGCGGTTTGCAAATGGCCTATTTGAAAAAATGGGCCGCAAGAGCCTATGACAATCTCGAACTGAGAATGCCAGATGTTGTAATGGCAACGCCTAAAGGTTCGTGTAAGGCATTAAACCTGAACGCTAACGAAGCGGTACGCAACTTTGCAACCGACATTGCTTATATTGACCCACCCTACAACCAACTCAACTATCTTTCCAACTACCATATTTGGGAAAGCCTTGTTTTATGGGATAAGCCGGAGGTTTACGGAGTTGCCTGCAAGCGTATGGATTGCCGCGAGCGCAAAAGTGCCTACAACTCAAAGCCTAAACACAAAGCCATTTTTCGCGATCTGATAAACAACACTAAGTCTAGGCTTCTAATCGTATCGTTCAGCGACGAAGGTTATCATAGCTACGACGATATGATGGAAACGCTTTCGACTAAAGGTGAGGTTTTTGTAATCGCAAAGGACTACAAAAGGTATGTTAGCGCTAAAAAAGGTGAAAAGGTTGGCAAAGTAAGTCGCCTTAGAAACAAAGAATTTATCTACTTGGTAGCAACGCCGGAACTGCAAAGAGACATACCTGGTGTGCTAACTAGGCTACGCAAAATTTCAAACAAGCTAACTGATAACGATCAAGGGTTTTTGATATGAGCGACA
>JAGQJE010000102.1 GCA_020430775.1 Myxococcales bacterium
GTCGACCGGCGCGGACATCGCGATCTTCGGCGGCGCGGCAGGTGGCGGCAAGAGCTACGCGCTGCTGCTCAAGGCCGCGCAGTACACGCACGTCCCAGGCTACTCGGGTATCGTGTTCCGGCGCGAGTCGGTGCAGCTCACGGGCGGCGGCTCGCTCTGGGAAGAGAGCCAAGGGCTCTACCCGCTGCTCGGCGGGGTGCCGCGCGAGTCGCCGCAGCTCGAGTGGCGGTTCCCGACGGGGCCCGACTCCGCGGCGGCGACGGTGGAGTTTCGCCACCTGCAGCACGACAAGCACAAGCACGCGCACCAGGGCAAGGCGTACGCGTTCCTCGGCTTCGATGAGCTGACGCACTTCGCCGAGGGGCAGTTCTGGTACCTGCTGAGCCGCGCCAGGTCGACGTGCGGGGTGCGGCCGTTCGTGCGCGCGACCTGCAACCCCGACCCCGACTCGTTCGTGCGGCGGCTCATCGCGTGGTGGATCGGCGAAGACGGGCGCCCCATCGCCGAGCGCTCCGGCGTCGTGCGGTGGTTTGTGCGTCGCGGCGACTCGATCGAGTGGGCGGACAGCCGCGAAGAGCTCGCCGCGGTCGCCCCCGGCGGTCTGCCGATGTCGCTCACGTTCATCCCGAGCCGCCTCGAAGACAACCCCGCGCTAACGGCAGCGGACCCGACCTACCGGGCGCGCCTCGAGGCACTCCCGTTCATCGAGCGCGCCCGGCTACTCGATCAAAACTGGGACATCCGCCCCGTCGCGGGCAACGTATTCCGCAGAGGCTGGTTCCGCGTCGTCGAAGAGGACGACCCGGTGGTCAAGGACGTCGTGTCGTGGGTTCGCGCGTACGACCTCGCGGGCACCGAAGCGAACGCGGCGAACGCGGACCCCGACTGGACCCGCGGTGCGCTGGTGGGCGCGACCGCGGACAAGCGGCTGGTGATCCGCCACATCGAGGGCGTCCGCGCGACCTCGGGCGGCGTCGAAGAGCTGATGCAGAACCTCGCCGCGCAGGACGGGCAGGGCGTGAAGATCGCGCTCTGGCAGGACCCCGGACAGGCGGGCAAGTCGCAGATCCGCGCGCTACGGAACCTTCTGCGCGGCTACGCCGTCGATGCGCGCCCGGCGTCGCGCGACAAGGTCACCTACGCCGGCATCTGGTCCCCAATGGTCGAGCGCGGCGAGGTGTCGATCGTGCGCGGTCCCTGGAACGAGGACTTTCTGCGCGAGGCCGAGGGCTTCCCCGACGCGAAGCACGACGATCAGGTCGACGCGGTGAGCCTCGCCGCGATTACGCTCGACGCGCGCTGGAAGCAGCCGCGCACCCGTCTGGTGCACGTCCGCGGCCTGTGACGCCGTTGTGTACGCGCGCGCGATCACGTGACATAGTCCGTCCGTGGCTGACCTTTACGAGCGCCTCATCGAGACACGCGCGGGCTACGTCGACGAGTCGAAGTGGCTCCAGTTCCTGCGCGACGCATACAGCGGCGGCGGCGGGTTCGCGGGCGACATCGCGCCGCCTCTCGATGGCTGGTGGGGCGCAGCGGCCACTATGTACCAGGGCGGCGTGCCCGGCATGGCGCAGACGCGGCGCTCGTACCTGAGCCGCCACCCGCGCGAGGACGCGGAGAAGTTCACGAGGCGCCGTGACCGCGCGCACTACCCGCGGGTAGTCGAGGCGCTGACGAGACTCAAGGTCTCGTCGACGCTCCGCAAGCCCGCGCGCGTCGACGCGCTGCCGGACGACATCGAGGCGTGGCGCGATGTCGCGGGCGGCAACGCGAGCCTGTCCGCGCTTCGGGCCACGGCGGCACTCCGGGCGGCGGTGGTCGGGTGGACGCCGGCGATCGTGGATCTCGACCAGGCCGACGGGCTCCGCTCGCGCGCAGACCTCCGCCTCGCCGGCATCGCGCCACGCGTGACGCTGCTTGCGCCCGAGCAGGTGCTCGATTGGGAGGCGGACGATGCGGGGCGCCTCGCGTGGTGCAAGATCCGCGTCGACCGATCGGAGCGCCCGGACCCGCTCGCTGACGCGCGCGAGTTGTCGACGGTGACGATCTGGCATCCCGACCACTGGCAGCGCTGGA
>JAGQJE010000103.1 GCA_020430775.1 Myxococcales bacterium
ATGACCAAGATTAACAGCCTGATCAATAGCCTCATTCATGGCAACCTGAGCTTCTATAAGGGCAGCACTGGGGCTAACAGTCTTACCATCTTCACTAACCTCAGCTACAGGATGAGCCATACCATTCAGTCTATTGATCCTCTCGATCTGTTCAGCAGCATCCCTGCCAATCTGATCGACTATTTCTGATACTTTAATCTTCTGATCAGGATTAAGTTGATTAGGGTATTTACCGAGCTCCTCTTTATACCGATTAACGATACCGGGAGTCTCGAAGGCAGGAGCCTCTCCTTTTATGCGAGCATAGGACTCACCGATCATGGCAATAACTTCACCATCAGATATCTTGCCAACAATATTACCAAAACCAGCTTTACGAAGGGTATGCTTGATCCATGCCTTAATACGATTGATCAGACTACGTTCTTGCTTAGTAGCATCCCTGAAGGTCTTCCTAGACATATTACCGGCAATCTCAGCCAGATACTCTTCCATAAGAGCACGCATGGTTGAACGATTGATAGCGAGATACATATCTTTACCTTTCCAAGGAGCAAACCTATCCGTAGCATTCAGGGTATCGTCGAATACATACTCATGACGTGGTTTGAATTTAACAGCATTCTCAGAGGTCTGGTCAATAGGCTTCAGCTTATCCTTATAGAAACTCCAACGCTTAGACAAGGCAAATGCCTTAGAAGCCAACTCTGGATTCTCCAGAAGAATATCAAGATACCTATTCCAAGCATTACCGAAGATCTTCTTGAAACCATAATGTCCTACGGTCTCATGATATATGGTCCACTCTGCATCTTCACGGGTACGCCCAGCCCTAGGGAAAATCAAGATATTGGCTTTACCACCGATCTCTCTTTTAGGATAGTGAAGACCATTGATCAACTTACCTTCCCAGTTAGTCTGGTAATCACCTAGGAGTTCCTTAGGTATATCATTAATATTAGTAACGACTGTGATATCAAGATCAGACATACGCTCCTTATCCATCTGAGACTTGAACATATTCACGACCTTCTTAACCGCGTTTACTTCATCAGGACGGGCCTTAGTCGTGTTTACTTCATCAGGACGAGCCTCAGTCTGAGCTTTAGCCTCAGGAGTGATATCATCGAGACTCTCATCAACAATAGTAGCACCATTCAGTTCTACGAGTTCATCTTCCTCACGCTTAGAGATAGACTGCTTCTCACCATAGAGACCCTGTTGCTGTTTCTCAAGATCCTTCTGCTCAAGCTTAAGTCTTGCAATCTGCTTCGTAAGATCAGATACACTTTCAGCATAACCAGAGTCAATCTCATCTTGGAGATCCTGGATACTTATATCAATCTCACTGAGACGCCTCTCAACTTCGTCCAATCCACCATCAACAGCCTCACTAGGCATCTTGACGGTTTCAGCAGGATTCTTAATAGTCTCCTCATTAGTCTCAACCGTACCAGCAGGGGTAGCTACAACTTCAGTAGTATTCTCACCTTTACGTACGATATAGCCAGCCTC
>JAGQJE010000010.1 GCA_020430775.1 Myxococcales bacterium
ATTCGTGGGAAGCAACTCGATGTCGACGGGAGGCACCACAACATATCGTGGCCACCGACCGTCGTCGACCACATCATGTAGTGGGCCGTAGCCGGCCTGAGGAGTTGCTTCCCACGAATCGATCCCGCTCCCGCTCCCGCTCCCCCACTCCACGCATCTGCGCTCCGTCACAAACTTGCCACGTGAAAAAAGAACACTGACATGTCAGTCTAGTTGAGCTACGTACACGCCTGGACCGGCCGGACCGCTCGGCGCCACGCAGTTGGCCCGCCCCCAAGGAGTCGATCATGCACATCGCCGCGTTCTTTCGCCTCGAAGGGGTGCTGACGACGCGCTCGACGCTCGGGGCGGCCGCGTGGCTCGCGTCGAACGCCGCCGGGCTCGGCGAGCGCCTCGCGCGCCTGTCCAACGTCGCCCTCGCCGCCCCGCTCTCCCTCGCGGGCGAGCTGCAGGTCGGCGCCTCGAGGGCGCGCGTCACCTGGATGGGCACGCGGGGCATGAGCGAGGATCGCCTGGCCGTGCTCGGCGCGGAGTACGCCGAGCGCTTCGTGGTGCCGTCCCTGCTCGACGAGGGCGTCGAGCTGGTCCGCGCGGCCCGTCGCCGCCGGGAGCGCGTCGTGCTCATCAGCGACAACATCGACCTCATCGCCCTGCCGGTCGCGGACGCCGTCGAGGCCGACGACCTGCTCTGCAACCGCCTCGAGATGCGCAAGGGGCGCGCCACGGGCCGCCTCGAGGCGCCCGTCATCGGCGGCGCAGTCGCGGGCCAGTGGGCGCGGAAGTTCGCGGCCGAGCACGGCGTCGACCTGCTCGCGTCGAGCGCGTACGGCGCGAGCGACGGCGACAGCCTGCTGCTCAGCGCGATCGGCAAGCCCTGCGCGGTCAACCCAGACGGGCCGCTCCGTCGTCTCGCGCGCGACCACGACTGGCCGGTCGTGAACCACGCCTGCGCTCAGGGTGGGCGCTGAGATGCCGCGCGTGAGGTCCTCGTCCGTGCGTGCGGCCTTCGCGGGGAAGCACCTCTTGCTGACGGGAGTGACGGGCTTCCTGGGCAAGGTGTGGCTCGCGACGCTCCTCGACCACCTCCCCGAGCTCCGCAGGGTCACCGTGCTCATCCGCCCGACGCGGGACGTGACCGCGGAGGCTCGCTTCGATCGCATCGTCGAGCGCTCGCCCGCGTTTCGCGCGCTGCGCCAGCGGCTCGGACCGGAGGCTCGGCGATACGTCGCGGCTCGCGTCCGCGTCGTCGAGGCTCAGCTCACCGAGCCGCTCTGCGGGTGGACCGAGGCGCAAGCGCGCGCCCTCCTCGCCGACGTCGACGCCGTCGTGCACTTCGCGGGGCTCACGGACTTCGAGCCCGACCCCGTCGCTGCGCTGCGGATCAATATCGACGGCGCCATGCACCTCGCGGACCTCGCGGCGCGCTCGCCCGGCAGGCGCTATGTGCACTGCTCGACGGCGTTCGTCGCAGGGAGGGTCTTCGGGGAGGTGCCCGAGGCGCTCGAGGTCGGCGTCGCGCCAAACGGCGTGCGCTTCCGCCCCGCGCAGGAGCTCTCGGCGCTTCGCGCGGCCATCGTCGACCACGACACCGCCTCCGCGCGCTCGGCGTGCGTCACGGCGCGGGCCGCGGCGCTCGGGTGGCCGAACACCTACACGTACACCAAGGCGCTGGCCGAGCACTGCCTCGCGACCCGCCGTGACGTGGTCGCGACGACGGTGCGCCCAGCCATCGTCGAGTGCGCGACGCGCTACCCCTTCCCCGGCTGGAACGAGGGCATCAACACCTCCGGGCCGCTCGTCTGGCTCATGTCGACGAGCTTCCGCCGCCTGCCGGCGCGCGCGGAGATCGGGTTCGACGTCGTCCCGGTCGACACCGTCGCCCGCGGCGTCACCCTGGCCGTCGCCGCGGCGCTGCGCGACGACGCGCACGACGTCTACCACATCGCGAGCTCTCGCCTGAACCGCTTCACGATGGGCCGCGCGATCGAGCTCACCGACCTCGCGCTGCGGCGCACGCACCGCCGCGGGGCGCGCTGGGCGGAGCGCGAGCTCCTCAGCCGGCTCGACACCGTCGCGGTCGACGCCGAGCGGCCCCCGTGGCTCGGCACGCCGGAGCTCCAACGCGCGGCGAGCGCGGCCCGCGCGCTGCTCCGAGACGTCGACCTCGAGCGCGCCCTGCCGCCCGCGCTCTTCGAGCGCTTTGGCGCGGGGCTCGAGCGGCGCCGCCAGCGCTGGTCGAAGCAGTGCCGCGAGGCCGACAGGAGCCTCGGGCGCGTCCAGAAGATGCTCCGGCAGTACCGCCCCTTCATCTACGACCAGGACTACACGTTCCGGACCGACCACCTCGAGGCGGCGACCGCGGCCCTCGGTGCAGACGAACGCGCCCTCTTCGGCTTCGACATCGCCGACCTCGACTGGCGCCACTACTGGCTCGACGTCGAGGTCCCCGGCCTGCAGCGCTGGTGCATCCCGCTGCTCGAGGGCGAGCGCATCCCGGACGATCCGGCGATCAGCGTCCTCCCCGCCGACGACGCCTCTCGCACGGCGCAGGTCCCATCTGGACGCCGCGCCACCCAGGCGACGGCATGAGCGAATCGATGAAGAACACGATCTTTTTGACCGGCGCGACGGGCTTTCTGGGCTCGTACGTCACCGACCGCCTGCTCGCAGACACGACGCACGAGCTCGCGATGCTCACGCGCGCGGACTCGCGCGAGGCCGGCATCGACAAGCTCTGGCGGGCGATGCAGCTCCACATGGACGCCCACACCTTCCGCGGGTACCTCGACCGCGTCCGGTTCATCCCCGGTGATCTGACCGCGCCCGGGCTCGGCCTCGCCCTGCGCGATCGCCACTACCTGGTCGAGCACGCCGAGTCGGTGCTGCACATCGCCGCGTCGCTCAACCGCAAGTCCGAGAAGGCCTGCCTCAACCAGAACCTCCGCGGCACCCTCGCGGTCGTGCAGCTCGCGCGCGCGATGCACGACGACCACGGGCTGCGGCGCTTCAGCCACGTGTCGACGGTCGCGGTCGCCGGCGCGCGCGACTCGGAGCACGTATTCGAGGACGACGCGATCGACTGGGACCGCTCGGACTACGACCCCTACGGGCGCACGAAGAAATTCTGCGAGCACATGGTGCGTGAGCTGCTCCCGGACGTGCCCAAGACCTTCTTTCGCCCATCGACGGTCATGGGGGACTCCCGCTTCCCGGACACGACGCAGTTCGACATGGTGCGCGCGTTCTGCGTGCTCGCCGACCTGCCGCTCTTGCCGCTCCGAGGCGACGGGCGGATGGACATCGTCAACGCCGACTGGGTCGGCCGCGCCGTCGCGACCCTGCACATGGCCGCCGCACCGAGCGCGGAGATCTACCACCTGAGCGCCGGCGAAGACTCCCCGACGCTCCACGAGATCGCCGGCGCGATCGCGCGCCACAAGGGCAAGCGGCCGCCGGTCTTCCTGCCGGCGCTCGGCGGACCCTTCGCGCGGACGATGAGCGCGCTGTCGAACCTGCGCCGGCGCAGCCTCCCGCAGCTCGTCGGGTCGCTCTTCACCGTCTTCCTGCCCTACATCACGTACGACACCGTCTTCGACAACCGCCGCGCCGTCGAGGCGCTCGGCGTGCGCCCCGTGCGCTTCACCGAGTACTGCGCCGAGCTGTACGACTACGCCAAGCGCGTCGGATACCGCTACCCGGCGGAGCCCCTGCCCCCGGTCTTCGACGCGGCGAGCGGCGCCGCGAGCCTGCCCGCGGCGGGCGACGAGCGATCCGCGTGACCGGGCGCGCGCGCGTCTGGCGTCCGAGCCCGAGCCCGAGCCCCTCACCCGAGCCGGAGCGCGCTTGGGCGCCGGACTCCCGCCGCCCGTC
>JAGQJE010000011.1 GCA_020430775.1 Myxococcales bacterium
AGGCCGCGGCGGGGCTTGTGCGCGGCTTTGATCTCGAGCGCCCGGTCGCGCAGCACGTCCGCCACGGCGACCACGCGCTGTACGCGCGCTCTGGCCGACATCGTGGCCGTCACGACGCCACCGCCGTGCGGTGGAGCGCGACGCGGGCGACCTGGGCGCTAACGAGCGCGCGACCGTACTCGCGCTGCAAGGCGAGCAGCCGCCGCGGGTCGCGTCGGCCTCGGCGGATCCGCCGGCGCTCGCAGAGCAGCTCGACACCGAGGTGCAGCGCGTGGTGCTCGAGGCTGCGGACCGCGAGCCTCTGCCGAGGCGTCGCCCCGGGGATGGGCGCGCCCCACGAAGGGGCGGCGTGCGCCGGGTAGCGCGGGGTCGAGGGCGGCGCGGGCTCGAGGGCGTGCGCCGGAGGGGTCGGTGTGTGGGGCATGGGGGGGAGTATAGATAACTTAGTCATGAGTGCAAGCTCATGAGCATCTGCGCGTGTTGATTTTCCCCTTTTCGCCCCCAATTAGCCCCTCCGCAGACGATCGCCGACTACACTCCGCGCTGAAATTCGGAGGGATCGATGAGTTTTACGGAGAAGATTCGGACGCTCTCGGGCCGGGCCGCGGGCCTGGTGTCGAAGCTCGAGACTGAGGAGGCCACCAAGAACGCGCTGGTGATGCCGTTCTTGAGCGCGCTCGGCTACGACGTCTTCAACCCCGAGGAGGTCGTCCCCGAGTTCACTGCCGACGTGGGCACGAAGCGAGGCGAAAAGGTGGACTACGCGATCATGCGCGACGGGGCGGCGATCATCCTCGTCGAGGCCAAGAGGGCAGGCGCGACACTGTGCCTGAACCACGCGAGCCAGCTTTACCGGTACTTCTCCGTCTCCCACGCGCGCATCGCCATCTTGACGAACGGCACCGAGTTCCAGCTCTACACCGACCTCGACCAAGCCAACCGAATGGACGAGCGGCCCTTCCTAGAGATCGACCTGCTCGACGTCCGATGGGACCTGGTAGACGAGCTTGAGAAGATCACCAAAGACGCCTTCGACCTCGACGGCATACTCAGCACCGCCGGCTCGCTCAAGCACGTCAGGTCGATCCGCAAGGCGATCGAGGCACAGATGGAAGCGCCCGAGGAGGATTTGGTACGGTTCTTCCACGCCAAAGCCTGTCCTAGCGGTCGCTTCACCCAAGCGGCGCGCGACGAGTTTACGGCGCTCGTTCGCAACGCGTTTTCCGAGGTGCTGTCAGAGCGTGTTAGCCGCCGGCTCCGCGGGCTGCTCGAGAGCGAGGGCGGCGTACAGGGAGCGTCCACGTCGACTCCGGCGCCTGCGGAGGACGAGTCCGCGACCGCCAAGGCGTCCGCGAGCGACGAAGGCCGGGGCGTCGTCACAACCGAAGAGGAACGCGAGGCGTTCCGGGTGGTGCGCGCCATCGTCTGCAGCGTCCTGCCCATCGAGCGCATCGCCCACCGGGACACCAAGAGCTACTTCGGCGTCCTGTGCGACGACAACAACCGAAAGCCCATCTGCCGATTCCACCTGAACCACGCCCAGTGGTACCTCGGAACGTTCGACGCCGAGAAGAACGAGACCCGCCACCCCATCTCGGCCGTCACCGACATCTACCAGTACGCAGAGCAGCTCCGAGAGGCCGCTCGGCGGTATGTGGCGGCTTAGCACGCCGGCCGTGGTGCTGAAGGCGATCCCGCAGCCGCTGTCGGTGTGCGAGCAGATCCGCAGCGTCGCGACGCAGCAGCGCCAGGCGCAGGTCCGCTACCACGAGATGGTCTGAGCGCGAGAGCGC
>JAGQJE010000104.1 GCA_020430775.1 Myxococcales bacterium
ATTGGGCACAAGAAAGCCCCGCGGCCGAAGCCGGCGGGGCGGTGGGGGTCAGGCGACGCGCACGGCCCACGGGCCGCCGGCGTCCACGACGACGTAGAGCGCATCGTCGAGAGCCGCACGCGCTTCGGCGTAGCTGATGCGGGCGTGCTCGAGCTCTACGCGGAGGTCCTCGACGCGCGCTTCGGCGCCTTCGAGCGCGGCATCGGCCGCCCGCAGCTCGCGCAGCGCGTGGTCGAGCCGGGCGATCGCTGGGTCAGGCGGCGGCGTGGTGCGCTCCTCCGCCCCGAGTGCCTGCACGGCGTGCCGCCCATAGCGGGTCGCTCGGAGGAGCGCGACGGCTTCGTCGTAGGTCATCGGTCGCCCTCCGACAGCGCATCGAGCGCGACGGATGCCCGGTTGGCGGCGTACCCACGCACGTCCACGAGGTCGCTGAGGGTTGAGTCGCGACCGCCGGCGTAGCTGAGCGTACGAAGCGATGTCGCGGCGGCGCGCAGCGCGCTCTCGAGCGCGCCACGCTCGCGTAGACCCGTCCCGCACGCCAGCCAGCCGACATCGACGCCGTAAAGCTCCGCGAGGCTGACCAGCTCCTCGACCTTCACCGCCCGCTTGCCCAGCTCGATCTGGCTGATGACGGGGCGGTGGAAGCCGAGGCGGCGCCCGACTTCGGTCTGCGAGAGACTCGCTCTTGAGCGCGCGCGCCAGAGGCGCTCTGCGACGGCCGACCGCTGGATCTTTCGGCGCGCGTCGGCGTCTCCGCGACAGGACGTAGTCGTCGATCCTCCTCCGGCGCCCGCCTCCTCGTCGTCGCCGATGTCCGCAGCGACGGCGCGTCCGGTCCGGTACGCCTGGCTCGCGGTGAGCAGATCGGCCACGTAGTCGAGCCAGGTGTCCGGCTCGCCCTCGCCGACCTGGCGGAGCACCGCATACGCCCCGAGCGCGACCTCGGCGCTGCGGGAGGGGACCTCCGTCTCGTAGTCGCTGAGCGTCGCCGTGATCTCCGAGATCACCCGCTCGACGATCTGACCGCGGATCGTGAGCAGCGCTCGCGCGCGGTCTCGCTCGACGCGGCCCTGCGCCTCCGCGCGCGCGGGGTTCGTGTCAGTCATCGCGCCCCCTCAGCGCTCGACCCCCGCTCCCCGTAGCCCCCGCCCGCGCGTAGAAGGTCGCGCCCGGGTTGTTCGCCTGATAGGGATGACGACAAGCCTCATCGAGGTCGACTCCGGCGACGACCGGCACCCCGGCCGCGATGAGTCCATGGGTCAGCCCTCCCGCGCCGCAGAACAGGTCGACGCAGGCGTCGGCGATGCTCTTGAGCACCTGCCTGCATGACTCTTCGGCGGTCAGTTTGGTGTCGCTCACCGCGCGCCTCCCTCTCTGATCCATGCCTCGATGGCTCGCAGGGCCGAGACGATCCGGTGGGAGCCCGACTGCCCGGCTGTCGCGTAGAGCGCCTGCACCGCAAGCGCGTCGGCCGCGTTGATGCCGCTCGCGCGCAGCGCGTCACCCAGTCGCGAGTCAAGATCGGCGCGGCGCTTGTGCTCGCGCAACGCGCGTTCGCCCGTCGCCTGGTC
>JAGQJE010000012.1 GCA_020430775.1 Myxococcales bacterium
ATTCGTGGGAAGCAACTCCTCAGGCCGGCTACGGCCCACTACATGATGTGGTCGACGACGGTCGGTGGCCACGATATGTTGTGGTGCCTCCCGTCGACATCGAGTTGCTTCCCACGAATCGTGTCCGAGTCCGTGCCCGTTCCCGATCCCGTGTCCGATCCCGTTCCCGCGCCCGCTCCCGTGCTCGTGCCCGCACCCGTGCTCGTGCCCGCACCCGCGTTGCGGGCCACGCGCATTGACGCAGCGGGGCCGGCGGGCTAGATCGGCGCCCTCATGTCGGACACCAGCAAGACCAAGAGCCGCCGCCACCGCAAGAACGCGAAGGCCGGGAGCGCCCGCAAGAAGAAGCTCGCGAAGAAGGGCTCGACCCCGCGCTTCCCGATTCACCCCGACAAGGACTGAGCGAGGGGGCTCCGGCAGCCCGCGCTCGAGCCGGCTCGCGCCCCTGACGGGCCGTCAGCCGCCCGTTTCGCGGCGAACCTCGGCGCGATACGCCTCCCGCAGTCGCGCGGCGACCGGCCCGGGCGCCCCGACACCGACCTCCCGGCCGTCGACCCGCACGACGGACACCAGCTCGCGCACGCTCGACGTCAGGAAGACCTCGTCGGCGCGGTACAGGTCCGACGGGAACACCAGCCCCTCCTCGACCGGCACGCCGAGCGCGCCCGCGCGCTCGATGACGACGCCGCGCGTGATACCGGAGAGGATGCCGGCTTCGAGCCGCGGCGTGAGGACGCGCCCGTCGCGAACGACGAACACGTTGCTCGAGGCCGCCTCGGTCACCATGCCGTCGGGCTCGACGAGGATCGCGTCGTGCGCCCCACGCGAGCGCGCCTCTTCGAGCGCGAGGAGGTTCGCGAGGTAGTTCGACGCCTTGACGCCGCGGGACCTGCTGCCGACGGCGGGGCGCGACACGTGCACGAGCGCGGCCGTCACGCCCTCCGTGTACAGGCTCTGCGCAAGCTCGGGCAGCGGCGCGACCAACACCACGCGGCGCGGCGCGCTCGCGGTCCGGCGGTCAAAGGTGAGCGGGCCCTGCCCGCGGGTGAGGATGAGCCGCACGTACGCGTCCCGAAGCCCCGAGGCTTCGAGCGCCGCGCGCAGCTCCGTGGCGAGCGCCTCGACCGTGACCGGCAGCTCGATGAACACGCTCTCGGCGGAGCGGGCGAGGCGCTCGAGGTGGGCGCGCTGTCGAAACGCGACGCCGCGATGGACCCGCATCACCTCGAAGACGCTGTCGCCGTACAAGAAGCCACGGTCGAGGATCGACACCCTCGCCTCGGCGAGTGGGACCTGCGCTCCGTCGATCGAGGCGACCGTAGTACCACTCACCCTTCGCCTCGCGGCTTCGGCGCGGACCCGCCGGTGACCGTCGGCGCCTCTCCGCGCGCTCGCTCGAAGAGCGCCTCGGCGCGCTCGACGTCCCCGAGGGCTCGGGCGATCTCGGCGAGCCGCGTGTAGACGTCCAGCTTCGTGACGCCGGTCTCCGGACCGAGACGCTGGAGCAGGAGCGCGCGGTACGACTTCTGCGCCTGCTCCCACTCGCGTCGCTCGTAGCGGAGCTCGGCGAGGTCGCGGAGGATGCCGATGTTGGTCAGGTCGAGGCGGAACGCAGCCTCGTAGGCCTCCATCGCCTCGTCTGCCTGACCGGCGCGGGCGAGGGCGACGCCGAGCTGATGGTGGTAGCGCGCCAGCTCCTTGCCGCGCGGCCCAGACCACCCGTCGATGCGCTCGCGGAGCAGCGGCACCGCCTCGGCAGGGCGTCCCTCGGCCAGCAGGAGCGACGCGAGCCGACCCGTCACCTCGTCGCTCGCCGGCGCGAGGGTGTGCGCACGCTCGAACGCGACGATCGCCGCGGCGCGATCGTCGAGCACGTCCGCGTAGAGGACCCCCGCCGCGCAGAGCAGCTCGGCGCGCGTGGCCTCGTCCGCGGCGCTCGAGGCGTCCTCGACCAAACGGTCGGCGAGGCGCTCGTTCCGCCCGTGGCTGGTGTAGTGCGCGCGCAATCTCGCCCGCGCGTCGTTGGAGCCTGGGACCCGATCGACCGCCCACCGGAGCGCCCGCTCCGCCCGCTGCTCGTCGCCGAGCGGCTCATCGACGAGCCTCGCGACGCGCGCCGCGAGCGCCACCGCCTCGTCACCGTCGGCGTCGCGCATGAGCCGCTCGACCTGCTCGGCGGCGTCCGACCAGCGGCCCGCCCGCTCGTACTGGTCCGCGAGCGCGCGGCGGGAGTCGAGCGCGTCTTCGTCGAGGGCGATGATGCGCTCGTGCGCGTCGATCGCCCGCGCCGCATCGTCGAGCTCTCCGTCGTAGACGCTCGCGAGCCGCGCGAGGTGGTGCCGCTGCGCGTCGTCGTCGCCGGCGCGCTCGGCGGCCCGCACGCGCCGGTCGAGCACGTCCGCGATGCCGCGCCAGTCCCCGGCCTGCGTGTGGAGGCGCTCGAGCGCGGCGAGGGCGGGCGGCTCGTCGCTCGACGCGTCGAGGACCGCGCGGTAGTGGGCGATCGCGGCGCGCGTGTGGCCGATGCGCTCTTCGACGGCGGCGAGCCGAAGCCCGATCTCGACGCGCTCGGGCCCGTCGTGCACCTGGTCGAGGTGGCGCTCGAGCGCATCGACGAGGGCGTCGTCGTCGCCGGCCTGCGCCGCGACCCGCTCGAGCGCGGCGATGGCGTCGAGGTCGTCCGGGCGCTCCGCCAGCAGCTCGCGATAGGTCTGCGCCGCCTCGTCGAGCGTACCGAGCCGCTCGACCTGCATCGCCGCGAGCCGTCGATACCCCTCGACGCGCCGCTCCGGAGCGACCTCGATCGCGACGCGTCGCTCGAGCCAGCGCGCGGCCTCGCCCCACCGGCCATCCTGCCCGTGCAGGTCGACGAGCGCGTCGAGCGCCTCGGTGTCTGCGTGATCCCCGGCGAGCACGCTCTCGTAGTCCTTCGCCGCCGCGTCGGGCGCGCCGAGCTCGTCGCGCGCGACCTCGGCGGCCTCGAAGAGGTGGGCGCGGCGGGCCGCCGGCTCCGTCTCGACCGCCGCCCATTCCCGGAGCGCAGCGGCGAGGTCCGCGTGGCGAGCGGCCTCGCGGAGCAGCGCGGCGCGCGCGGCGTGGGCGGGCCCGAAGCTCCGGTCGAGCTCGAGCGCGGCGTCGAGGCGCGCCTCGGCCGCGACCGGGTCGCCGAGCCCGGTGCGATACCAACCCGCCGCGCGCAGGTCGAGATCGCGGCGGGTCGCGAGCGGCAGGTCCTCGCGCGCGTGCACGCCCTCCGCGAACCCCCGCAGGCCGGCCCACGCATCATGTGCCTGCGCGACGCGCTCCATCTCATCGACCAGCGCGGCTTCCTCCGGCGCGCCCTGGGCCGCCTCGCGCAGGGCGCCGATCGCGTCGCCCGGTCGCTCGAGCTCGCGCTCGTAGACCGCGGCGAGCTGGCGCAGGCGCGCCGTCCGGTCTGCCGCGTCCTCCGAAGCGCCGCGCACCTCGCCGAGGCGCCGGAGCAGGCCGGCCTTCGTCGCCGCGGAGCCCGTCGTCGCCACCCGTCGGGACAGCACGTCGCCGAGCGCGGCGCGCTCCGTCTCGCCGGCGAGGCCCGTGTCGACGGCGCGGCTCAGCACGCGATCGAGCTCTCCGAGCGCCTCCGACGTGGCTGCCTCATCGCCGCGCTCGGTCGCGTCGTCGAGCCACCGCCGCAGCAAGCCGGCGGCGCGGGTCCCGTGCTGCAGCTCCCGCTCGGCGACGCGTGCCGCGTGCCGGTGCAGCAGGTCGCGGGACGCCGCGTCGGAGACCTCGGGCGCCCTCGCGTCGAGCGCATCGACGAGGCGCGCCGGCTCGCCGAGCTCGCGGGCGACGTCGTCGAGCCGGTCGAGGGTCTGGGCGTCGCCCGGCTCCGCGTCGAGCGCGACCAGGAGCGCGTCGAACGCGCCGGCAGGGTCGGCGAGCGCCTGCCGCCTCACGGTGGCGAGCTCCGTCGCGAGGGCCGCCTTCTCGACGCCCGGCGGGGCGGCGGCGACGCGCGCGGCGAGCAGCTCCGCGACCTCCGGCCACCGCTGCCGCATGCGCAGCACCGGACCGAGCACGGCGGCGGCGGGCTCGACCACCCTGCCCGCGCGCGCGAGCTCGAGCAGCGCGGTGGCCGCGCCCTCGTCGCGCGGATCCGCGTCGAGGGCCTGCGCGAAGTCGGCGACGGCCTCCTCCGGGCGGTGCAGCTCGCGCGCGAGCAGCGCGCCGCGCCTCGTCCAGAGCGCGGCTCGATCCGCACGCTGCGGCGCGTCCTCGGCGCGCACGCGCAGACACTCGAGGAGGTCCGGCCACCGCGCGCTCGCCTCGTACAGGCCCGTGAGCGCCTCGAGCGCCTCGGCGTGGCGCGGCTCGATCTCGAGCGCCCGCTCGAACGCGCTCGTCGCGTCGTCCGGGCGGTCGAGCGCGCCCTGGTAGAGGCGTCCGAGGCGCAAGCAGACGTCGAGCAGCGCCGCCGAGTCGGTCTCGACGACGGCACGCCGGACGAGCACGAGCTCCCGCTCCTCCGGTGTCCCGGCCCGGTCGAGGAGGCGGTCGAGCGCGGCGAGCGCGCGCGGGTCGTCCGGCACCGCGTCGAGCGCGCGGCGGTACGCGTCGACCGCGGCGTCGGTGTCGTCGCGCACGTCGCGGTGGTACGCGGCGAGCGCGCAGAGCGCGTCCGCGCGAGCAGCCTCGTCCTCGGCGGCGGCCGCGCGCCGCTCCCACACCCCGGCGACCCCGTCGACGTCGCCGAGCTGGGCGTAGAGCTCCTCGAGCGCGTCGAGCGGCCGCGAAGCGCCCGGGATGTACGACGCGACGCGCTCCTGGGTCTCAGCGGCCGCGCGCAGGTCGCCGAGCCCGTCGGCCTGCGCGTGGGCGAGCGCTTCGAGCAAGGCGACTGCCCCCTCACGGTCCGCGGTGTCCGACGTGCCGCGCTCGGCCAGCGTGTCGAGCGCGCTGTGGTATGCGTCGGCGGCGCGATCCCACGCGCCGAGCGATGCGCCGAGGCGCGTGACCTCGACCCGCGCGCGCTCGTTGCACGGCTCGACCGCGAGCGCGCGGGCCCAGGCCCCTAGCGCGGCGGCGGGATCGTCGAGCCGTCGCTCGTAGCGCTCGGCGACCTCGGCGTAGCGAGCGACCGCGCCCGCCGGGTCGTCGCCCGCCACCGCGAGCGCGGCGCGCTGCTCGACCACCGAGACGAGCGCGGCGTCGGCGCCCTCTGCGCGGTAGGCGTCCTCGAGGAGCGCGAGCGCCCGCGGGCCGACCTCGGCGTGCGCGCGCATCGTCTCGAGCGCGGCGACCGTCGCGGGGTGCCCGGGGCGCGCGGTCAACACGGCCTCGAACGCGTCGACGGCGGCGGCCGGCTCATCGAGGTGCTCGGCGTACACGCGCCCGAGCCGGTGGCGAAGCGCGGGCGCGTCCGCCTCGACGACGGGTCCACGCTCGAGCCAGGCCTTCAGGTGGTCGCGCAGCGCCTCCCAGCGGCCCGCGCCCTCGTGCGCGTCGGCGAGCCGCGCGCGCGTCTCGTCGTCGTCGGGCCGCAGGCGCAGCGCCCCCTCGAACGCGTCGGCGGCGGCGTGCGGGTCGTGCAGGCGATCGACGAGCAGCGCGCCCTCCTCGTGCAGGAGCCGCGCGCGCGTCTCGTCGTCGGTCGCGGCGTCCCGTTCGTCGCGCAGCAGCGCGAGCCGCTCGGGCCACGCGCCTTGCCGCTCGTACGCCGCGCCGAGCGCCGCACGCACCGCCGGATCGCCCGGCGCGAGCTCACGCGCGCGCTCGTACGCCGCGACCGCGCGATCGAGCGCCTCCGGGTCGTGCGCGTACAGGTCGCCGGCCCGCCTCGCGAGTCGGAGGTTGGCCTCGTCTTCGAGCGCCAGATCGCCGACGCGCGCCATCAGGGCGTCTCCGCCCGCGGACCACTGCTCGGCCCGGACCGCGGCGTCGGCGACGCGCCCTTCGAGCACCTCGTCCGCCGGGTCCTCCGCGAACATCGCCGCGTACGCGCGCAGCGCCGCCGCGACGTCGTGCGTGTGGGTCTCGTGCAGGTCGGCGAGCGCCTCGAGCCGCTCCCTGCGCGCCGCCGGCTCCGGCGTAACGCGCGCCCTGGCCTCGAACGCCCGCGCGAGGCCGGGCCAGTCGCCTCGCTCGCGCAGCACGGGCTCGAGCACGGCCGCGGCCGGCTCGGCGACCGCGTCGTCGTCGGTCAGCCCCAGCAGCGCGTCCACGGCGCCCTCGTGCCCCGGCGCGAGCGCGACCGTCGCACGCAGGTGCTCGAGCGCGGCGAAGTGATCACCGGTGTGGTCGAGGTGGGTGCGCGCGAGGCGGTGGTGCAGGTCCACCGTCTCGGCGGTCGCGTCGCCCACGTCGGGCGCGTCCACCGCCAAGCCGTCGAGGCGCCGCTCGAGGTGGGCGCACAGCTCCCCGAAGCGGCCGCTCTTCGCGTAGAGCCGCTCGAGCTCGCGGTGCAGGTCGGCGCGCGCTGCGAGGTCGTCCGCGCCGAGGCCTTCCACATCGCCCTCGGCGCGCTCGAGCGCCTCGACCGCGCCGGCCAGATCGCCGAGCCGCTCCTCGCTGACCTTCGCGTGCCGGAGCCTCAGGGCGACGCGCTCCCTCGGCTCCTGCGACAGGTCGATCCGGCGCGCGATCACGTCCCGCACCGCGTCGTAGTCGTCCTCGGCTGCGTAGAGCCGCTCGAGCGCGTCGAGCGCAGGTTCGTGGGCGGGCTCGATGTCGATGATGCGGCGGTAGTGCTCGATCGCGGTGGCGGGATCGTCGAGGGCGGACTCCGAAGTCCGCGCGATGCGCCACAGGACCGAGATCTGCGTCTGGGCGTCGAAGACGTCGCCGACGATGTCACGCAAAATCGCGACGAACGCCGCCTCTCGGCCGGTCGCCGCGGCGAGGCGATCGAGGTCGTCGAGCAGCTCACCCGCCGCGGCCGTGCCCGCGCCGACGCGCAACGCGTGCTCGGTCAGATCGAACGCGCGCGCCGGGTCGTCGAGCGCGGTCTCCGACAGCTCGGCCGCGCGCCGGAGCGCCGGCACGGCCTCTCCGACGTCCTGCGACTCGCCGAGCACGCAGAGCACGTGCACGGCCATCGGCGGATCGCCGCCCTGCACGTGACGCGGCGCGAGGACCCGCGCCGCGGCGACCCGAGCGTGCCCCTCGCCCTCCCGCACGATCGCCTCGAGCCCCTCGAGCGAGGGGACGTGCACGCCGGCGTGCGCGAGCACGTCCCGGTAGGCCTCCGCCGCGCCCTCGAGATCGCCGGTGCGGTGGTGGTGCACCTCGGCCGCCTCGAAGCGCAGCGCGACCTTGGCGGGGACGTCCGTCGCGTCCTCGTACATCGCGCCGAGGACATCGAGGAGCGGCTCCCAGCGGTCGAGGCGCCGGTACAGCTCGGCGAGCGCGGCGAGCGTCTCGGCGTCCGGTCCGTACGTCGCGCGGACGTGCTCGTACGCGCCGGCCGCGCGCTCGGGCTCATCGAGGCGGTCTACGCACAGGCGCGCCGCGCGGAGCGCGACGGCCCGCTTGCCGGCGGGGTCGTCGAGGGCGCGCTCCCGGGCGCCGAGCGTCTCGAGCAGCGCCTCGGTGTCACCGGCGCGCTCGTAGAGCCGCTCGAGCGCGTCGAGGGTCGGCAGGTGCGCGGGCTCGAGCGCGAGCCGCTCGCGATGGGCCGCGACGGCGGCCTCGCGATCGCCGAGCTGCGTCTCTTGGTGCGCCGCGAGCTTCGAGAGCAGCGGTCCTCGCGCCTCCGGGGCCTCGAGGTCGGCCTGCGCGCGCAGATCGGCGGCGACCGCGGCGACGTCGCCCTGGGCCGCGTGCGCCCGCTCGGGCGCGCGCGCCGCCTCGAGCGCCGACGCCTGCCCCGGCTCGTCGA
>JAGQJE010000105.1 GCA_020430775.1 Myxococcales bacterium
GGACCGCGCGCCGTCTCCCCGGCGATGAACCCGTCCGGGTCGCCGGGCGGCGGGCGGGCGCTCGCGCTGACCGCCGCCTCGAGCGTCGCGAGCGGGACCGGCCGGGTGGGTGTCGAGGCCGCCGTCGGCTCCCACGCCGCCGCGACGACCCCGTCCGCGAGCCGCTCGGTCTGCGCCGGGCGGTCGCCCCCGACGACATGCTCGCGTGAGCCGACCGATCCGACGAGCGGCTCGACGAGCGCCGCGAGGCCGAGTCGCGCGCCCATCGTCGTCGTCGGCGGCTCGCAGCCCGCGAGCGCGTCGAGCACCGCATCCGCGCTCTCGAACCGAGCTGCGAGGTCCGGCTCGAGCAGCCGGTCGATCACGACGGTGAGCCCCTCGCCGAGCGCAGGCGCTCTCATCGACAGCGGCGGGCGGACGCCCTCGACCACGTTGCGGACCGTGATGGCGTCGCCGCCTCGGCCGAAGGGTGCTTGTCCGGTCGCGACCTCGTACAGCACCGTCCCGAGGGAGAAGAGGTCCGAGCGACCGTCGAGCGGCTCGCCGCGGAGCTGCTCCGGGGACATGTAGGGCACCTTCCCGCGGATGCTCTGGCTGACCGCCGCGCTCGGGTCATCGATCGCGGCGGCGATCCCGAAATCCGCGAGCCGCACCTCGCCCGTCCGGCTGATCAGCACGTTCGCGGGCGAGAGGTCGCGGTGCACGACGCCCCGCGGCGCGCCCGGCGTCCGGGCCGTGTGCGCGTACGCGAGCGCGTACGTCAGATCGATGGCGAGCCTACCGACCAGCGCCGCCGAGAGGTGCCCACCGGGGACGCGCGGCAGCAGCGTGCGCAGGTCCACGCCGTCGATGAGCTGCAGCACCATGTACGGCGCGCCCTCGTCCTCGCCGAGCGCCTCGACGTCGACGATGTTCCCGTGGCGCAGCGTCGAGGCGATGCGCACCTCGCGCTCGAAGCGCGCCAGCAGGCGAGCGTCCCCGCGGTAGGCCGGCAGGACCCGCTTGAGGCACGCCCGCTGGGTGACCCCGTTCGCCGTGTCGCGCTCGACCTCGAACGCCTCTGCCATCCCGCCCGCTCCGAGGCGCCGCACGACGCGGTACTCTCCAAGCTGCTCGGGCGCGCTCCACATGGGGTTCAGAGGGTAGCAACCGCCGCGCTCGGCCCGCCACAGTCGGCGCTTGTCACCCGGCCCGCCATGCCGCACGGTGCGGCCACCGTGGCGAGCGACGCGCGAGCCTCCATCCCGGCACGACTCCTTCGTCTCGCGCTCCCCGTCGTCGGCCTGAACGTGCTGAACGTCTTGTCCCCGGCGGTGGACACGGCGATGTGCGGGAGGCTCCCGCACGCCGACGTCGCGCTCACGGCGCTTGGCTTCGCGGCGCAGATCGTGTTCCTGATGCTCGTGGCGATGATCGGCTTGTCGGTCGGCGCCGTCGCCCTGGTCTCGCGCGCGTACGGCGCCGAGGACCACGCGCGCGTGAACCACGTGCTGCAGCAGTCGATCGAGCTGACGGTCCTCGTCGCGCTGCTCGTCGCGACGCTCGGCAACGCGCTGGCCGGCCCCTTGATGCGCGTGCTCGGCGCGGAGGGCAGCGCCCTCGACGTCGCGACCTCCTACCTCGGGCCCATGCTCGCGTTGTCGGTCTTCTACTACCTCAACGTCTTGCTGGCCTCCGTCCTGCGCGGCGTCGGCAACACCTGGCTCCCCTTCGTGACGGCCCTCATCAGCAACGCGCTCAACGTCGTGCTCAACTACGGCCTCATCTTCGGCAAGCTCGGGTTGCCGGCGCTCGGCGTCCCGGGGGCCGCTTGGGGCACGGTCGTGTCCCAGGCGGTGGGCCTCGCGATCCTCGTCGCGACCATCCGCCGCGGGCGGGTTCCGGGGCTGTTCATCCCTCTACGCCCGCACGGCCTGGACCGCAGCGTGGCGAAGGAGCTGCTCCAGGTCGGCGCACCCGCCGCGGCCGACCTCTTCATCTTCAACGCGGGCTTTCTGTCCATCGTCGGGATGCTGGGCCGCATCGATCCGGTCGCGGTCGCCGCCCACGGCGTCGGCCTGCGGATCCAGTCGCTCGCGTTCGTTCCGGGCCTCGGCATCTCGCAGGCGATGGGCGCGATGGTCGGCAACGCGCTCGGCGCGCGCGACATCGCGGAGGCGAAAGCCGTCTTCTCCGCCGGCCTGCGCCTGTCGACCGGCGCGATGACGGCGATCGGCTTCGGCCTCGTCGCGGGGGCCGCCCCCTTGCTCGCGGTCTTCCACGTCGCCGGCGGCACGACGCTCGGGGCGCTCTCGACGACGTGGATGCGCATCCTCGGCCTGAGCATGCCGATCGTGGGCGTCTACGTCGGCATCATGGGCGTGTTCCGCGGGTCAGGGGACACGACGACGAGCCTGCGGGTCAACGTCGTCGGGACCGCGTGCCTCATCCCGCTCAGCTACCTCCTCGGCTTTCCCTTGGGCCTCGGGGCGTTCGGGGTGTGGCTCGCTTTCCCGCTCTCGTTCGTCATCAAGGCGGTCTACGGCCTGTTCGAGTACCGCCGCGACCGGTGGGCGCGCGTCGGCGTGGCGCTGCAGGCCTGACGGCACGCCCGCCGCGATGCGTGCCCGGGCGTGGCCGGAGTGCGGGCGGGGTGCCGGCGCTCCGGCGCGTCGCTACAGGGCGCGCAGCTTGCGGCCGAACCAGCCCGACGTCGCGAGCCCCCACACGGCGCCGGTCACGAGACCGCCGAGGTGCACCCAGTTCGCGATGTGCATCGTCCCGAAGAAGCCGATCGCCAGCCACGCGAGCATCAGCACGACGATCTCCGGGCGGAAGCGAAACGGGTACGCAGGATCGAAGCGCCCCCGGACCCACAAGAACGCGAAGAGCCCGTACACCACGCCGGACATGCCCAAGAAGAGCGAGGTCGGCGCCATCACGAACTGCAACACGTGCGACACGACCGCGATGACCAGCACCATGACGAGGAAGTACCAGGAGTGGTGCAGGTGCTCGATGATGGTGCCGAGATCCTTGAGCCACCACATGTTGAAGCCGAGGTGCACGAGGCCGAATACGAGCGCTTGCCCCGAGTGGCCCATCCCGCCGTGCATCAGCGCTGGGGTCACGAGCCGCCAGATCTGGCCGTGGAGGATGGGCTCGAGGCCCGTGTAGATGAGCTGGCCGTTGCCGACCGGCTTGAAGCCGGCAAACGTGAGCATGTAGATGATCGACGGGTGGATCTGCATGAGGATGAAGATCCCGGTGCAGAGCACGATGAGCGCCAGCGTCACAGACCCGATCCGGCCCGTCTGCCGCTGCATCCGGCTCCGGATACGCTCGGTGCGTCGCTGCAGCCGCTTGTCCTCCCGCGCGGCGCGCTTGGCGTCCTCCGACGCTCTCTTCGCGAGCTCGGCGTAGCGCGGGTGGTCCGGGTTCGCGCGGAACGAGTCGATGAACGCCCGCGCGTCGTCGAGGTGGGCGTCATCGTGGACCCAGAGCGCGAAGCGCCCCGAGCGCGTGCGGGTGACCGACGCCGGCATCTTGCTGCCGGTCAGCGCCTCGGACAGCCGCCGCGCCTGGCTCTCCGATTCGAACTCCGCGAGCTGTCGCATCGCGCGCGAGCGTAGCAGTATCGTCCCGACGGTCCCGCCCGCCGGGCATCGCGGCAGAAATCGTCCGCGTCATCTTCAAGAATTGTGGCCGGCTTAACACCGTCGTAACGTCTCGGTGGTCCCTTCCCACAGAGCGCCGCTAGACGCGCTCTGAAAGGACTCATCATGAAACTCCAGTCTCTCGCCTCCATGGCCCTCGGCGCCGCGCTCCTCGCGGGTGCCGCCCTCCCGACCGCCGCCTCTGCTCAGGGTGCGACCGACACCGGCGCCGCGCCGGCCGCCCAGCCGATGCAGGGACAGCACGCAAAGGCCCACAAGGCCAAGACCGCCAAGCACGGCGACCAAGCCGTCACCCGCCAGGTCGATCGCCTCACCAAGCAGCTCAAGCTGGACGACTCGCAGAAGGCGAAGATCACCGAGATCCTGACCGACGCCCAGAAGCAGGAGCAGGAGGCTCGTACGAAGGGCAAGCAGACGGCCGAGAGCCGCAAGCAGCTTCGGTCGATCCGTGACGACGCGCAGGCGAAGGTCCGCGACGTGCTCAACCCGGAGCAGCAGAAGAAGTACGACGCGATGCACGCCGCCCACAAGGCGAAGTCGCACCACAAGGCGAGCGCCAAGAGCGCCGGGTCTGCTCCCGCCCAGTGATGCATCGAGCCCGACGTGACCGAACGAATCCTCCTCATCGAGGACGACGCGGCGCTGGGCGCCCAGATCGTGCTCCACCTCGGTGAGGCAGGGTTCGAGGTCACGTGGGTGAAGGACGGGGACGAGGCGGCGCGCGCCGACGTGGCGAGCTTCGCGCTCGTCCTCCTCGATTTAATGCTGCCGGGGACGTACGGGCTCGACCTGCTCAAGCGATTTCGAGCGCGCTCGGACGTCCCCGTGCTGATCGTCAGCGCCCGTGACCACACCGCGGACAAGGTGCGCGGCTTGCGTCTCGGGGCGGACGACTACGTCACGAAGCCGTTTTGGCCCGAGGAGCTGCTCGCGCGGGTGCAGGCGCGCCTGCGACGCCCGACCATCACGCGCTCCGATCGCCGCCGCGTGGGCCCGGTGACCCTCGACCTCGACGCACGCACCGTCGAGACGGACCAAGGGCCGGTCACGCTCACGCCCGTCGAGCTGTCGATCCTCGAGGTCCTGACGCGACGACCGAACGCCGCCGTCACTCGGATGAGCCTCGTCGAGGAGGCGCTCGGTCGAGACGCCGACCCCACGTCCCGGTCGCTCGACGTCCACGTCTCCCGCCTGCGCAGCAAGCTGGGCGAGGCCGGGGCGTGCATCGAGACCGTGTGGGGCATCGGCTACCGCTTCTGCCCGACGCCCACCGAGTCCGTAGGGTGAGGCTGCGGGCGCGGCTCGCCCTGACGCTCGCGGCGCTCGTCATCCCGCTCGCGGCGCTGCTCGTCTGGGGGCAGGATCGGCTCGAGTGGGCCGCGCGGCGCAACGTCCTCTCCGGCGCCGTCCTGTCGAGGATGCAGAGCGGCGGGCGGGAGCGGTGCGAGTCGGACGCGGCGCACTGGCCGGGGCGTGCGAGCCCGAGCCGCGAGACGTCGCCGCCCCAAGCGTCGAAGGAGGCGAGCGCCAAGGCTCCTGAGCCGAGCGCCGAGGCTCCCCAACCGAGCGATACGGCTCCCGAGTCGGGCCGCCAGGCTTCCGAGTCCCGTCGCCGCGCCTCCGAGTCGAGCCGTCGCACCCCCGAAGCGCACGCCGAGGCCCCGCGGTCCGAGCACGCCGACGCCCCCGAGTCGAGCGCCCGCGCGCGCAGCCACACGCGCGCCCCGAAGACTCGGCCGCGCCGGGGGCGGCGCCCGGAGCGCAA
This sequence comes from Myxococcales bacterium, assembly GCA_020430775.1. GTDB lineage: Bacteria > Myxococcota_A > Polyangia > Polyangiales > Houyiibacteriaceae > JAGQJE01. Next base: position 5,422 of record JAGQJE010000105.1, read on the forward strand.
GGAGCGCGCAAAGGAGACGCACCCCGGGCACGGACACGTCGAGGCGACCCACGCGCAGCGCTGGCGGTACTACGCGTACGACGCGAGCTTCGTCTCCGCGAACCCAGACGCGCCCAAGTTCCCTCCGGCGCTGCGCCAGGCGCTCGACGACGGTGAGGACATCGCGTATCGACGCGTCGACCGTCGGCGCTCCGAGCGCGCGACGCCGTCGTCGCCCGGCAACCCCGCCGCGCTCGACGCCTCGCTCGACGACTCCGGGTTCGAGGACATCGCCGTGCGGATGCCCTGGGCGGACGGGCCCTGCGCCGTGGTCTGGCTCCGTCGCCCCGCCTTGCCCGAACAGAGCCTCCTCGCCGCGGCATGGCCGGCCGGGCTAGTGTCGCTCGCCGCGATCCTCATCGTCGTCATCGCGGCGGGGCCGCTGGTCGCGCGCATCCGCCGCCTCACGCGCGACGTGGCCGACGGCGAGGTCGGCCTCGACACGGGGGGCCGCGACGAGATCGCGGAGCTCGGCCGCGCGTTCGCGGCGAACCAGGAGCGCATCGGCGCGCAGCTCCAGGCCCTCGAGGCGCGCGAGGCGATGCTCACCGGGTACATCCTCGACACGACCCACGACGTGATGCTCCCGCTCACGGTCCTGCAGGGGCACCTCTCGCGGCTCGGGACGATGTTCGAGCAGCGGGCCGAGCATGGCGAGGAGCGCCGGCTCGTCTCCGGCGCGCTCGAAGAGGCGCACTACCTAGGCTCGCTCCTGCGCAACCTGAACGCCTCCGCCCGCCTGCGAGGCGGCGTCCGGCAGCTCCAGATGCACGAGGTCGCCCTCGGTCCCCTCGTCGAGCGCGTGGTCGCGCGGCACCGGCCCATCGCCCGCGAGCGCGGGGTCGCCCTCGACTTCGCCGTCCCCGAGGCGCCCGTGCGCGCGCGCGCCGACGTCACCCTCCTCGAGCAGGCCGCGAGCAACCTCGTGCAGAACGCCGTCCGCTACAACGCCCGCGGGGGCCACGTCGCCGTGACGCTCGAGGGCCCGATCCGGGGTCGGTTCGCGCTCGTCGTCGCGGACGACGGACCCGGGATTGCCGCCGACGAGCGCGCGAGGCTGATGTCGCGCGGCGTGCGGGGAGAAGCCGCCCGCGGCCGACACCCCGGCGGCATGGGGCTCGGCCTCGGGATCGTGCGCGGCGTCGCTGAGCGCCACGGCATCGACTTCTCGCTCGAGCCGCGGGAGGGCGGGGGGCTCGTCGCTACGCTGAGCGGCCCGTGCCTCCCGCCCGACGCGGGGCCGGAGCGCGACGACGACGACGTCAACGCAGCCTGACGCCGTCTACCTCGACGGCCGCGACCTGCCACTCGTGCCCGTCGCTGTGCAGCTCGAGCCGCACCGGGACCTCGGACGTGCCGCCGTTCACCGTGAGCACGCCGAGCACGGTCGCGTAGCGGTTGACGACGGAGATCGAGCCGAAGCTCACGCCCTCGTGCCTCGCGAGGGCCGGCAGCGCCCGGGTGGCGTGCTCGAACGCGGCGAGGTCGTGCGTCTGCCGGTAGCCCACCGCCATGCGCTCGAACGCCGCCTCGGTGCGCCCCTCGTGCAGGTCCGAGAGGTACTCTCGCGCGGCGCCCGGGGCCCCGAGGAAGTAGTCCTTCGCGAAGTACAAGCCGGCCGCGCTCGCGAGACAGAACAGGACGATCACCCCTGCGCAGCCCACGCTGGTGAGGATGATCGCCTTCTTGGTGCTCGGTTCCATGGCGCCGCGACCGTAGCAGAGGCGCGCCCGCCGGTCCTCGACCACCGGCACCCTCGACCGGCGCGCCCGGGCGTCTCGGGCTATCGTAAACCACGTCCAATGTCTCCCGACGAAGCGCCGATGGCGGCCGTGGCGCGCGCGCTAGGCCACGCGTTCCGCGACCCCGCGCTGCTCCGAGACGCGCTGACGCACCGCTCCTTCGCGAACGAGCGGCCGGACCTCGCGCCCTGCGACAACGAGCGGCTCGAGTTCCTCGGCGACGCGGTGCTTGGCCTCGCCGTGGCGGCGATGCTCTTCGCGACGTATCCGAAGGCGCGCGAAGGCGAGCTGACGCGCCGGCGGGCGGACCTCATCTGCGAGGGTGCGCTCTGCGAGGTGGCGCAGGGGATCGGGCTCGGGGCGGCGCTCCGCCTCGGCAACGGCGAGGAGCAGACCGGCGGGCGCGCGAAGCCACGGCTGCTGGCGAGCGCGCTCGAGGCCTGCCTCGGCGCCGTGTATGAAGACGCGGGCGTCGAGGCGGCGTTCGCGGTCGTGCGGCGCCTGCTCGGTGACCGGCTCGCGGCCGCGCGCGGCGGCGGCGCGGCCGACTTCAAGTCACGGGCCCAGCAGCTCGCGCAGCGCTTCGCCGGGGAGACGCCCACCTACGCGCTGCTGCGGACCGAGGGGCCCGAGCACGACCTGCGCTTTCACGTCGAGATACGCCTCGGGGGCCGAGCGCTCGCAGAAGGCGAGGGGCGCTCGAAGGCGGACGCCGAGCAAGCGGCCGCGAAGAACGCGCTGCCCTTGCTGGCGGCGCCGCCCGACGCGGGCTGACGCCACCCCGCTCGGTGGCTAGAGGGCCCGGGCGATCGCGAGGGCCTGGAGCTGGGCGCGCGCCCAATCGGCGCGCCGCGACGCCTCGATCCACTCCGAGCCCGTCTGGGACCCGCCGAGGGCCTTGAGCTCGGCCTCCGCCGCGGCCAATTCGGCCTGCTCCGCGTCGGCGTCGATCTCGTCGGGTGTCGCGTACTGGTCCGTCAGCAGCAGCACCTTCTCGGGGCCCGCCTCGACGAAGCCGGGGCCGACCGCCGCGACGTGCTTCTTGCCGTCCACGTTGTACTGCAGGACGCCCGCCTTGAGGGCGGTCAGCAGCGGCAGGTGCAGCGGCAGGACGCCGAACTCTCCGGAGACGCTCGGCACGGTCACGGAGGTGGGCGCCGCCTCTAGCACGAGCTCCTTCGGCGTCGCGACCTCGAGCTGGAGTCGGTCGGGCAGGGCCATCGATCAGGCCTCCGTACCGCGCTTCGCGTACGCCGCCTTGACGTCCTCGATGCTGCCCTTGAGGTAGAAGTCCTGCTCGGGCACGTGGTCGAGCTTGCCGTCGAGGATCTCCTCGAAGCCGCCGATGCTCTCTTCGAGCGTGACGTACTTGCCGGCGAGCCCGGTGAACTGCTGCGCGACGAAGAAGGGCTGCGACAGGAAGCGCTGGATCTTGCGGGCGCGGTCGACGACGAAGCGGTCGTCCTCGGACAGCTCGTCCATACCGAGGATGGCGATGATGTCCTGGAGGTCTTTGTAGCGCTGGAGGGTCTCCTGCACGCGCCGCGCGACCGAGTAGTGGCGCTCGCCGAGGATCGCCGGGTCGAGCATGGTCGAGGTGGAGTCGAGCGGATCGACCGCCGGGTAGATGCCGAGCTCCGAGATGGCGCGCGAGAGCACGGTCGTCGCGTCGAGGTGGGCGAACGTGGTCGCGGGCGCGGGGTCCGTCAGGTCGTCGGCCGGCACGTAGATCGCCTGCACCGACGTGATCGACCCCTTGGTCGTCGAGGTGATGCGCTCCTGCAGGGCGCCCATCTCCGTGGACAGGGTCGGCTGGTAACCGACGGCGGAGGGGATACGACCGAGGAGCGCCGAGACCTCGGAGCCCGCCTGCGTGAAGCGGAAGATGTTGTCGACGAAGAGCAGGACGTCCTGGCCCTCCTCGTCGCGGAAGTGCTCGGCGACGGTCAGCGCGCTCAACGCGACCCGCGCGCGGGCGCCGGGCGGCTCGTTCATCTGGCCGTACACCAGCGCGGTCTTCGACAGAACGCTCTCGCCCGTCTCGAGCTTGGACTCCGACATCTCGAGCATCAGGTCGTTGCCCTCGCGGGTGCGCTCGCCGACGCCCGCGAAGCAGGAGACGCCGCCGTGGGCCTTCGCGACGTTGTTGATGAGCTCCATGATGAGCACGGTCTTGCCGACGCCCGCGCCACCGAACAGGCCGATCTTGCCGCCCTTTCGGTACGGAGCGAGGAGGTCGATGACCTTGATGCCGGTCTCGAAGATCTCGACCTGCGTGCTCTGCTCGACGAACGCGGGCGCCGGCCGGTGGATCGGGGCGCGCTTCGACGCGTTCACGGGGCCCGCCTCGTCGACCGGCTCGCCGACGACGTTGATGATGCGGCCGAGGCACTCGTCCCCGACGGGCATCGAGATCGGCGCGGACGTGTCCCGGACCTCCATCCCGCGCACGAGGCCGTCGGTCGAGTCCATGGCGATCGTGCGGACGGTGCTCTCACCGAGGTGCTGGGCGACCTCGAGGGTGAGGTTCCATTTCTTCTCGTTGATCGCCGGGTTGCTCACCTGGACGGCGTTCAGGATCGACGGGAGCTTGCCCGGCGGAAACTCGACGTCCACGACGGGACCAATGACCTGGGTGATGCGACCGGTTTGGAGCGTAGTCATGGAGCCTTTTGCCTTGACGAAGTCGTGTTGCAAGCCTGTGAGGGCGGGTTGAGCGCCGCGGCCTGGAGCGGCGCGGGCTTAGCACGAGGGTCCAGGGTGGGCAACGCGCGCGCACGAGGCGGCGCGGAAGCCGTCGCCCGCCTCGATAGGGTCACGCCCGTGTCGAGGGAACGCTCGGGGCGCGGGGAGCCGGCCGCTAACGCAGCGCCCACCCCACGCGCAGCTCACCGACGACGCCCTTGTCGTGGCCGCCGCTCCCCGGGACGTCGGCCGCGGGCCCGCCGAAGTCGAGTCGGTATCGTTGCCAGGCGAAGCGCAGGTCGTAGGTGAGCGGCGTGCGGAAGGTCCC
>JAGQJE010000106.1 GCA_020430775.1 Myxococcales bacterium
CCGAGCGAGCCGGTCGCTGCGATGGCGCCCCCGAGCCAGCCGGTCGCGGTGGAGCCGACCCCGGTCGCGGCGCCGTCCTCGCCCATCGCGCGCGTGCTCGGCGAGCCGGCGATCTCGACCGAGCCCTTGACCTTCGGCGAGCTGCTCGACCTGACGCTGAGCCTGCGGCCGGTCGCGCACGACGAACCGCCCGCCGCCTGAGCGCCGCCCGGACCGCGCCGTGGCGGGCGCAGCCGTCACCCGGTGGTCGCGGCGCGCGTCCCGTGCGCTACAGTGCGCAGGCCTCGACGGTCCGCCGAGGCGCGGACGGTGAGGCACCGCGCGGACCCCCGGGAGACGACGCGTCGCCATGCTCCTCGTTGTTGACGTTGGGAACACCCACACGGTGCTCGGCCTGTATGACGGCGAGCGCCTCGTGCACGACTTTCGCATCGAGACCGCCAAGGGGCGGACCGTCGACGAGTACCACGTCCTGCTGCTGAACCTCCTGCAGCTCACGGGCGTAGGTCCCGAGGAGGTCGACTCGAGCATCCTCGCGTCGGTCGTGCCGTCGCTGAACGACGTGCTGGTCGAGGCGGTCGGGCGCGCCTTCGAGCACGAGATGCTCGTCGTCGGCCCGGGCATCCGGACCGGCATGCCGATCCTCTACGAGAACCCGCGCGAGGTCGGGGCGGACCGCATCGTCAACGGGGTCGCGGCCCACGCGCGCCACCAGGGCGCCGTCATCGTCGTCGACTTCGGGACCGCGACGACGTTCGACTGCATCTCGGAGCGCGGCGAGTACCTCGGTGGCGCGATCGCGCCGGGAGTCGAGATCAGCGCGAGCGCGCTCTTCTCCCGCGCCGCCAAGCTCCCGCGCGCCGAGATCGCGCGCCCTCCGCGCGCCGTCGGCCGCAACACCATCCACTCCATGCAGTCGGGCATCGTCTTTGGTTACGTCGGCCTCGTCGACGGGCTGGTCGCGCGGCTGAGCGAAGAGATGGGCACCCGCGTGACGGTCGTCGCGACCGGCGGCCTGGCTCGACTCATCGAGCCGGAGAGCGACACGATCGACGAGGTCGACGAGTACCTCACGCTCGAGGGGCTGCGCTTGCTCTACGAGCGGAACGCCGACGCCTGAGCACCCGTACGGCGCGGGCCTGGACGCGCGGCCGCGCCGGCCTCACTCCGGGGCGGACACGATGTGCCCGGCGAGCGCGCTCGCCGCGACCGTCAGCGGGCTCGCCAGGTAGACGCTGCCGGGGCCGCTTCGCCCCGGGAAGTTTCGGTTCTGCGCGCTCACCGTGACCTGCTCGCTCGAGCGGGAGGCGCCGGGGCCGGCGTTGATGCACGCGCCGCAGCTCGGCTCGAGCGCGGTCACCCCGACGCGCTCGAAGAGCTCGACGTAGCCCATCCGCTCGGCGTACTCGCGGATGCGCCGCGAGCCGAATTGAATGAAGCACTCGACGCCCGGGGCGATCCGCCGCCCTCGCGCCTCCGCGTCTGCGAACACGCGCGCGTACAGGTCCATGTCGGAGCGCTTGCCGCCGGTGCAGGAGCCGCCGTAGGCGATGTCGATGCGCACCGGCGCGCCGAGCCGCGCGAGGGGCCGGCCGCTGCGTGGATCGCCGGGCGTCGCGACCATCGGCTCGACGTCGCCGCAGTCGAGCGTGAGCTGCGCCGCGTAGGTCGCGCCCTCGTCGCTGCAAGGTGCCCGCTGCGCGATCGCCGCGACCGCGGCGTCGTCGAGGCCGCGCGTCGCGCGCAGGTGCTCGAAGGTCACGGCGTCCGGCGCGATGAGGCCGGTCATCGCGCCCGCCTCGACGCTCATGTTGGTCAGGGTGGCGCGCTCGTCGAGGGGCAGGTCGGCGAGCCCCTCTCCGGCAAACTCGAGGACCGCGCCGATCGCGTGCCCGCCTCGGACGAAGGGCGCCGCGAGCAGGTGCAGCATCACGTCCTTGGCGGTCACGTTGCGGCGGAGCCGGCCACGCAGCTCGACGCGCACGCTGTGCGGGACCCGGACGCGTACGTCCTGCGTGTACCAAGCGTTCGCCATGTCCGTCGAGCCGACGCCGAACGCGAGGCACCCGAGCACGCCCGCCATGCAGGTGTGGCTGTCGGTGCCGATGACGAGCTCGCCGGGCGACGCGATCTCTTCGACGACCGCGTTGTGGCAGATGGCCTCGGCGCCGCCGCGCTCTGTCACGCCGTAGAGGCGCACGCCGTGGCGCCTCGCGAACGTCTCCTGCGTCGTCGCGAGCCCGTTGGCTTGCTGGAGCAGGCCGCGCTTGCGGCGTTCCTCGGGCATCACGAGGTCGAGGAAGGTCAGGTGGTCACGGAAGGCGTAGACGCGCTCCGGGCTGCGCACGCGCGCGTCGGGTCCGAGCGCATGGCGGAAGAAGGTCTCGGCCATCGGGGTGACGTACTCGTGCGAGAAGCGCACATCGGTCCGCGCGAAGACGGCGTCGCCCGGCGCAACCGCCGGCACGCCGAGGGGGCTGTCGGGTGACGACGGGTCGACCACGACGTGGCGCGCGAGGATCTTTTCGGCGAGCGTCATCGGTCGTGAAGCGTCCCGAGCGGGCGGCGTGGGGACCCGCACCGCGCCGCGGAGCCGCGCGCGGTTGTACGCGAACAGGCCGCCGGCGGCGACGACGCCGGCGCTCAGCGCGTCGCGCCCTTCGATGAAGGCGTCGAGCGGGATGGGCTCGCCGCGCGCGATGCGGGGCAAGAGCGCGAAATCGGTCGATGTGAGCAGCCCGAGGTTCTCCGCGTTCTGGGCGTAGATCTTCTCGAAGCTCTCGGCGACGACGAGCCTGATGCCGGCGCAGAGCTCGCTGAACGGGGCTGTCTCTCGCGACGAGCCGCAGCCCTTGCTCCGGCCGCTGACCAGCACCTCGAAGCCGGCGCGCGCGAGATCGCCCTCGCCGACGGGGCTGCCCGCGAGGCCGACCAGGCAGTACTGCCCGAGCGTCTCGTCGTAATGGAAGCAGACCCAGCCCGGGGTGATCTCGTCGGTGCTGATCGCGTCGCGGAGCGGCAGGCCGTGGTCGGGCGGCAGGCGCTCACCGTCGAGCTGACGGCGTATCCACGCCGGATCCTCGGTCAGGTAGAGCACCGGCCCGAAGCGGACGGCGGGCGCCGGGTCCGATGCGACCCCGGCGCCCGCGGCCGGAGCGGCCATGTCTCGTGTGCTGGAGTCGCGCATGTGCCGCCTCTGAGCATGGCTGTCCGGTGGGGCGCGCTCAAGGCCGGGGCCTCGCACGCTCAGCCAGCGCCGGTCCACCCAACGCCGGCTGCATCACCGTATAAATGAAATAATACACAATCGACACAAGGGGGGAATAGGCGTGACTCGGGCGTTGGTTGTGATGCGCGAATGCACGAGCTGTGCGCATTTGTAGCAAACTCCCCGTCCCCACAGCACCGGTGCCACGCGCCGGATCACGCAAGAGCCTGATACAATGACGAAAAACACGATTCGCCCAACGCCCGTGCGCCGACATCGTGCCGCGAAGTCGCTCCCGCTCATCGTCGCGATGCTCGTCGCGGTCGCCGGCTGCGCCGCACCGACGGACGCCGAGGACGTGGGCGCCGGCGCGTTCGAGACGACAGCAGACGCCGGCATCGATCGCGGGCCCGCGCAGGGCGACCCCAGCGCGCCGCCGGCCGAGTCCCCGACCGAGCCGCCGACGCAGCCCACCGAGCCCCCGACGGAGCCGCCGGCGCCTCCGCCGGAGCCGACCGAGCCCCCGGCGCCCCCGACGCA
>JAGQJE010000013.1 GCA_020430775.1 Myxococcales bacterium
ACCCGGACGCGGGCGCGAACGCGTCCTCCGGCTCACCCGCCGCCGCGCCGCCACGCGCGCTCGACCGCCGCCGCGCGCCCGCCTCTTCGAGGACGATCTTCGGCTCGGTGGCGCGCCGCTCGCGCGCGCGCTCGGCGCGCTCGAGCTCCCGCGCCTGACGCCACGCGCTCCACACGGCGTACAGCCCCGTCTTGGCGCCGCTCGCCCCGCGGTTCAGCGCGCCCGCGGTCCCCTGCGCCGTCGCGACGACCGACCACGGCGTGCGCAAGACGAGCGTGACGAGGAGCAAGGTGACCGTGACGATGTAGGCCCCCGTCAGGCCGAGGGTCGAGCTGAGCACCGCGCCGATCACCTCGCCGATCTCGCCGCCGGGCATGTGCCGGCCGAACGCGGCGCCGGAGGGGAGCGCGAGGTGCAGGAGCGCGCACGAGATGAACACGAGGACGACGGTCGACACCGCCGTCGCGAAACCCAACACGGCGCGGCGGTGCCGGAACAGACGCAGCGCGGCGAAGGCCAGCTCCGCCGGGAGCACCCACGCCGCGTAACCGAAGGCCGTCACGAGCACGCTCGCGGTCCAGGCGCCCACCGGGCCGATGAGGTCGTGGCCCGCCCGCGCGTCGTACGAGCCGAGCGCGAGGGCGAGGAGGATCGCCCCCGCGGTCGCGAGGATGCCGAACACCTCGAGGCGCTGGCCTCCGGCCGCGCCCAAGAACCCGGATGCTGTCGTCTTCTCTGCGCTCAAGCCGGCTCCGGACGACCGGCAGCTCGGGCGCGCCTCGCTCGTGCGAACGCGCGCTGTGGAGGGGCGGCGAGCTCTCGTCGCGCGGCTCCCGCGCGCGCCGCCCCGATCGTACGGTCGTCGCCTCGAACCTCGCAGCGGCGGCCGGCGAGGGCAAGTTGATGACACGCCCCCGGCGACCCCGCTCGGCCCGCGGCGCACGCGAGGGGGCGCCGTGGGGGGCCGTCAGCGCGGGGAGGCGGCGATGTTCCCGCCGTCGACGGTGAGCACGCACCCGGTCGTGCACTCGGCGAGCGCGAGCGCGACGAAGCCGTCGGCCACGTCCTCGGCCTGAACCTCGCGACGGAGCAGGTTCGCCCGGAAGTACGCGTCCGCGTCGAGACCCCGGGCGCGCGCCCGCGCCGCGACGAAGGCCTCGCTCATCAGCCCGGTGCGGACCCGGTCCGCGTTGATCGCGTTCGCGCGGATGCCGGCGTCGCCATTTTCGAGCGCGTACTGCTTCATCAGCGCGACCACCGCGGCCTTGGGCACGGCGTAGGGACCGAAGTCGGCGCCCGGGTTGAACGCGGCCTTCGAGGCGTTGAAGAGGAGAAAGCCCCCGGTCCCCTGAGCCCGCAGGACCGCGGTCGCGGCGGCGGCGAGGGTCTGGTGCGCGAAGAGGTTCACCTCGAAGCTCCGCCGCAGCGCCTCGCTCGAGACCTCGTGCATGGCGCCCTGGGGCGCGACGCCGGCGTTCGAGATGACCCCGTCGAGCCCGCCGAAGGTCTCGACGCAGCGCCGGACGCTCGCTCGGACCGCGGCCTCGTCGGTCACGTCGAGCGCCTCGTGCGGCGCGCCCAGCTCGCGGCCGCGCGCCTCGACGCCCGGCGCGTCCCGGTCGGTCAGGTACACGCACGCGCCCTGCGCGACGAAGCGCCGGGCCGTCGCCGCCCCGATGCCGCTCGCCGCGCCCGTGATGAAGACCACGCGGCCCGCGAGCGGGCGCGGCTTCGCCTTGCCGAGCTTCGCCTGCTCGAGCGACCAGTACTCCATGTCGAAGAGGTCGTTCGCCTCGAGCGGCTCGTAGCGGCCGACCGCCTCGGCGGACTCGATGACGTCGATGGTGTGCTCGTAGATGTCGGCGGCGACGCGCGCGGCCTTCTGGGTCTCGCCGGCGGCGATGAGCCCCACCCCCGGGACGAGCACGATCCGCGGGTCGGGATCGAGGCGCTTCACGTCGCGGCCCTTGGCGCTCGACGCGCGCGCCACGTACGCCTCATAGGCTGTGCGATAGGCGTCGAGGCGCTCGGCGATGTGCGCCGCGAGCGCCGCGTCGTCCATCGACGCGCGCGGCTCGAGGACGAGCGGCACCGGCTTGGTGCGGATGACGTGATCGGGCGTCGCGGGACCGCGCCCGCTCACGCTCGCGAGGTCGCGGCGCGCCAAGAACGCGTCGACCGCGTCGCCGCCCCGGCGCTCGAGCACGTAGCGGCGCGTCCCCTGCCCGAGCAGCCCGCGCAGCACCGGCGCGAGCCGCGCGTAGTCGACCGCGGCGTCCTCCGCGACGGGCGCGCGCGGGACCTTCGCCGTGGCGCGCGCGTTCGCGGCGTAACGCTCGGCGGCGTCCACCGCGCGCACGTGCCGCTCGTAGCTCTCCCTCGCGGTGTCGCCGAACGTGAACAGCCCGTGCCGGAGCAGGACGAGCCCTTCGACCGCGGGGTTCGCCTCGTAGGTCTGCGCCGCGAGCTTCGCGAGGTCGAACCCGGGCATCACGTAGGGCACGACGGCGAGCGTCTGCCCGAAGACCTCGCGGCAGATCGCCTCGGCGTCCGGCTGGTCCGCGAGCGCCAGGATCGCGTCCGCGTGCGAGTGGTCGATGAAGCGATGCGGCAAGAACGCGTGCAGCAGCGTCTCGACCGAGGGGTTCGGCGCGCTCGCGTCGAGCAGGCGGATCCGCTGCGCGTTGACCATCGCCTCGTCGCCGAGCGCCTCCCGAGCGCGGAGCGCCCGGAGCGTGTCCATGCGCACCGCCGGCAGCCCCGCCGGCTCGATCGTCCCGAGGTCCCAGCCGCTGCCCTTGACGCAGAGCACGTCGACGAGCTGCCCGAGGTCGTCCCGCAGGCGCGTCTTGGCCGAGGTGTTGCCGCCGCCGTGCAGGACGAGCGTCGGCTCCTGCCCGATGAGCCGCGACGTGTAGACGCGCAGCGCGAGGTCTTCGTTGACGTTGCCCGCCTCGTCGACGTAGCGATCGATCGCGGCCTGCGCGTCGGCGTCGGACCAGTGGCTCTGCATGTCCGCGTGCGTAGCAGGACGGCTTCGGCCTGGCTACATTCGCGGCCAGGCCGGCGCGGTCCGCGGCCTCACGCTCCCTCCTCGAGGGCGCCGTGCCAGTAGAGCCAGCTCCGCCACGCCTCGGGGATGGTCGCGCCCCCTTCGATGCGGAAGGCGACGATCGGCAGCCACTGCGGCCGCACCGGCGCGTGCAGCAGGCGCATCCCCGCCTGCTCGGGCGTCCGGCTGCCCTTCCTGCCGTTGCACTGCCGGCACGCCATCACGATGTTCTCCCAGCACGCCGTGCCGCCCTGGGAGCGCGGGACGACGTGGTCGTAGGTCAGCCGCCGCAGCGCGTCTGTGCGGCCGCAGTACTGGCAGCGGAACTCGTCGCGCATCGCGACGTGGATGCGCGAGAACTTCACGGCGCGTGCCCCATGGCGCAGCGCGCGGAGCAGCCGCACGACCGCCGGCATCTTGATGGTGAGGCTCACCGAGCGGATGTCCTCGTCGTACTCCTCGACGACCTCGACCTTGCCGGCGAAGAGCATCCCGACCGCCCGCTCCCAGGAGATGACACGGTGGGGTTGATAGCCTTGGTCGAGGACGAGCACGCGCATGACGCACGTTCGGGGATCGCTCCTAAATATAGTGCCGGCGCCGCCGATTCAAGCGTGGTCACGCCGCCGAAGCGTGCGCCTCGTCGAGGTCGCCCGCGACGCGCTCGACGAGGAGGTCCCGAAAGACCCGCCGGTTGGCGGGCTCGACGGCGAGGGAGGGTCCCCGGAGGCGCTCGGCGAACACCGGCGAGAGCCTCGAGGGGTGCGGGGCCCAGAGGTCGACCGGCGCCGTCACCTGCGGCGCGCGAGCGTGGACGACGGCGGGAAGAAAAACCTTCGCGGATGCCGCGACGCGCACTACGGTCTAGCCGCGCCGGCTGGTCGGCGCCGAGCGAGCGGCCCGCCCGACGAGGGCCGCGCAGGAGCAGTCGATGAGCAAGGTCCTTATCGTGGGTGCCGGTGGCGTGGGCGGCGTGGTCGCGCACAAGTGCGCGCAGGTGCCGGAGGTCTTCTCACACATCACGCTCGCGAGCCGCACCCTGGCGCGGTGCGAGAAGATCCAGCGCGAGGTGCGTGAGCTGCAGGGGCGAGACATCGAGGTCGCGCAGGTCGACGCGGACGACGTCGCGCAGACGGTCGCGCTCATCCGCCGCGTCGAGCCGGCGCTCGTCATCAACGTGGCCCTCCCCTACCAGGACCTCACGCTGATGGACGCCTGCCTCGAGGCCGGCGTCGACTACCTCGACACCGCGAACTACGAGCCTCCGGACGAGGCGAAGTTCGAGTACAAGTGGCAGTGGGCCTACCAAGACCGCTTCCGCGACGCGGGGCGCATGGCCCTGCTCGGCTCCGGGTTCGATCCCGGGGTGACCAACGTCTTCTGCGCGTACGCGGCCCAGCACCTCTTCGACCGCGTGCGCACGATCGACATCCTCGACTGCAACGGCGGCGACCACGGCCACCCCTTCGCGACCAACTTCAACCCCGAGATCAACATCCGGGAGATCACCCAGAAGGGGCGCTACTGGGAGCGGGGCGAGTGGGTCGAGATCGAGCCGATGAGCGAGTCGCGCGTGTTCGACTTCCCCGGCGTCGGCGAGCGCAAGGCGTACCTGCTCTACCACGAAGAGCTCGAGTCGCTGAGCCGGAACATCCCCGGGCTCGAGCGGATCCGCTTCTGGATGACCTTCGGCGAGAGCTACCTCAAGCACCTCGAGGTGCTGCAAAACGTCGGCATGACGCGCATCGACCCCGTGATGTTCGAGGGGCGCGAGATCGTCCCCATCAAGTTCTTGAAGGCGCTGCTGCCCGATCCGGCGAGCCTCGCGGAGAACTACACCGGCAAGACGTCGATCGGCTGCCTCATCGAGGGCGAAAAGGACGGCAAGCCGAAGACGGTGTTCATCTACAACGTGTGCGACCACGAGGAGACCTGGCGCGAGGTGCGCGCGCAGGCGGTGTCCTACACGACGGGGGTGCCCGCGATGGTGGGCGCCATGATGATGCTCACCGGCGAGTGGCGGGGGCACGGCGTGTTCAACATGGAGCAGCTCGACCCGGTCCCCTTCCTCGAGGCGCTCGGGCAGCACGGGCTGCCCTGGCACGTCACGGCGCTGTGAACCCGGACGTCACGCCGATGCCGGTGCGCTTCGACGTCGCCGACGTCGAGTCGCCGTCGTACGTGATCGACCTCGGCCTGCTCGAAGACAACCTCCGGGTCCTCGCGAAGGTCCAGGCGGACGCGGGCTGCGCCATCCTGCTCGCCCTCAAGGGCTTCGCCGCGTGGCGCACCTTCCCGCTCGTCCGCAGGTACCTGCCGGGCATCGCCGCGAGCTCGCCGGACGAGGCGCGGCTCGGCAAGGAGGAGCACGGCGGCGTCGTGCACAGCTACGCGCCGGCGTACGACGAGGCCGGGTTTCGCGAGGTGCTGCGCTTCAGCGACCACGTCGTCTTCAACTCGCCTTCCCAGCTCGCGCGCCTCGGGCCCATCGCCCAGCGCGAGGCACCGGAGGTGAAGCTCGGCCTGCGCCTCAACCCCGAGCACCGGGAGGTCGCGACCGCGCTCTACGACCCCTGCGCGCCGCGCTCCCGCCTCGGCACCACCCGCGCGGCGCTCATGGCGGCCCTGTCGGCGGACCCGAGCGCGCTCGACGCGCTGAGCGGCCTGCACTTCCACACGCTGTGCGAGCTCGGCGCGGACGCCCTCGAGCGCACGCTCGCCGCGGTCGAGGCGAAGTTCGCGCCCTGGCTCGCGCAGGCCGAGTGGGTGAACTTCGGCGGCGGCCACCACATCACCCGGCCCGGCTACGACCTCGACGGACTGGTCGAGCTCGTGCGTGACTTCCGCAAGCGCTGGGACGTCGAGGTCTTCCTCGAGCCAGGCGAGGCCATCGCGATCGGTACGGGCGCGCTCGTCGCGAGCGTGCTCGACGTCACCGACAACGGCGGCCCGATCGCGGTGCTCGACGTGTCGGCGACCGCGCACATGCCCGACGTCCTCGAGATGCCCTACCGCGCCGAGATCGACGGCGCCGCCGAGCCCGGCGTCCTGCCCCACACCTACCGCCTCGGCGGCCCCACCTGCCTCGCGGGCGACGTCATCGGCGACTACTCCTTCCGGGAGCCCCTGCGCGTCGGCGACAAGCTCGTCTTCCTCGACATGGCCCACTACACCATGGTCAAGACCACCTTCTTCAACGGCGTCCGCCACCCCGACATCGCCCACTACGACCCCACCACCGGGCGCGTGCAGGTGGTGCGCCGCTTCGCCTACGAAGACTTCCGCGCCAAGCTCGGGTAGCGAACGGGCGTTGGGCTCAAATCGAGGCGAAGGGGTCGATGACGCGCACGGAGCCGTAGATGCGCTGGTGCTGGAAGTCCTCTGAGCAGAGGGTGTCGAAGCCGAAGCGCTCCGCCGTGGCCCACATGTGGGCGTCGAACCAGGAGAGCTGGTAGGTCGCCCAGCCACGAATCGCGAGGCGGAGCACCTCCTCGTCGGGATAGAGCACGCGGAACTGGTGGAGCAGCTCCTCCGCCTCGCGTCCCGCTTCGTCGCGGGCCATCAGCGGAGCCTCGCCTCCGCGGCTGCGCGTCAAGGCGGCGACCATCTCGAGGACCGCCTGGTGCGAGAGCCACGCCTCACCGCTGGTCAGGCCGTCACGCAGCAGCGCCGTCGCGACGCGCTGCTTGTCCGGGAAGCGACCGTCGTAGCGGTAGACCAGGACGTGGGTGTCAACGAGGAAGGGCACGGCCGTAGAGCTCGTCCCTCGTCCAGCCGCGACCCTCGGGGCTGGTGTCCTGGCCTCGCTCCGCGTCTCGTGCGACCTGTCGGGCGGTCGCCTCGTCGAAGAGGCGCAAGCGCTCGTCCGGGCTCAGCTCGAGCGCCGCCGACCCGACGCGCACGCGGATCTCTCGGCCCGCGGACTCGAAGAAGACCTCGCTGCCCGGCACGATGCGGTGCCGCTCGGCGACCGCCTTCGAGATGGTCACCTGGAGCTTCGACGTGACCTTGCTCATCTATCCGGGATGAAACAAGGATGTCGCCTTGTCACCGCAGCGGTCGCAGCGCCCGGACCCATCCACCGCCGCGTCATCATCCCCGACGAGCCGAACAACCCCGCGCGTACTTGCAGCCGGGCCCCTCGGCTGCGAGCGCTTCCGGGGAACTCTCG
This sequence comes from Myxococcales bacterium, assembly GCA_020430775.1. Classification (GTDB taxonomy): domain Bacteria; phylum Myxococcota_A; class Polyangia; order Polyangiales; family Houyiibacteriaceae; genus JAGQJE01. Next base: position 7,224 of record JAGQJE010000013.1, read on the forward strand.
GGTGGCACCCGGGCGGGGCGACGGCGCTAGGGGCTCGACGAAGCGCGGGCTGCGAGCAGCGCTCGCAGGCGGGTCGGGTAGTCCGTCTCGATGCCGTCCACGCCGAGGTCGATGAGGTCGGCCATCTGCTCGGGGTCGTTGATGGTCCAGGCGTGGACCTTGAGCTCGAAGCGCGCCGCCCGCGCGATGAAGTCCGGCGTCAACACCGAGATCCTGCCGTAGGTCGGTGGCACCTGGAGGAACTTGGCCGGCGGCGTGTAGGTCGCCTCGGTGTCCGACGTGAGCGCGAGGAACTGCGCGACCTCCGGTAACGACATGGAGGTCTTCATCGCGGGCGCCGCCTCGCGCAGCTCCTTGATGACGTCCTCGTTGAACGCGGCGCCGACGATCTGGTCGACTACCCCGTGCTCCCGGCACGTCTTCACGAAGGCGTCGACGATCGGGGGCGAGTCTTGCTTGATCTCGATCACGTAGGGCACGTCGGGGAACGCCTCGAAGATCTCGTCGAGGGTCGGCACGACCAGACCCATGCCGCGGTACGGGTACGTCGCGCCGCCGTCGGGCGTGAAGTCGTAACCCGCGTCGAGCGTGCGCAGCTCGGCGAAGGTCATGTCCTTGATCGCGCCCGTGCCGTTGGTGGTGCGATCGACGGTGTCGTCGTGCATCGCCACCAGCACGCCGTCGCTCGTCGCGTGCACGTCGAGGTCGAGCACGTCCGCGCCGTTTTCGAGCGCGCGCTTGAACGCGAAGAGCGTCTCCTCGGGGTTCTCGCCGCCGCCGCCCCGGTGCGCGATGGTCAGAAACTGGTCCGAGGTCAGCAACGCACCCGGCGGCGGCCCGCCTCCGCTCGAACCGCAGGACGCGAGCGACACCGCCACGAGCGCGACCACCGAGCGCAACCACCGCATGCAGCACCTCCGCCCCCCTTCGTATCACGACCGCCCAGCGCGTGCCCTCCGAGAGCACTTCGCCCCGCGCCGCGGCCTTCCGAGAGTACTTCGCCCCCGGGCCGCGGCCTTCCGACGCCGCCGCGCAGCGCGCCGTGTGGCATGCTCGGGCGCATGGACGACAAGTACGCTCGGTATGCGCATGAGGTCGGCGCGCGCCTGACCGGCCAGCCGCTTCAGCTCGAAAAGCGGGCCCACCTCGGCGCGAGCCAGGAGGCGCTCTTCGCGTACCTCACCGACATCGAGAAGATCGCCGAGTGGATCCCGGTGGCGAAGCGCTCGTGGGCTGACGACTCGAACGCCGAGGCGCCGAGCCAGGTCGGGTCGGTGCGCGTGATCTCGACCGGGGTCGGGACGCCGACGCGCGAGACGATCCTCGCCTACGAGGCGCCGCGGATGCTGGCCTACTCGGCGTCCGACAAGAGCCTCTTCGGGATGTACACGGACCACCTGAGCGTCATCACGTGCGAGCCGCACGAGGACGGCGGCACGGTGATGACCTGGCTCGCGTTCGCGAAGCCGGGCCGCCCGCCGATGCGCTGGCTCGGGCCGGCGGTCTTCGCGGCGGCGCTCGGCGGCGGGATGCGCAACCTGAAGAAGCGCTTCCCGCGCTGACGGCGCCCGAGGCACCGCGCCCGCCCCGCACGCGGCGCGCGCTCGCCGCCGTCAGCCAGCGGCGTGGAGCGCCGCGAGGTAGCCCCAACACATCGCCGCGCCGATCGTCGAGCCCGCCCCCGGGTAACCCGCGCCCATCGGGCTCGCCGCGACGTTCCCCGCCGCGTACAGCCCGGCGATCGGCGCGCCGTCGACCCGCAGGACGCGCGCGTCGACGTCGGTCCGAGGCCCGCCCTTCGTGCCCATCGCGCTCGGGTGGATCGGCAGGGCGTAGAACGGCGGCACCTCGATGGTGCCGAGGTTTGGGTTCGGCGCGTGCCGTGGGTCGCCGTAGAACCGGTCGAACGCGCTCTTGCCCCGCCCGAAGTCGTGGTCGACGCCCTCGGACGCGAACCGGTTGAAGCGCTCGACCGTCGCCTCGAGCCCGGCGCCGTCGATCCCCGCGCGCGCCGCGAGCGCCCCGAGCGTCTGCTCCGCGACGAGCCACTCGGGCAGCGGCCGGCCCTTCACCGCGGTGACCAGCACGTAGCGGTCCAGGTACTGCTGGTCGACGAGCAGCCACGCCGGGAGGTTGCGGCGCGTGCATCGGGTCGGGTCGTGGTCGAAGAAGGGCTTGGTGATGTCGTTGTAGTTGCCCGCCTCGGGCGTGAAGCGCTGCCCGCGCGCATTGACGATGATCGAGTGCGGCAGACACCGGACCGAGAACTCGCTGCGGTGCAGCGGCGCCGCGTCGTACGTTTCACCGGGGAGGCTCACCGCGGGCGTCCACCACGCCTCCGCCATGTTCCCGAGCTCGGCGCCGAGCGCCATCGCCATCCGCAGGCCATCGCCCCGCATCTGCGGCGGGCTGACGAGGCGCTCGAGCCCGAGCGGCAAGAACGCGCGCCGCAGCGCCGTGTCCCACTCGAACCCGCCGCTCGCGAGGAGCACGCCGCGGCGCGCGTGGATGCGCTCGACCCCGGCGCTCGCGTCGCCCTCGCCCGCACGCTCGACGACGAGCCCGCGTACGGCGCCGCCGGCGTCGACGACCAGCTCGCGACCCGGGCAGCCGCTGAGCAGCGTGACGCCCGCGTCCCGGCAGCCGAGCAGGAGCTTGCCGATCAGCGCCGCGCCGCCGTGGACGACGCCCGCCTTCGCGCGCGCCGAGACCTCTTTGTACGGCAGCCCCATCGGGTCGTAGAAGACGCCCCAGCGCACGGCCTCGTCGATGGTGATGGGCGCGCGCCCGGTGATGGGGTTTTGGCGCAGCAGCGGCTGCAACGCCCCGAGCCGGTTCGTGTCGAAGAGCCCGTTGTCGAGCGAGCGACCGCCGAGCCTTCCGCCCGGCAGCTCGGGCTGGTAGTCGGGGTAGGTCGTGAGCGCCGCGAGCTCGATGGGCGCCGCGGACTCGACGAAGCGGAGCACCTCCGGGATGGCGTCGACGTAGCGCTCGATGAGCGCGTCCGGCGCCCGCCCGTCGGCGACGCGACGCATGTACGTCAGCGCCTCCTCGCTTGAGTCCTGCAGCCCCGCCTCGCGCATGCGGTGGTTGTTCGGCGCCCAGATGACCCCGCCGGAGACCGCCGTCGTCCCACCGAAGACGCCCGCCTTCTCGACGACCAGGACGTCGAGCCCGCGCGACGCCGCGGCGAGCGCGCCCGTGAGCCCCGCCGCCCCGCTGCCCATGACGACGAAGTCCACCTCCCGATCCCACGTGGACGCTCCCATCGACTCCTCCTCGCCGCTCGAGCCCATCACCGCCGCGCGGCGCTCCCGCGTACGAGAGAGCGTATCGCTCCGCGCCGCGTTCGCCGACTCCTTGTCCGTCGATGGCTGGCACGACGACCCCCGGACGGCCGAGCGCGCGCGTCTTCGGCGCGCGGCGCGTGCTCCGAAGCAGCGCCATGGAGCGCGCACCGAACCGCTCGGCGAGCCTTCGGGCGCACGCTCCTCCGCGCTTTGGAGCGCCCACCGAAGGCATCCTGGGAGCCCGTTCACGCCCCAAACTCAGGCTTTCCCCGCCTCACCGACGGACCCACATCCATAAGACGCCACGGCGACGAAAAAAAACCGGACGTCCGGTTGCTTTCCTCTCGGAAAGGCTACACGCTGTGGTATTCGTGCGCAGTGTTTGACACGTCATTAGCATGAGGAGTGGGTCCGTGAACGTAACGTCAGCGCTTTCGAGGCGAATGGTCACGCTGGTCGTGGTCGCCATCGGGCTCCTCGCCGCAGGGTGTGGACCGCGGGTGTTCATCGACGCCCCTACGAACGGCACCTTCACGACCGCCTCGACCGTCACGGTCAACGGTCACGTCGTAAACGGCGACCCGGCCGCCATCACGCTCCACGTGAACGGCGCCGCCGTGCCGCTCGCTCCAGACGGCACCTTCACGACCAACCTGCCGCTCGACCCGGCGCTGATCTACAACCCCATCACCGCGGACATCGTCCAGGCCGGGCCCGGCCGGGTCGACAGCGACCGCGTCGTAGTCATCGCCGGCGACTCCGTGCAGGAGGGCGACTTCTCGGACAAGGCGATCGCGCTCCACATCAACAACTCGGGGCTCGACGCCCTCGAGCCCGTCGTCTCCGGCCTAGTCGACCTCGACATCGCGACGCTGATGCCGGTCGGCACCGTCGTGACGAACGACCCGCCGGCGAAGATCACCTCCCCGTCCCCGTCGATCTCGGACTTCAAGGTCGACTTCGCGGCCGACCAGGATCAGGTGAACGCGGTCATCTCGCTGCACGACTTCAAGATGACCCTCGACGTCACGGCGCCCGTGGTCGGGCACTGCAACCTGAAGCTCACGGCCGACTCCGTCGCGATGACCGGCGCGTTCTCGCTCGCCCCGGACGCGATGACGCCGTCGAAGGTCGACGTCACCCAGGTCGGCGACGTGACGACGACGTTCGTCGGCTTCAACCATGACTTCACGACCGGCGCGTGCAGCTCCGTGTTTCTCGAGTGGATCGTCAACGCCATCGTGGGCGACGTGCAGGCCCTGGTGCGCGGCGGCTTCGAGGGCTTCCTCAACACCCCCGACGCGAGCGGCAACACCGTCATCTCGGCGGCCATCGAGGGCGCGCTCGCGGGCGTCGACATCGCGGGCCCCGTCGGCCAGGCGCTCAACGCGCAGCTCGAGGCGCCGCTGTTCAAGGTCGACCAGACCACGGGCGGCGTCACCCTCGGCGCAGACGCCCGCTTCGTGACGCACGTCGGGACCGGCCCGGGCGAGTGCACCCCGCCCGCCGGCGCCCCCCACCTGACGGCGTCCTACCACGTCGCGCAGCCCTTCCCGAGCTTCGGCGCCAGCGCGCCCAACGGCGAGCCGTACGACGTCGGGCTCGGCATCTCGACCTCCGGCTTCAACCAGCTCCTGCGCTCGATGGTCGAGTGCGGCCTGCTGGTCACCTCCATCGGCGAGATCGACCTCCTCGGCACCGGGCATCCCATCCCGCTGACGGCGGGCCTGCTCTCGGCCTTCATCCCGCAGCTCCAGTCGGTCGACCCGACCCTGCCGGCCCGCATCGACATCGCGCCGACGCTGGCGCCGCTCGTGACGGGCGCGCCCGGCCCGAAGGGCGAGCTCGCGCTGCTCAAGATCAGCCAGCTCCTCTTGAAGGTGGTCATCGACAACCCGAACGGCGGCGAGCTGGAGGCGGTCCGCGCGACGCTCGACGCCGACGTCGGCATCAACCTCGACGTCGACCCGGTGGGAGGCGCGCTCGTGTTCGAGCTCGCCCCGCCCGACCCGAGCACCATCAAGGTCAAGGTCGTCGAGACCCCGATCGGCGCGAACCTCACGAACCTCGAGACCCTGCTCCCGTCGCTCGTCGGCTCGTTCCTGCCGGCGCTCGCGAGCGGCCTCGGGAGCTTCCCGCTGCCTCAGTTCCTGGGGCTCTCGCTCGACGTGGTGCAGGTCGCGCGCAACGGCGAGATGCTCACCATCTACGCGAACCTCAGCTCCGGCCAGCCCTGTGAGTGCGTCGCGCCGGCGGGCATCCAGTACTACGACATCGTCAGCGGGCACGTCGCCTACGGCGGCAACCTCTACAACCCGACCCTGGTCGGTGGTGAGTTCGACGGCCTGAAGGTCTCCGAGATGGACCCGGCCGCCATCATGGGCATGCGCGCCAACGCGAGCTCGGACATGGCGTTCCTCGGCGCGGACGGCGCGAGCTTCTACGACGACACGACCGGCAACTTCGCCGGCGCGTTCAACCCGAC
>JAGQJE010000107.1 GCA_020430775.1 Myxococcales bacterium
GGTCGCCGCTGATTACGGCGCCGGTGACACCCGGTGACCCTGGGACGTCCCCTGGGACACCCTCGGTGCTTACGCTGCGAGACCCGCATGGATGGCCGATGTCAGCCCTGGCACAGGGGTTGCGATGGGTGTCTCCGTCCCCCGGGACGCGCTACCCCCACCCGACGACGGAGATGACGACGATGCGGCGATTCCTCACGGTGCTCACGATGGCGATGACGATGGCGGCGGCGACGGCGACGACGGCGAGCGCCGTGGACGTCCGCAACGAGGACGCCACCGAGCGGGTCGTCACGGTCACGTCGAGCGCGATGACGACGCGCGTCTTCCTGCCGCCGCGCTCCCTCGCCATCGTGATCTGCGTCGGGACGTGCAAGTTCCGCATCGAGGGGCAGGCGACGGCCGTCGAGGCAGGCCGGAGCGACGTCGTCACCATCCAGGACGGCGCGCTCAGCGGCCCGGCGCCGGCGGTCGCGAGCCGCTGAGGCGCCTCCTGGGCGGCGGAGCGGCCGAGCCTGTCGCCTCCCGCCACGATCTGTCCACACGCCCGGAGACGCCGTCCCGGCGGCGCTCCGCCGCGGTCCACCGAAGGGAAAAGCGAGGAAAAGTCAGGGCCCGCCCGAGTTCCCCCTTGCGCCGAGCCCGGGATCTTTGGCTTCCTGTACGCCCGAACTCCTCGCGAGCTCCCGTTACATCCCTTCGGAGAACGACATGCTGGTGCGAACCGCGCCCTGGGCCGCCGTGTGCCTCGGGCTCTCCCTGCTCTTCCTCTCCGCCCCGGGCTGCGACTCCGGGAGCAACCTCGACGGCCAGCTCGTGCTCGTCCGCCCCGAGCTCCGCGACCTCAAGCTCCTCTCGCTCAAACCCGACAGCGGCCCGCTCACCGGCGGCACGCTCGTCGTGATCGCGGGTGAGGGCCTCGACCCCGAGATGACCGTCACCTTCGGCGGCACCGAGGGGACCCAGCTCGCGGTCGGCGGCGACTCCCTCGCGGCGCTCCGCACGCCGGCCGGCGCCGACGCAGGCCCGGTCGACGTGGTCGTGACGCGCCCCGACGGGCAGACCGCCACGTTCTCCGGCGGGTTCACCTACGAGGAGGACGTCGCGACGCTCCTCGTCACCGAGGTCACGCCCAACGAGGGCGGGCTCTCGGGGGGCATGGAGGTCGTGGTCGTCGGCAAGGCCTTCGAGGACGGCGCGGAGGTCATGTTCGGGGACAAGAAGGCCATCGGCGTGCGGGTGCTCTCGCAGGAGAGCCTCGTCGCGACGGTGCCGGCGGCCGACGCCATCGGGTTCGTGGGCGTCACGGTGCGCCTCCCCGACGGGCGCAGCCACACGCTCGACCAGGCGTTCCGCTACGTCGCGGAGACCCCGGCCGGGAAGCTCGACGTCATCGGCGTCATCCCGGCGTCGGGCCCGCTCGAGGGCGGCAACGTCGTGACCGTCGAGGGGCGCGGCTTCGTCGACGGCGCGATCGTCAAGATCGGCGGGGTGCTCTGCACCGAGGTGCGCGTGCTCGGCGCGACCGCGATCACGGCCGTCGTGCCGGCCGGGAACGGCCCCGGGCTCGTCGAGGTGCGGGTCGAGAACCCGGCGACCGAGGGCTCGCTCGACACCACCGTCGCGTGGCTCGACGAGGCGTACCGCTACGAGCCGGCCTCGGCGCTCGCGGTGCTCTCGGTGATCCCCGGGTCGGGCCCGCTCGAGGGCGGCAACACCATCACGATCGAGGGGCGCGGCTTCGAGGACGGCGCCACGGTCAAGCTCGGCGGCATCGCCGCGACCGACGTGCGCGTGCTCGGCGACACGGCGATCACCGCGACCGCGCCGCGCGGGAACGGCCCCGGCCTCGTGGACGTGCGCGTGGAGCTGCCGTCGGTCACCACCCGGCGCTTCGAGTTTTTTTTTTTT
>JAGQJE010000108.1 GCA_020430775.1 Myxococcales bacterium
CACAAGCCCGCTCAGAACAAGCGTGCTCAAGCGGGGCATCCCCGCGTCCCCTACCGAAGGCATGGACCAGAGCGTGCGCCCTGCGTCGACGTCCCGCTACGAGGTGCTCCGTAAGGCCCTTACGGTGTGCGCGATCTCGGCCTGCTCGAGGCCGCGCTCGGGAGGCCGCGCTCCGGGTATTACACGACGCTCGCTGAGCAGGCGGCGCTGCTACAGAGCCTCGCGGGGAGCCACCCCTTCGTCGACGGGAACGAGCGAGTCGCCTGGGCGCTCTGCATGGTGTTCCTCGATTTGCAGGGCTACGCGGTCGCGGTGTGTGCCGACGAGGCCGAGCGGTTCCTCGTCGACGACGTGATCGCCCACCGCGCCGATGTCCCCACCATCGCCCGCTGGCTCGAGCCGCGCATGCACGCGCGCTGACCGCCGCGCCGGGACCCTCGCCACTCGCCGCGCGTCGGCCTGGGCCAGGCGTCAGGGCGCTGCGACCGGCGTCGCGCCTTGCCGGCGCCGGTACGCGACCGCATGCCACATGAAGAGGATGAGCAAGACCGCGAGCGCGACGTAGGTCGCCCTGCTGAAGAAGTCGGCGATCTCCTGCGGCCGCCAGCCGTACTCGCGCAGCAGCCGGTTGAGGTCGCCGTCGTCCTGAGAGCCGAGGGCGGCGCCGAGCGGCATCTTCTTCAAGTCGCCGACGGACGCGGCCCACGTGTTGCGCGCCCTGAGCAAGCAGATGGCCGATGGCAAGAGCGCGAACCACCGCCAGAAGTCCCATCGGACGCGATCTGGCAGCTTGAAGTAGAAGGCGCTGAGCGCGAGCGTGCTGAGCGCGATCTCGCCGAGCTGACCGCCGAGGTAGAAGTACTCGTCGAGTTTGTGCTCCGAGATGACGAACGTGAACGTGACCTGCAGCGCCATCACCACCGCGCCGAGCACGATCACGAAGGGGCGACGCTCGCGCCAGCCGTAGTACATGAGCGCCGCCACCGCGAGCCACAGCAGCGCGAACACCCACACGCTGCGGCCGCCGAGGTAGAACGTCATGAAGGGCAGCGGGATCGCGAAGCGCCCGCCGAGCCACGATACGATCGCGTGCCCAAGCTCATGAAAGGGCATCCCGACGAGGTACGAGATCAGCTTGCCGAGCTCGGTGCGAAAGAGCAGCGCCGCGAGCACGAACACCGACGGCAGCGCGAAGAAGCTCGCGAAGGGCCCCCCGAACTCCACCCGCGAGAACGCGAGCTGCGCGTCGTCCGACTGCGCCCGAGGCCGCGCGTCTTCAGCGGCCTCCTCGCGCGGCCGTCGCGCGACCACGGCGAGCGGCTTCAACCTGTCGACCATCCCGTCCGGCAGCCACGCCCCGCGACACGCCCCGCAGACCGAGAGCGCCTCGTCGCTCCCGCGCAACACCCGCTCGGCCATCCCGCGTCGGCAACGCGGGCACGCCAGAGCGCGATCCGCGTCAAGCGAGATGGGCGCGTCCGTCGTCAGCGCGTAGAGCCGCGGCAGGCCCGGAATCATCACGCCGAGGTCGCCCTCATCGACGAACGTCCCCCCGCAGCGCGGGCAGGCATGCAGCGCGCCACCCGGTCCCCACTCCCGCAGCGCCGTCTCCGGCTCACAACGCGGACACACCATGCCGCCCGGCTGATCCATCTCGTCCACGACTACCTCGCGATCGACACCGCTCGACTCCACGCCTCGCTGCGCGACGACGTGTCCGACCTGCGCGCGTTCTCCCACGCCGTCGTGACCTGGCTCGCTGCGCCCGGGAGTGAGTGAGTGTGCGCTACCTCGGCGTTTGACTCCTCGCCCGCCACGCTTCGCCCGCGCGTCGGTGACCGGCCCGTCCGCGTGGCCTAGCGCCACCGCTCTGAGACGGCGCGGACGGCTTCGATGACGCGGTCGACTTCGGGGTCGGTGAGGCCGGGGTAGAGGGGGAGCGAGATGGTGCGGTCGCCGATCGACTCGGCGTTCGGGAAGGCGCCGCGCTCGAAGCCGAGCAGGTCGCGGTAATAGGTGAGCAGGTGGATGGCGCGGTAGTTGACGGCGACGCCGATGCCTCGCTCCTGTAGGTCGACGAGCGCTTCGTCGCGGTGATCGGCCGGCACCCAGATCGTGAAGAGGTGGCGCGCCGAACGGGACCCCTCGACGATCTTCGGGTAGTCGACCCCCGGCAGCTCCGCGAACGCCGCCTCGTAGCGCTGGCAGATGGCCTCGCGGCGGTCGCGCTGCGCGTCGATGCGGTCGATCTGGTGCACCAGCAGCGCGGCGAGCACGTCGGGGAGGTTCGCTTTGTAGCCGAGCAGCTCCATGTCCCAGTGCTGGTAGCGGGCGGTGTAGCGGTCGGCCGCGTTCTTCGACATGCCGTGCGAGCGGAGCTTACGGAGGCGCTCGTCGAGCGCAGGGTCGTCGGTCGCGACCGCTCCGCCCTCACCGCAGGTCAGCGTCTTCGTGGCATAGAAGCTAAAGCTCGCGGTCGTCCCGAGTTCGCCCGGCGCGACGCCGTCCCGCCGAGCCTCTGGGCCGTGCGCGGCGTCTTCGATGAGGGCGATGCCGCGCGGCGCGCACAGATCGTGGAGCGCGCGCATATCCGCCATCTGGCCGTATAGGTGCACCGGGATCACAGCCTTCGTTCGCGGCGTGATCGCGGCGGCGACGCGCGCCGGATCGATCAGCGCGGTGTCGGGCTCGACGTCGACCAAGACGGGCGTCGCGCCCGCGTGCACGATCACGTTGGCCGACGCGATGAACGTCTGCGCGGGGACGATCACCTCGTCGCCGGGACCGATTCCGAGCGCCGCTAGGCTCAGGAAGAGGCTCGCCGTGCAGCTCGTCGTGCCGACCGCGTGGGAGCGCCCGAGGTACGCCGCGAACTTCTCCTCGAAACGTTTGGTGACCGGCCCGGTCGTCAAGAAGAGCGTCCCGAGCACGCGCCGGACCTCCTCGACGTCGGCCTCCTGCAGGGCGTGCCGGTAGAACTCGACCTTTTCGATACTGGACATCCGCTCCTCCCGTGGGGTCCGCTGTCCCTTGGCGCTCCGCGCCGCTCGCGCGATGGCGTTGCTGAACGAGCGCACCATACCGACCTCGCGGGTCGCGGGCGAGCGGCGCTCGCGTCGCGGCAGCGGATCGCTTGCGTCCGCCGTGGCGCTCGTGGTGAACTGCGCCCGGTGTCGCACGCAGGGACGGTTGTGGAAGGGGCGAGCGGTTCGCGCGCGGGCGACGCGCGCGCGTGCGTCGGGCACGGTCGCGACGCGTGCCGTGGCGAGCGGTTGCTCGTGCTAGCTGCGCTAGCCGCGCTCGCCGCGTCGTCACGGGCCCCATGACCTCGCTCGAGTCGCCGCGCGCAGCCATGGAACCGGAGCGCCCCCTGGTCGACCTCTCCGTCGTCGTGCCGCTCTACAATGAGGAAGGCAACGTCGACGCGCTGGTCCGCCGCACGGCCGCCGTGCTCCGCGACCGCAAGGAGCGCTTCGAATTCGTCCTCGTCGACGACGGCAGCCGCGACGCGACCGTGCCGCGCGTGCGAGCGCTCATCGACGAGTTCCCCGAGGTGCGCCTCATCCGCCTCACGCGCAACTTTGGGCAGGAGCCGGCGGTGCAGGCCGGGATGTTGCAAAGCCGCGGCGCGTGGGTCCTCCAGATGGACGGCGACCTGCAGAACCCGCCGGAGGAGATCCCGAAGCTCCTCGAACAGCGCCGCGAAGGGCACCAGATCATCCTCGGCGTTCGCGCAGAGCGCAAAGACCCGTTCTACCGGACTGCGGCGTCGCGCCTGCTCCTGTGGATCATGCGACGCATCATGGGCATCGAGCTCCCTTCCGACGTCACGACGTTTCGGCTCATCGACGGCGACGTCGCGCGCTTCGTCGCGGGTCTACCGGAGAAGCGGAAGTTTTTCAGCGCGCTCTTGATGTGGACCGGCGCGCCCGTCGCCACCGTCGAGGTCGCCCACGATGCGCGGCTCAGCGGCAGCACGCACTACTCGCTACCGAAGCTCATCAACCACACGTTTGATCTGATGGTGGGGTTCAGCACCCGCCCCCTGCGGCTCATCGGCGTGGCTGGGTGGTTGTTCGCATTGGCCGGCATCGCGTTCGCCTTGTTCAACGTGGTGCGCAAGCTCCTCGGGGCGGACATCGGCGCGGGGTGGACCAGCATCTTTTCGGCGATCGTCATCCTCGGAGGGTTTCAGCTCATCGCCCTCAGCGTGATCGGCGAGTACGTCGGGCGCATCTTCATCGAGAACCAAGCGCGTCCCATCTTTCGCATCGCCGAGGAGGTGAGCCGGCAGGCGCGAACGGGGTCGGGGGTCGCAACGGGCACGGCGGCGTCCGGCGCGCCCTACCGCGCAGAGGACCGCCCATGAGCGATCGGCCGAGCATCCTCGTCGTCGGGTGTGGCTTTCCGCAGCGCGGGCTGGTGCGCTTCTGTCAGTCGTCCGGCCTGCACGTCATCGGCGCGGACCGCAACCCTAGGGCGATTGGCCGCGCGTACTGCGACGACTTCGTGGCGGTGTCGACCGATGACACCGCCGCCATCGTCGACGCGGCGCGGGCGAAGGCGGTAGATGGTGTGGTCACCTGCGGGTCTGACCTCGCCCTCCCGTCCGTGGCTCAGGCATGCGCCGAGCTCCGCCTGCCGTTTTATGCGTCGCCGGAGACCGTCGAGCGATGCACCCACAAGGACCTCATGCGCGCCGCGTTCGCAGAGGGTTCGGCGCCGAGCCCGCGCTCCGTCGTGGCGGAATCGCTCGAGGACGGGCTCGCGTCCGCACGGGCGCTGCACCTCCCGGTCGTCGTAAAGCCGGTCCGCGGCTGGGGGCAGAAGGGCGTGCGCGTCGTCCGGCGCGAGGACGAGCTGCGGCCCGCGTGCGAGGCCGCTTCCGCCGCGAGCGCGAGCGGCGCGTTTCTGGTCGAGGAGTTCATCGCCGGCCTCGAGTACAGCGTCAACGCGTTCACCGACGGTGGGCAGACGCGCGTGCTCGCCATCAGTGAGCGCATCATCACGCACTACCCAGACCCACCGGGCATCACCTTCGCCGAGACGTATCCTGCGAGTAACGACGACGGCGTGCTCGACGCGGTCGCGGACGCCGCCTTGCGAGGCGTGCGCGCGCTCGGCGTCGTCGCGGGGCCCACGTACACGCAGGTGCGGCACGGTCCGCGGGGCGCGTTCATCATCGAGACGGCGCATCGACTCGGCGGCGGGCTCGATCCCGAGGTCACGCTGCTGGCGTCGGGGGAGAACCTCTACGCGCGGATCGTGGCCGTTGCGCTCCGCGAGACGAATTGGCGACCGCCCGACGTTCAAGCTACTCGGCACGGCGGCGCGATCGGGCGCTTTTTGACGACGACGCCGGGCCCGGTACGGAGCGTGACGGGCGTCGACGACGCTCTCGCCATGCCAGGTGTCGTCGATGCCGCCGTTTACGTGAACGAAGGCGATACGGTTCGCCCCTTGGTAGACGGCTCCGCGCGGACGGGTCACGTGCTCTGCGTCGGCACAAGCCGGGCAGAGGCCGAGGCCCGCGCAGAGGCCGCCGCCGCGCGCATTCGCATCGAGGTCACATGAAGAAGCCGAAGCGGTCCGTCGCGCAGCTCGTGCGCGACCGCCTGAACAAGACGGGTCTGTACGACACGCCGGAGTACTGGGACACCAAGGCGACCGCTTATGAGGGTCTCGCGCGCAGCGCATGGCCGAGCAACACGTACAACACGTTGCTGCACGCTGAGCAGCGCGACGTCTTGCTCCGCCTCGCCGGCAACATAGCTGGCAAGCGCGTCGCAGACGTCGGCTGCGGTACGGGGCGAATGGCACAAGAATTCGCCCGTCGTGGAGCCCACGTCACGGGCTTTGATTTTTCGCCGCAGAGCATCGCCGTAGCGCAAGCCGAGGCCGCGGAACAGGGGCTCCATTGTGATTTTGGCGTGGCGAACATCTTCGAAGAACCGAAGCCGGAGGATGTCGCAACGTTCGACGTCGTGCTGAGCCTTGGGTGTCTGACGATCGCCTGCTCATCGCGCGAGCGCTTCGACGACGCCCTTCGACACGTCGTCGCCCTGGCGCGGCCCGGTGGGCGCGTCGTGTTCCTCGAACCGATCCACCAAGGCCGCCTGCTGGGGCGCATCTTGCGTATGAGCGTGAGCGAGTGGATACGGGCTGCCGAAGGCCTGGGTCTCGCCTTGCAGAGTCGGGGCGGTGTGCACTTCGTGCCGGCCCGCTACGCGCTCGCCTTCGTCGAGGCGCCGATGTCGCTCACGCGACCGGTGTTCGACCTCGGAGAGTGGCTCCTTGCACGTTCGCCCCGCCTCGAATTCTTGGCGGACTACAAGTACCTCGCTTTCGACGTTCCTGTGCTGGAGCCATGATGCGGGGACGCGGAGCATCACGTTGGACCAAATGAGAGACTTGAGGAGATCCCATGGCTAGCGGTCGTAGGGCACGGACCCTGCTGGTGACGGGCGGGGCGGGGTTCATCGGTTCAAACTTCGTCATACAGCACTTGCAGCGGTATCCCGAGGACACAGTGCTCGTCCTCGATGCGCTCACCTATGCGGGCAACCCCGACAATGTAAAGGTCGCGATGCAGCATGGAGAGCGGTTCGAGTTTTGGCACGGCGACGTAGTGAACCCAGAGATCGTGCAGGCGCTGGTGGGTCGCGCTGACGTCGTCGTCCACTTTGCTGCGGAATCACATGTGGCTCGGTCGATATTCGACAATCGAGTGTTCTTCCAGACCGATGTCATGGGAACTCAAGCCGTTGCCAACGCCGTGCTCAAGAACGCCGACCACATTGAGCGGTTTATTCATATCTCTACGTCGGAGGTGTACGGGACGGCCGTCCACGTTCCAATGACCGAAGATCACCCACTCAATCCGATGAGTCCCTATGCAAGCGCGAAGGCAGGGGCAGATAGGCTCGTGTATTCGTATGTTGCGACGTACGGGATACCAGCCGTCATCCTCCGTCCGTTCAATAACTATGGGCCGCGTCAGCACTTGGAGAAGCTGGTCCCGCGATTCGTCACCTCCGCGCTTCGATCTCTGCCGCTGACTGTGCACGGCGACGGCTCGGCCAAGCGCGACTGGATCTACGTGGACGACACGTGCGACGCCATCGAATGCGTGCTCGAAGCCGATATCGAGGTCGTCCGCGGCGAGGTCTTCAACATCTGCTCGGGTGAAGTGCGCAGTGTGCTGGAGATCGGCGACGCGGTCATCGACGCAGTGGGAGCAGACAGGTCCCTGCTAGCGACGATCGATGACCGTCCGGGTCAGGTGCAGCATCACGCCGGCAGCAGGGAGAAGACTTCGCGAGTCCTCGGCTGGCAATCCGCAGTAGGGTTCGACGAGGGGCTCGAACGGACGATTCGCTGGTATCGCGACAATCCCGCGTGGTGGGAGGGTCTCGATTGGATGAAGCAGATTCCGGTCCGGTTGCGGGACGGCCGCGTGGTGCTGCACTAGCGCGAGCTCGCCGGCTGCGCGCGCCCGGCCGGCCTCGACTCAGCGCTCCGCATCGGGGATGGGGACGAAGAGGAGGCCGCCGCCCGGCTTGCCGCCGAGGCGCCAGAGCTTGCGAGCTGGGAAGGCGGCGCGCGCCTCCGCGGCGGCGCCCGGACCGTCGCGCACGATGATGACCTCGTCGCTCAGGTCGGGGCGCGCGCGACGCCACTCGAACACCCAGCTCCCAGTCGCGCGAAACTCGGGGATCGCCTGCCACGCGGCAGCGTATTGCGGCGCGAGGAGCACGGAGTGGGGCGGCACGTACTCGTCGACGGCGCCGTAGAGCGTGGTGTGGATCTTCGCCTGCTGCGCGAGTCCGCCGCCGCTCCAGGCGGTAAAGAGCCCCATCGACACGACGCAGTAGCCCACGAACGCGCAGGCGAAGGGTGCGCGGGCGACGCCGAGGTCGGTCGCGCTGCGGCTCAGCCGGTGCAGGCCGGCCACGACCAGCAGCGCGAGCGGGACGGTCGCCTCTGAGTAGTGGATGGCGCCGACGCAGTGCAGCCCCCGGTCGTCGTGCAGGAGCGCCAAGCCCAGGTTGAGCACCACGCCGATCGCCATCGCCTTGGTCCAGGCGTCGCGCGTCGCGCCGAGGAGCGCCAGCAGCGCGCCGAGCGGCCCGAGGAACCACACCGACAGCGTCAGGAGGTTGTACGCGAAATTGTCCCCAAACCGACGCGCCATCGCCGCCGGGTCGAAGGGCGAGCGAAAGACGTTGGCGTAGGGGTGGACCACGTCGTTGTGGGCGAAGCGGACCGGGAGGAGGGACCCGGTAAGCTCGAAGCGGTAGATGAACGCGACCGCTTGAATCGCGAGGATCACGACGAGCCCGACGAGCACGGGGTTGCGCAACGAGCGGTCTTTGAGCGCGCGCGCGAGCAGCACGAGCAGGCACGGCAGCGCGAGGAGCAGCACCTCGGGCGGCCGTGTGATGAGGCCCATGCCGATGCCGAGCCCGGACAGCGCCGCCGCGCGTCGCGTGAGCCGGTCGTTCCAGATGAGCGGCGCGAAGCCGATGGCGAGCCAGGCGCGGGAGACGAGCTGCGAGTGTGTGCTCGAGCCGAGCACGAGCATCTCGGGGGATGCGAGGCCGATGAGCGCCGCGACGAGGCCCCACGTGCGGCCGAAGCGGCGCCCCGCGGCGACCGCGAGGGCCACCACCGAGGCGCCGTAGAAGAGGTGGAAGACGAGCCCGCCGCTACGGGTGAGCTCGGAGACCGCCCACGGCAGGAGCGCACCGAGGTAGTCGAACGACGTCCAGTGCCCGGCGCGCTGGAAGAGGAAGAGATCCGTGAAGAGGTTTCGGGCCGGCGGGATGGGCGCCGCGAGCTTGCCCAGCGCGAGCACCTGGCCGCCGAAGCGTGCCGCCCACTCGTCGTCGGTGAAGGGGAAGCCGCCGAAGAAGTGGGCGTTGCACAGCGCCGCGAGGGCGACCGCGACGACGAAGAGGCCGACCAGCGCGAGGGCCCAGCGCGCCGGGCGCGTGGTCGCGAGGCGCGCGTGGAGGCGCTCGAGGGCCGGCCAGAGCCAGGGGGCCACCGCGAGGCCCGCGAAGATGCCGGCGGGAGCCAGCAGGAAGATGGCCCCGATCCAGCCGTTCAGCTCACCGGGCGAGAAGCGGTCCCAGGGAGGATGGAAGGTGATCGTCAGGCCGGAGGTGGTCTCGTCGAGCGCGAAGAAGGCTCCCGCCAGCAGCATGGCCAGCGCGGCGTACACGACGGTCGGGGGCACGCGCGGCTCGGTGCTCGGGGTATTCGGGGGAGCGCTCACCTCGAACGGGGCCCTTTCATCGTATGCCGCGCGTGGGGCGCGGGGCGGGGCGGATGGTACGCGAGGTGTGGTGTGGGCCGCAACGGATGGGGCGCGCTCCCGCCGGGTGCGCCTCGCCAGCGCGGGCTACGCCGCACGTAGACTTTGGGGGCGGGTTGTGTATGGTCGCTTGCTATGACGGAGTCGTTCGATCCCAAGTTTCGCGACCTCGGGGAGATCTTCGAGGCCAGCACCAAGCAGCACGCCGACCGGCCACTCTTCGGCACGAAGCAGGCCGGGCAGTGGCTCTGGCTGAGCTACGGGGAGTTCCGGGACCAGGTCGAGCGGGCGCGGGCGGCGCTCGCGGGGCTCGGGGTGCAGAAGGGCGACCGGGTCGCGGTCATCTCGGACAACCGCCCGGAGTGGGCGGTCGGGGCGTACGCCTGTTACGGGCTCGCTGCGGCGTACGTGCCGATGTACGAGGCGCAGCGCGACAAGGACTGGCAGTTCATCCTCGATAACTGCGGCGCGAAGGTGCTCTTCGTCGCGAACGAGGACATCGCGAAGCGCGTCGAGGCGTTCCGGGGCGCGCTCGAGGCGCTCCGCGAGGTGGTGGTGTTCGACGGTACGGGCGGCGCGGGGATGTCGTTCGCCGAGCTGCTCGAGCGCGGCGCGAGCAAGGGCGTCGCCCCGGTAGCGGTCACCTCGGACGACATCGCGGGGTTCATCTACACCTCGGGCACGACGGGCAACCCGAAGGGCGTGATGCTCTCGCACGGGAACATGGCGTCGAACGTGAGCGCCATCCACGCGCGCTTCCCGCTCGGGCCGGACGACCGCTCGCTCTCGTTCCTGCCCTGGGCGCATGTCTTCGGGCAGGTGGTCGAGCTGCACGGGCTCTTCTCGATGGGCGCCTCGCTCGGCATCGCGGAGTCGACGGACAAGATCGTCCCGAACCTCGCCGAGGTGCAGCCGACGCTGCTCTTTGCCGTGCCGCGCATCTTCAACCGCATCTACGAGGGCGTGAACCGCACGATGACCGAGGCGGGCGGCCTGAAGAAGACCCTCTTCGACGCCGCGCTGCGGAACGAGACCGAGCGCAAGAAGCTAGCGGCCGAGGGGCGCACCAGCGGCTGGGTCGAGCTGAAGCACCGCTTCTTCGACAAGCTCGTCTTCTCGAAGGTGCGCGCGCGCTTTGGGGGCAAGCTCAAGTACGCGGTCAGCGGCGCTGCGGCCATCTCGGTCGAGGTGGCGGAGTTCGTCGACAACCTCGGCATCGACGTCTACGAGGGCTACGGCCTGAGCGAGACCTCGCCGATCGTCACCTTCAACTACCCGGGCCACCGGCGCATCGGCACGGTCGGTAAGCCCGCGCCCGGCGTCACCGTCGAGATCGACAAGTCCGTGACGGGCGACCCGCGCGACGGCGAGATCGTCGTGTATGGGCACTGCGTCATGCAGGGGTACTACGGCCTCGACGAGGCGAACAAAGAGGTGTTCGTCGAGAGAGACGGCCGGCGCGGGCTGCGCACCGGCGACATGGGGTACGTCGATGACGACGGCTACCTCCACATCACGGGCCGCATCCGCGAGCAGTACAAGCTCATGAACGGCAAGTACGTCATGCCGACGCCGATCGAAGAGCAGCTCAAGCTCTCGCCCTACATCGCGAACGCCATGGTCTACGGCCTGAACCGCCAGCACAACGTGGCGCTCGTCGTCCCGGAGGTGCCCATGCTGCGCGAGTGGGCGAAGAAGCAGGGCCTCGACGGCGCGGACGGCGACGCGGCGGCCCTCGTCGCGCGCCCCGAGGTGCGTGAGCTCATCAAGGGCGAGATCGAGGCGCACTCGAAGGACATCAAGGGCTACGAGCGCGTGCGCGACTTCACGCTCACCGCCGAAGACTTCACCACCGAGAACGGCCTGCTCACCCCGACGATGAAGCTCAAGCGCCGGAACGTCCTCAAGGAGTACGGCGAGCAGATCGAGGCCCTCTACGAGTGACCGGCGCGGGGCGGCTAGGCGTGCGCGCGAGTCGCCGATGAGCGAACCCACGCGAGCGGACGGCGAGGCGCCGATCGTCCAGGCTGCGCTCGCCGGCCTCTGCGCGTTCGCTTTGGTCGGCGTCATCGATTTCGCCCTGATGTCGTGGCGCGAACCCGTGTGGAGCGCGGGCGCGCTCTCGGCGCTGCTCGCGCTCGTCCAAGCCCTCGGCATGGTCAGCGTGCTCGGGCTCGTCGTGGGCGCCGCGGCGTGGGTGGTGCTGACGCCGTCGTTCGCGGTCACGCGGCCCGCACGGTGGCTGGCGCCGCGGAGGGCCGCGCCCTCGGCCGACGCGGAGGGCTCGCTCGAGGCGCTGCGCCACGAGGCGACCGGGTGGGTGCTCGGCGCCGCCATCGCGGCGGCGGCGCCGCTCCTCGCGGTGTGGCGCTTCGCCCCGCGCACGCACGCCTTCTCGAACCCGGCGCTGGTCGCGCCGTTTCTGGTGCTCGTGGTCGGGGCGTCGCTGCTCTGCGCGCTCGCGGTGCTCTTCATCGCGCAGCGCGCCGTCGCGCGGGTGGCGGCCAGGCTGCTCCCGTCGGGGCGGGTCGGGCCGCTACCCCTGCCGCTGGTGGTGCTCGCGGCGCTCGTCGCGCTCGGTGCGGTCGTCGCGTGGGCGCTCGCGAGCCGCGCGAACCTCGCGGTCTACCGCCTCGGCCCCTACGCGCTGCTCGGCGTGGGCGTCGTGCTCACTGCGGTGGGCGTGGTGGTTCGGCGCCCGCGCTTTGGCCCACGGACGAGCGGTGTGCTCGTCGTGGCCGCGCTCGCGGCGCTGCTCTTTGCCGCGTTCGGGTGGTCCGCGTCGAGCGTCTCGGTGCGCATCGTGCCGCTCGGCGGTGGCGTCAGCCGCGTGCTGGTCTCGGCGCTCAGGCACCGGCTCGACTTCGACGGGGACGGTTACTCCGCGCTCTTCGGCGGCGGGGACTGCGACGACTTCGACGCGAAGATTGGCCCGGGCGCGTACGACATCCCCGGCGACGGCATCGACCAGAACTGCGACGGTCACGACGCGACCGCCGGCGACCCGGCGGACGACGGACGCATCGTCCGCGCGCCGCTCGTTCCGCCCCACCGCTACAACGTCGTGCTGATCTTCGTCGACACGCTCCGCCCGGATCATCTCGGCGCGTACGGCTACGACCGGCCGACGAGCCCGAACATCGACCGCTTCATGGCGAGCGCGACGCGGTTCGCGAAGGCGTGGTCGCAGGCGCCGAACACGCCTCGCTCGCTGCCCGCGGTCTTCACGGGGCGCTACCCCTCACGGATCGCGTGGGAGAAGCGCTTCGCAAACTTCGCCGACGTCACGCCGAGCGACCAGCTCCTGTTTCAGATCTTCCACGCCGCCGGGTGGCGCACCGCGGTCGTCAGCGAGAACTTCTACTTCGACCTGGTGCCGAACCTGCACGCTGGCGTCGAGGACTGGGACAACGCGGGCGCGGCGAAGCTACGCGAGAGCATGGACGCGTCGCCCGCGCCCGACATCACGCGTCGGACGCTCGCGCGGCTGCACGACCTCGCCGCAACGGGCGAGCCGTTCGCGATGATGGTGCACTACTTCGCGCCGCACGCGCGCTACGTGCCGCACACGGAGACGGCGAGCTTTGGTACGCGACCGATCGACCTGTACGACGGGGAGATCGCGTTCGTCGACCACTACCTCGCGCCCGTGTTCGCCGCGCTCGACGCGCCGGCGCTCCGCGACGACACCATCGTCGTGTTCTTCGCGGACCACGGCGAGGCGTTCGGCGAGCACGGGCTGAACGTGCACGGCCGCACCGTCTTCGAGGAGGAGGTGCGGGTGCCGCTCGCGATCCGCGTGCCGGGCGTCGCGCCGAGCGTGGTCGAGCGGCACGCGGCGCTCATCGACATCCTGCCGACGCTCGCCGAGTGGACCGGGCTGTCGGCGCCGCGGGCGCAGGGCAGGAGCCTCGTCCCGCTGATGATCGGTCGCGGGCCGTGGCCGCCGAGGCTGATCTTCATGGAGTCGCTGCCGTACCCGATGCACCCGTTCTGGATGGACGGCGCCGTCGACCGGGCGGGCTACAAGCTCATCCGCGACCAGACGCAGAACATCACCCTCGCGTTCGACCTGAACCGCGACCCGCACGAGCAGCACGACCTCATCGGGCAGGGGCCCGTCCCGGAGGCGCTGGCCGAGGGGCTGCGCGGGTTTATCGACGCGACCCCGTCGTTCGCCCCGGAGGCGTCCGCGCCGGCGCCCGCTGCCGCGCCGGCG
>JAGQJE010000109.1 GCA_020430775.1 Myxococcales bacterium
ACATGGGCGGCTCCGGCTGGCTTGTGGTTGTTTTGCAACGCCAGCATCCATCCGGACGCCCCCCATGCTCAACTCTTAAGCCACCCGCTCACCCGCACGCCCGCTCCGAGAGCGATCCAGACCCGTCGAGCTTCTCGAACCCTGCGACGTCCTCGGAGCGCTTCGGCGGCTTATACCGACCGTCAGCGATGGCCGCGTGGGTGAGGTCGCGGGCGTCGTGGACGCTGTGAATCTTCGCGGGGATGCCATCGAGCTCATTGGCGATGATGAGCGTGAACACGGCGACCATCGCGTCGTTCAGCAGGAGCATCTCGTGTTGCACCGCGTTGACCCCTTCCGGGCCTGCCGAGAGCGGCGGTGCCTTGGCGGCAGGCCCCGCGTGGCCGTGCTCGTCGGCGCCGTGCTCAGCCGTCGCGCGCGTGTCCACCTTGGGCGAGGCCGTGGCGGCCGTGCGCTCCCTCGGCGCCTCTTCCTTGTTGCAAGCGCCGAGCCCGAGCGCTGCCGCGATGACGACCAGGGGTAGGATTCGGTGTAGCGGCTTCATGGTCGCCCATCCATGCGTGAGTCAACGCGCAGCGCGGAGGTCTGCGCGAGCCCACGCGAGCGTCGCGCAGCTCGCGTCTCGGTTCAACCACGTCGCACGTCGCCACCGCGCTCGCCATCCCCGCGCGTCGCGCCGACCGGCCCCAGTCGCCCGCCCGCCGCCGGCGGGTGCGTTCTCGAACGGACCCAAGCGCTCGCCTTCGCGGGCGGTGGCGACCGGGCGAGCCCCCCGGGCACGCGACCCCAGGATAGGCGGCGGACTCGGCTGGCTGTCTCGGTGAGTCGCTTGCAGTAGCTTCCTCCGCCCACTGCGGGTCAGATGGCCTGCAGGACGCGGCCGCGCGCGTCTGGAACGCCGCAAAGTCGATTTGGAAGAGTGCTACGCCTGCTTGTCGAACGATCGGGTGGATGGTTGGGCTGCTGGCGCTGGCGCTCGCGGGGTGCGGCGGTGGGAGCAGCGGCGGCACGGACCTCTGTGAGGGCGAAAGCTGCGACGACGGCGTCGCATGCACGACCGATAGCTGTGTCCCGTCCAGCGGCAATTGCGTCTACATCCCGGACGACCACGCCTGCGCTCCGAGCACCGACGAGTGCAGAGCGCCTCATTGCGACGCGACCCACGGATGCAGCGACGTGGTCGTCGCGGACGGCACCCTCTGCTCAGCCGGAAGCTGCCAGGACGGGGGCGGCAGAAGCACCTCCATCGTCGCGGTCGCGGCTGGCGGATTCCACTCGCTCACACTCGAGGACGACAGCACCGTCTGGGCCTGGGGCGACAACAGCTTCGGCGAGCTCGGCGATGGCACCCACACCGGCCGCGACGTCCCGATGCAGGTCACGGGCCTGTGAGCTGCGCACCACCCCGCCCCGCTGAGGCGGCGCGAGCGTGCGCCGCTCGGCGCTAGCGGCGCTCGGGAGGTGTGGTAGACCGGCCGGCGCGACAGCGCCCCGGGCACAGGGCCCCCGGCCGCCGGCATCCGCAGCAGCGCCTCTGCACAGAGACGCCGCCCGGACGACCAAGGCACCGCGACGACGAGGCACCTCGGATGGACGAAAAGCTGGAACCGATCTTTGACGACATCGTCCGCCGCAACCCGGGCGAGCAAGAGTTTCACCAGGCCGTGCGCGAGGTCCTCGAGTCGCTCGGCCCGGTGATCGCCAAGCACCCCGAGTACGCCGAGCGCAAGATCATCCAGCGCATCAGCGAGCCAGAGCGCCAGATCATCTTCCGGGTCCCGTGGCAGGACGACTCGGGCGAGGTGCACATCAACCGCGGGATGCGGGTCGGGTTCAACAGCGCGCTCGGGCCGTACAAGGGCGGCCTTCGCTTTCACCCATCGGTCAACCTCGGCATCGTCAAGTTCCTCGGCTTCGAGCAGATCTTCAAGAACGCCCTGACCGGCATGCCCATCGGCGGCGGCAAGGGCGGCGCGAACTTCGACCCGAAGGGGCGCTCAGACGACGAGATCATGCGCTTTTGCCAGAGCTTCATGCTCGAACTCTACCGGCACATCGGGGAGTACACCGACATCCCCGCGGGCGACATCGGCGTCGGCTCGCGCGAGCTCGGGTGGCTCTTCGGCCAGTACAAGCGCATCACAAACCGTTACGAGTCGGCCACGCTGACCGGCAAGGGGCTCGAGTGGGGCGGCGCGCTCGTCCGCCGCGAGGCGACCGGATACGGCACGGTCTTCTTCGTCGAGGAGATGCTCGCGGCGCGAGGCACCTCGCTCGACGGACGCACCGTCGTCGTGTCCGGCTCCGGCAACGTCGCGATCTACGCCATCCAGAAGGCGGTCGCGCGCGGGGCGAAGGTCGTCGCGTGCTCTGACTCCTCGGGCTTCGTGCACGACCCGGACGGGATCGAGTTCGAGCTGCTCACGCAGGTCAAGGAGGTCGAGCGGGCCCGCATCTCCGCCTACGCCGAGCGCCGGCCGTCCGCCCGCTTCGTCCCGCAGGGCGTCGTCTGGGACATCCCTTGCCATGTCGCGCTCCCCTGCGCGACGCAGAACGAGCTGACCCGCCGCGACGCGATCACCCTCGTCGAAAACGGCTGCATCGCGGTCGCCGAGGGCGCCAACATGCCCACCACGCCCGACGCGGTCCGCGTGTTCGAGGAGGCGGGGGTCGCCTTCGGCCCCGGCAAGGCCGCGAACGCCGGCGGCGTCGCCACCTCGGCCCTCGAGATGCAGCAGAACGCGAGCCGCGACTCGTGGTCGTTCGAGTTCACCGAGGGCCGGCTCGCGGAGATCATGAAGTCCATCCACGACGTCTGTCACGAGACGGCCGACAAGTACGGCGCGCCCGGCAACCTCGTGCGGGGCGCGAACATCGCCGGCTTCGAGCGAGTCGCCCGCGCGATGGTCGCCTTCGGCCTCGTCTGACGGTCGCTACTCGTCGCCTCAGCCTCCGTAGAGGGAGGCCCCGAGCTGCGCGCCTCGCCCGCGAGGCGGCGTCGCGCCGGTGACGACGCCGCCGGCGCGGCGGAGGCGCTGCAGCGCCGCGCGGCTCATCGCTGCGCCCTCGGCTCGAGCACCGGCGTGATCACCGTCCGCAAGAAGCGGCGCGGGTCGCCGGGCGCGGGGGCGACGATGAGGGTCATGGTGACGCGGACGAGCCACTCGATGACCACCGCCGGGTCGCGGCTCGCGAGGGTCCCGGCGTCCATCGCCGCGCCGAGCACGGGCGCGAGCGCGTCGACGAAGCGCGCGACGGTGTCCGAGAGCCCGTCGGTCACGAAGCCCTGGAGCAGCTCCGCGTCGTCGGCGAGGAGCTTCGACAGGGCCTTGTGCCCCCAGACGTACTCGAGGGAGTGGGCGACGATCTCGACGACGACCTCGGGCCCCGGCTCGACGGTCGCCGCGGTGGCGATCGCGGCGTCGATGAGGCGGTGTGCCTCGCGCGCGATGAGCAGGCGCAGGATGCGGTCCTTGCTGCCGAGGTGGCGGTAGAGCGTCGTGCGCTCGACGCCGGCCTCGCGGGCGATGTCCTTGGTGCTGGTGCGCGACCAGCCGTAGCGCTCGACGCAGCAGGTGGCGGCGTCGAGGTAGGGCTCGAGCTCGTCGCTCGGCGGGGCGGGCAGGCCCCTCGGAAGTACGCGCTCTGTGGCCGACGCGGGCTGGGTCATCTCCCGAGCATACCCGCTCCCTGCCACAATGCAACGCAATCGCTTCTTCGTTGCACGATGCCCTCATGCCTGTCATGCTCCCGTCATGCCCCCGACCCCGCCCGAGCTCGACTTCCTCCTCATCGGCGCCGGCATCTCCGGCATCGGCGTCGCCTGCCACCTCGCGCGCGGCTGCCCCGACAAGCGCTTCGTCATCCTCGAGCAGCGCGAGCGCCTCGGCGGCACGTGGGACCTCTTCCGCTACCCGGGCATCCGCTGCGACTCGGACATGTGCAGCTTCGGCTACGCGTTCCACCCCTGGCCGTCGGACGCCATCATCACCGGCGGCGAGTCGATCCGCGAGTACCTCCGCGAGACGGCCGAGGCGTACGGCGTCGACCGCGCCATCCGCTACGGCCACCACGTCACGCGCGCGTCGTGGTCGAGCGAGCGGGCGCGCTGGACGGTGCGCGCCGAGGTCGACGGGCCGGACGGCAGGACGGAGCACATCTTCCGCGCCCGCTTCCTCGTGATGTGCCCCGGCTACTTCAGCTACGAGCGCGGCTTCAAGCCGGACATCGCGGGCCTCGACGACTTCGCCGGCGAGGTGCTGCACCCGCAGTTCTGGCCGGAGGGCTTCGACTACGCCGGCAAGCGCGTCGTGGTCATCGGGAGCGGCGCGACCGCCGTGACGATCGTGCCCGCGCTCGCGAAGGGCGGCGCCGACGTGACGATGCTCCAGCGCTCGCCGACCTACTACCTCTCGCTGCCGGACGTCGACCGCACGGTGGCGCTCGCGCGCAAGGTGCTGCCGAGCGACCTCGTCACCCGCACGGCGCTCGTCCGCAACACGCTGACGCAGCTCGCGCTCTACAAGGCGTGCCGGAGGTTTCCGCGGGCGGCTCGCGCCGTGCTGCTCGCGCAGGTCCGCAAGCGCCTCGGCGGCAAGGTCGACATGCGGCACTTCACCCCGCGCTACGACCCGTGGGACGAGCGCCTGTGCGTGGTGCCGAACGGCGACCTCTTCGAGGTGCTCCGGGACGGACGGGCGACGATCGTGACCGACGAGATCGAGCGCGTCGCGCCGGACGGCGTCCTGCTGCGCTCCGGTGAGCGACTCGACGCCGACGTCCTCGTGACGGCGACGGGGCTCGACGTGCGCCTCTTCGGCGGGGTCCACGTCGAGGTGGACGGCGAGGCCGTCGACCCGTCCGAGCGGCCGCTCTACAAGGCGGCGATGATCGACGGCGTCCCGAACTTCGCGACGATCTTCGGCTACGCGAACAGCTCCTGGACGCGGAAGGTCGACGCGGTCGGGCCCTACCTGTGCAGGCTCGCGCGGCACATGGACCGCACGGGCGCGGAGGTCGCGGTGCCCGAAGGCGGCGCGCGCTTCATCTCGGACGATCCCTTCTTCCCGCTGAAGTCCGGCTACGCGAAGCGCGCCACCGCGCTGCTCCCGAAGCAGGGTGAGCGGCTGCCGTGGCGCACGACGAACAACGCGGCGCTCGACTACCTGATGCTGCGCCTCGGGTCGCTACGGGACGGCCACCTCGCGTTCCGCCCGGCCCGCGCGCCGAGGCCGCAGCCCGCCCGGGACCAGCTCGCCGCGTAGGCCCTCACGCAGCCCGCGCAGCCCGCTCAGGCTCGGGCGCTCACGCCGCCGTCGCCTACGCGCAGCAGGACGGCCCGCAGCACGACTTGCCGCCGGGCTTCACGGCCTCGATGGTCGCCGACGCGACGAAGTCCTCGACGCCCGATCCCGGTAGCCACTCGCGGATGAACTCCCGGCTCTCGACGCGCACGTTCACCTCGACGTCCTCGAAGCCCGCCGCCTCGAGCAACGCACGGACGTCTTCGACGCTCGCCGCGCCGGACACGCAGCCGGTGAGCGCGGCGACGTCGTTCTCGAGCGCCTCCGGCAGCGGCTCGAGCTTCACGACGTCCGAGATCGCGAGGCGTCCGCCCGGCTTGAGCACGCGGAAGGCGTCGCGGAACACCGCGCCCTTGTCGGGGCTCAGGTTGATGACGCAGTTCGAGAGGATGACGTCCACCTCGCCGTCGGGGACCGGCAGGTGCTCGATCTCGCCGAGCCGGAAGTCGACGTTCGTCGCGCCGAGCTTTTGGGCGTTCGCGCGCGCCTTCGAGACCATGTCAGGCGTCATGTCGACGCCGATGACGCGCCCGCTCGGGCCGACCTGCCGCGCGGCGAGGAAGCAGTCGAAGCCGCCGCCGGCGCCGAGGTCGAGCACGGTCTCGCCTGCCTCGAGCGCGGCGATCGCCTGCGGATTGCCGCAGCCGAGGCCCATGTTCGCGCCCTCGGGCACGGCCGCCAGCTCCTCGGCCGAGTATCCGAGCTTCAAGCTCGCGTCGGCGTCGAAACCACCGCAGCACCCGGGCGAGCACGCGGCCGCCGTCTCACGCGCGACCTTGCCGTACTGTTCGCGCACGACCGCGCGGACCTGATCGTTCGTTCGTTCGTTCATGTTCGGAACCTCCCGCATATCTGGGCCCCGGGTCGATTGGGCGCAACGGCTCCGCTCGGCGGTCGATGAGCGTGCATGCCGCACGCCCTCCTGTCGAGCGCGGGTAAGACGCCCGTAGAAGCCCCTTTGTCCGAAGGGTCCCGCGCCGGCCCGCCGGCGGGCGCACAGCCGCTCGCCGAAGGCGCCGGCGCGAGCTGGGGCGCGCCCCCGCGAGTCGACCCTGCCGGCCTCATCGACCCCGCGCTCATGGTCGGCGGTGCTGCGGCGGATTGCGCATGTGACTGGTGCGCGGTGGGGGACGGGACGAGCCGCGAGGCGGCGACGCCCGCCGCTGAGTGCATCGAGTTCGCCCGACGCGAGGAGTTCGCGGCGCGCCTGCGTCAGGCGTCGAAGCCGCACTTCGTGATCGTCGAGCGTCCGCGCGGAGCGTTCGGGCGCTTTCAGGTCCGGTCGGTCGAGTCGGAGGCCACCTACGATGTGCTGCGCTTGTCGCCGGCGTTCGATTGGTGCTCTTGCACCGACACGGCAACGAGCGAGCTGTCGACCTGCAAGCACCGGGCGTTCGTGGCGGAGGCCGTGAAGAAGGAGCGCGGCCGGTCGGAGCGGCGGGCGCACGTCGTCCTCGCCTCGGCCGACACGACGGGCCGCGTGCCGTCGCCGCTCGAAGACCTGCGCTTCTACGTGCCGGGCGCGGCTCCGCCGGCCGTGTCGCGGATCGTCGACGAGCGCGGGTTCGTCGAACCGGGCAGCGCCCCTCCGAGCGCCGCCGGGTTGCGCGCGGTGCGGAGCGCCATCGCCGCGCTCGACGCGCCCGTGGTGCGCCCCGAGGTGCACGCGCTGCTCGACGCGGTGCAAGCGCAGGTCGCCTGGCGCCGCTCGTTCGCGCGCTTCGAAGCGCAGGTTCGCGCGGCCAAGACGGCCCACACCGCCAAGACGGCCGACGTGGGTGACGCGGGGCTACCGCGGGCCTTCGCGGAGCTCGAGGCCGCCATGCCGACCCGCCTGTGGCCCTACCAGCTCGAGGGCGTGCTCTTCGCGTGTCGCACCGAACGCGCGCTGCTCGCGGACGACATGGGCCTCGGCAAGACGGTGCAGGCGCTCGCCGCGATGCGCTTGCTGATGGCGATGGGCGAGGTGCGCCGTACGCTCATCGTCTGCCCGTCGTCGCTGAAATCCCAGTGGGCCCGAGAGATGCACCGCCACGTGCCGGACGTCGCGCCGCGCATCGTCGAGGGCGGGCGACGCCGCCGCCACGCGCTCTACGCCGCACCATCGACGCCCGCGCTCATCGTCAACTACGAGACGCTCCGCAACGACCTCGACGAGGCACAGGGCTACGCGCCCGACCTCGTGATCGTCGACGAAGCGCAGCGCATCAAGAACTGGAACACGCTGACCGCGAAGACCGTCAAGGCGCTGCGCTCCCGCCGCGCGCTGCTGCTCACCGGCACGCCGCTCGAGAACCGCCTCGCGGAGCTGCACTCGGTCGCGGAGTACCTGTCGCCGCGCCTGCTCGGCCCACTGTGGCGGCTCGAAGCGGAGTTCGCGCAGCCGGGCCCGCCGGACCCACTCGGACGGCGCGGACGCCCAGTCGGGCTGCGCTCGCTCGGGCTGCTGCGCGCTCGCCTCGCGCCGCGCTTTCTGCGACGCGAGCGCGCGTCGGTGCTCGGCGAGCTGCCCGCGAGGACCGACGAGGTGCGCTCGATCGCGCTCACGGAGCCGCAGCGCGTGGCCCACGACGAGCACAAGGCCGCGGCCGCGCGCATCCTCGCCCAGAAGCGCCGGACGCAAGAAGACGTCCTGCGCTTGATGGGTCAGATGACGAGCATGCGGGTCGCCGCGAGCGGCATGCTGCTCTACTGCTTCGGCGAGATCGCGCACCACGTCCGCGCGGGACACATCCCCGCCGCGGTGCGCGAGCAGTACCCCACGCCAAAGCTCGACGCGCTCGCCGACCTGCTCGAAGAGCTGCTACGCGATGGGGGCACCAAGGTCGTCGTCTTCTCGCAGTGGGTGCGCATGCTGCGGCTCGCGGCGCTGTCGACGCGACCCGTCCTCGACGCCGCCGGCGCCAGCGCGCTCTGCTTTCACGGCGAGCTCCGGAGCCGCGAGCGCGCCTTGGTCCTCGCGCGCTTTCACGAAGACCCTCGAGCGCGCGTGCTCTTCTGCTCGGACGCCGGCGGCGTCGGCCTGAACCTCCAGGCCGCTGCACACGCGGTGGTCCAGCTCGAGGTGCCGTGGAACCCGGCGGTCTTCGAGCAGCGCGTCGCGCGCGTGCACCGCATGGGCCAGCAGCGCCCCGTCCAGGTGATCTCGCTGGTCACGGCGCTGTCGATCGAGGACCGGATGGCGAGCGGCCTGCACGCGAAGCAGTCCATGTTCGACACCTTCTTTCGAGGCGACGCGGACACCCTGCGCTTCAGCGAGTCGACGCCGACGGCGAGCGTCGAGCGCATGCGCCTGCTGCTCGGCGAGCTGCCTCCGGGCATCCACCCGCTGCCGTCGATGGTCACGCTCGAACAACCGGACGACGCGAAGACCGCCCAGCCGCGGCACTCCGGCCGTCAGCGACGCCCCGACGCGCCCACCGGCGACACGCTCGAGCTCGACGTCGCCCGCGTGCTCGGCGCCTTCCTGGGCGACGGCGGCGACGCGGCCGACGCCTTGCGCGCGCTCCCGGTGCGCCTCGAGCGAACCGGAGGGGGCGCGTCCCTGCACATCCCGAACGTCCCCGACGACGCCTGGCAACACCTCGCGCGCTTCGCGGCGGCGCTGGCGAAACCGAAGTAGCCGCCGCCTCCCCGCGAGCGCCGGCCCCCGCGCCACCCTGGTCGTGACCGTCCCTCATCGCCCGCACGCCACGCGGCGTTTGGCTCGATGGGGCCGCGGCCCTACACAGCGAGCACGCGCGCGCCTCGACGCGGGCGCGACCCCACCACGCGGGAGACCGGCGACCCGATGCGCGTGCTCTACTTCTTCTCCGTCTGGCTCCACATCCTCGCGGCGATCACGTGGATCGGCGGCATGCTCTTTCTCGTGTTGGTCGTCGTGCCGTGGATGCGTCAGGGCCACCGGATCGAGGCGGGGGCTTTTCTGCGCGAGACGGGGGTGCGCTTTCGGAACGTCGGCTGGACCTGCTTCGGCATCCTGCTCGTCACCGGCACCTTCAACCTCTGGGTGCGGGGCGTCCGACTCGAGAACTTCACGAGCCCCGAGTGGCTCTCCTCGTCGTTCGGCCAGACCGTCGTCCTGAAGCTCGCGTTCTTCGTCGCGGTGCTGGTCGTCAGCAGCGTGCACGACTTCGTCGTCGGACCGCGCGCGACCGTCGCCATCGAGCGCGGTCCCGGCTCACCGGAGGCGATGGCGCTGCGCCGGCGCGCCTCGATGCTCGGCCGGCTGAACCTCCTCTTCGCGCTCGTCCTCGTGGCCCTCGGCGTCATGATCGTCCGCGGCGCCCTGTGGTGAGCCCGCGGCGTGCCGGGGGCCGCGGCGTGCCGCGGGCCGCGGACGGGATCGGGTGCGGGGTCGGGATCGGGAGCCGGGTCGGGCGCGGGGACGGGAGCGGGCAGTGGTGCGGGATCGAGCTGGGGGCGTGACGCTCGGGGTCTCACCGAGCGGAGCGGCGCCTGCTCGAGCCCCGCAGATTGAGCGCCCGCCGGGCGTCGAGTATGGTCCCGCGCCTCGGGGTGTCGCACAGCCTGGTAGTGCACAAGCTTTGGGTGCTTGTTGTCGCGGGTTCGAATCCCGCCACCCCGACCCTCACTCTGCGCCCGTAGCTCAGCCGGATAGAGCAGCGGCCTTCTAAGCCGATGGTCGGAGGTTCGAATCCTCCCGGGCGTGCCAGGCATCCCTCGGTGATTGTCGAGCGTGACGCGTCGCCGTGCGTGACCGCGCGTGTCGGGCCGTGGCCCAGCCGTGGCCCAGCGAGATCATCTCCCCCTCTCCGCCCGCTCCTCGCCGCGGCTCGCCGCGTCGTCGCCCGACCGACGGCGGCGCGTCGACCCGCGACCGCGACGCGCGCGGGGGGCTTGGCAATCGGTTGCAGGGTTGATACACGGGGCGATGGTTGGTCGATTTTGCTGCGCAGGATCGCGCGCCGCGGCATGCACAGAGTCTTCCTCATAGACGATCATCCCCTCTTTCGGTCCGGACTTCGCGAGCTGCTCGAGCGCCGGCAGGGTCTCGAAATCTGCGGCGAGGCCGACAACTGTGCGGCGGCGCTCGACGGGGTGCGGCGCGAGACGCCCGATCTCGTCGTCGTGGATCTGCGCCTTCAAGGCACCGATGGGCTCGAGCTGGTCGCCCGCGTGCATGCGGCGGACCCCAAGCTCCCGATCCTCGTGCTGAGCATGCAGGACGAGGCGCTGTACGCGGAGCGCGCCCTCCATGCAGGGGCGCGCGGGTACGTCATGAAGAGCGAGGATCCTCGCGACGTCGTCGACGCGGTGGAGGTCGTGCTCGGCGGGCGGGTGTACCTCAGCCCGGAGATGACGCGGCGCCTGGTCGAGCGGGCGAGCTCGGGGGCCGAGCACGGCCGATCCGCGATCGACCGCCTCACTGATCGCGAGCTGCAGGTCCTCCGACTGATCGGCGAGGGGCGCTCGACCTCGGACATCGCGGCAGACCTCGCGCTCAGCGTCAAGACGATCGAGACCTACCGCGCACACCTCAAGGAGAAGCTCGGCCTACGCGGGTCTTCGGAGCTGATGCGCTTTGCCGTCCTCTGGGTCCAGGAGCTGCCGCCAGACTCGCCGCTCGCATAGTCACCGGTCGCCGGCGTGGCATGATCTACCCTAGGCCTCGCACCACACGGCACCGCTCACACGGCAGGTACGGATGACGCCCAGCTCCCCTCCCCCAGGCGACCGTCCGCCGGACGCGCCGAATGAGGACGGCCAAGACGCGGGCGCCGGCGGCGCGGCGCGCGACGGACGCACGCCCGTATCGCCGGTCGCGGTGGTCGGCATCGGCGCGTCGGCCGGCGGACTCGAGGCGCTCATCGAGTTCGTCGAGGGCATCTCCGAGCCGATCGGCGCCGCGTTCGTCGTAGTCCAGCACCTCGCGCCCGATCGGGTGAGCCTGACGCCTGAGCTGCTCCGCACCCACACGTGGATGCCGGTCACAGAGCTGCGCGACCAGACCACGCTCGAACGCGACCACGTCTACACCGCGCCGCCGCGCGCGTACGTCACGCTCATCGACGAGCAGATCCGCGTGGCGGACGCCCCCGAGGCCCACGTACATCTGCCGATCGATCGCTTCCTTCGCAGCCTCGCCGACGCGCAGGGAGAGCGCGCGATCGCCGTCATCCTGAGCGGCTCGGGGACGGACGGGACCCTCGGCCTGCGGGCGATCGCCGCCGCCGGGGGTCTCACGGTGGTGCAGAGCCCGGAGACAGCCGCGCACGAAGGCATGCCCACCAGCGCGATGGCGACGGAGCTCGTCGACCTGGTGCTGCCGGTCGCAGAGATGCCCGACGCCTTTGCGAGGTACATGCGGCACCCATACCTCCAACGCGCTGCGCGCCCGCACGACCCGGAGCAGCGCGCGGATATCGAGGCGATCGTCTCCCTCGTGCGTGCGCGCATGCGACATGACTTCCGAGGGTACAAACGCAACACGCTTGGACGACGCATCGAGCGCCGGATGAGCCTGATGCACCTCGACGATCTCGAGGCCTATCTCGCTCACCTTCGGAAACACCCGGGTGAGCTCGACGCGCTCGTGCGTGACCTGCTGATCAACGTGACGTTCTTCTTTCGTCAGCCCGACGCTTGGGCGGCGCTCGAGGCGGAGGTCATCGCCCCGCTCGTGGCGTCGAAGGCGCTCGACGACAGCATCCGGGTGTGGGTCCCCGGCTGCGCGACCGGGGAGGAGCCGTACACGCTGGCGATGCTCCTGCTCGAGCACGTCGAGCGCGCGCAGCGGGCGCCCTCGCTCCAGGTCTTCGCCACCGACGTCGACGCGGACGCCCTCGGGGTCGCCCGGGCGGGTCGCTACCCGGCCAGCATCGAGAGCGACGTCCCGGCGAACAGGCTGCGGCGCTTCTTCGAGCAGCGGGCGGGCGAGCAGTTTTACCAGGTGAGAAAGGCGCTCCGCGACGTCGTGATCTTCGCGGAGCAGAACGTCCTCACCGATCCGCCGTTTTCACACGTCGACCTCATCTGCTGTCGCAACCTGCTCATCTATCTACAGCCCGAGGTTCAGGAGCGGGTGCTCGGATCCTTTCACTTCGCGCTCCAGCCGGACGGCGCGCTCTTCCTCGGGAGCACCGAGTCGGCGGGCCGCGCGGCACCGCTCTTCCGCCCTGTCTCGCAGCGCTGGCGGATTTTTCGGCGCGTTGCCGTCGCGAACCCGCCTCGCTTGCCGCGCCTGGCGTGGCCGACGCGTCGCCTGGTCGCGGAAGGATTGGACCGCGCGCCGGCCATTCGAGAGACGGACCTCGCCCGCCTCGCGGAGCATCGCCTCGTCGAGCACTTCGCCCCGGCCGCGGTGCTCGTCGACGCCAACCTCGAGATCCGCTACTTCTCGGGTGCGGTCGACGCCTACCTCGTGCAACGCGCCGGTCTCCCGAGCCATGCGCTGCTCGACCGCGCGCGCGAGGGCCTCCGCGTGCCGCTACGGGAGGCCGTGGACCGGGCACGGGAGGCGCGCCGTCCGGTGTGCGTGCCGATCCGCGTGCTGCGTGGCGGAGACCTCGTTCAGGGCCGGCTCACCGCGATTCCCATTCGAGATTCCGCGACCTCCGCGTCGCTCACGCTGCTCGCCTTCGAGGACATACGGGACGCATCTGACAGCACGCGTGCGCTGCGCCACCGCCCCCCACCTGCGCCGGAGCCGGAGACGCCCGAGCAGGAACGCTCGCTCGTGCAGCGTCTCGAGCAGGAGCTCGCCATCACGCGCGACGAGCTGCAGGAGCACGTAGAGCAGTTTCATATCGCGAACGAGGAGCTCAAGTCCGCGAACGAAGAGGCGATGTCCGTCAACGAAGAGCTCCAGGCGACCAACGAGGAGCTCGAGTCCTCCAAAGAGGAGCTGCAGTCGCTGAACGAAGAGCTCACCACCGTGAACGCAGAGCTCGGCCGCAAGGTCGACGAGCTCCAGTCCGCCAACGACGACCTCTCGAACCTGCTGAACAGCACCGATCTCGCTACGCTCTGTCTCGACAGGGACTTCACGATTCGGTGGTTCACGCCCGCGACGGGGAGGCTCATCCGTGTGCTCGAGACGGACCTCGGGCGACCCTTCTCGGACCTCACGCACGCGTTCACGGACGCGAGCCTGCTCGACGACGCGCGCGCGGTGCTCGACGGCCTGGTGCCCATCGCGCGCGAGGTCTCGACGACGGACGGCCGCTGGTTCATGCGGCGGACGACGCCCTACTGCACCGCCGACAACCGCATCGTCGGGGTGGTCATCACGTTCGCGGACATCACGGCGCAGCGGGAGGCCAGGGTTCAGGTCGAGGCGTTGAACGAGCGGATAGAGCGGAGCGCGCGCGCGCACAAGGAGCTGCTCAGCTTCGTGCAGGACGTCGCAGCGACCGCCAACCAGGCGACGACGCTCGCGCAGGTGGCCCGTGGCGTGCTCCGACAGGTCTGCGAGCAGACAGGCTGGTGCGCGGGGAGACTGGTCGCGCCGAGCGCGTCGTCCGACGGCGATCTCGAGACCCTAGCGTGGTGGTGTCCCTCGCCGGGCCCGCTGCGAGACGCCATCGGAGGACAGACGCGCGAGTCGCTCGACGATGATGCAGGCCACCTGCTGCGCGCCGTCCTCGCGGACGGCCGCCCGCGTCACACCGCGCCCCTCGAGGGCTGCGGCACGCCGCACCTCGAGCGGCTCGCGGCGTGCGGAGCGCAGGAGTCGGTCGCGTTCGCGGTGCGCGCCGGCGAGGCGACCGTCGCGGCGATCGAGCTCTTCGCGCGCACCGCAAAGACGCGCGACGATCGGCTGCTCGACGTACTCGACGCGGTAGGGATCCAGCTTGGCCACGCCATACACCGCATCGAGACCGCGGACCGCGTCGCGACCGCGGCAGAGCAGATGCGCGTGCGCCTCGGGCAGGAGCTGCACGACAGCCTCGGGCAAGACATCAGCGCCATCGCGCTGCTCGTCGAGGGCCTGCGCGCCGACCTCGAGCGAACGGGGTCGCCGCACTCCGAGGCGATGGAGCGGCTCACGGACACCATCGCGAGGGCCCGGCGGCGACTGCGCGCGCTGCTGCACGGGCACCTCCCTGAGACGGTGCACGCGGACGGCCTGCCCGACGCGTTGCGCGCGCTCGCTGACCGGGCGCACGCCCTGCACGGGGTCCGCTGCATGCTGGACGTGGGGCTCGCCGGCGCGGTCCGGGACGACGAGACCGCCACGCACCTGTACCGGATCGCGCAGGAGGCGGTACACAACGCGCTCAAGCACGGCCGACCCTCCGAGATCCGCATCGAGCTCGCCGAGGACGACGACACGCTCACGCTGCGGGTGCGGGACGACGGCGTGGGGTTGCCACCTGACGCCGCCCGACGCGGCCGCGGGCTCGAGATCATGCGCCACCGCGCGCGGTCCTGCGGAGCCTCGTTCACGGCGGCCGCGGCCGCGGAGGGCGGGACGGTCGTCGTTTGCCGCGTGCCGATGGGCACGAGGTAGGTGCTCCCCCGATGCGCATCGGGGCGGTAAGCAGGCACCTACCAGGCGGCCCCTGATTCACGGCCGCGCCCTCGCCGCGCAAGGTCTCAGCATCCCGGACGAGCCCGGGGGAACGAGACCGAACCATGACGATAGGGTCCCATCTTTGGTGTGTCGTGCTCGCCTCTCAGACGGTGCCGAGCTGCCCCGCCCTGGCGACGCCTGTCGACGGCGTCAGCGTGCCGCCCCAGTACGCCGTAGTCGACGGTGAGACACCCCTCGAAGCGACGCTGCGCCGCGGCCGCGCCCTCGCACCGGCGGAGCGAACGCTCGCGGTCGTGCATGCGGCGCACCGCCCTTTCTGGAAGGCGCACCTGTCCATGCTCCCGGAGCGTCACACGCTCGCCGTGTGGACGGCGCTCGACGACGCCGCGGCGCTGCTCGCCGCCGTGGCGACGACTCTCAAGCGCGACCCGACCGCGGTGATCGTCACGCTCCCGGCGTGGCTCGCGGCGCTCGACGAAGCGCTCCTCGCGCAAGCGATCGTGCAGGCCGTGGCCTTGTCCGAGCCGGTCGCCAGCACGGTCTCGGTCGTCGCGGACCGCGCGCCATCCGCGCCGGGGGACGGGGCATCCGTGAGCCACGTCCTGCGCCCGATGGGCATCGCCGCCGGCCACGTCAGCGCGTGGCTCAGGCTGTTCCAGCGGGCGATGCCCGTGCCGCTCCGAGCGACCCTCATCCCCCTCCGTCACGCGGGCGACCTACCGGGCGTGTGGGAGCACGTGGTCTCCGCCGCGCCCAGGGTGACTCTGCGCGACCTCTTCGTCGGCCACCCTCACCTCGTCCGTGCGGTGAAGCTCGAAGGTGGCGGCCTCGCGGACCTCCGCGACCCAGTACAGGTCGAGCGCTTCCTCGCCGCGCGCAGCCCGCGCGTGTCCGGGATCTACGCACCGCTCGCGCAGACAGGGGACCGAGGAGACCTTCCTCGGAACGCAGCCACCGCGGCGCCGCACCGCTCCCCACCGCGAAGCGCCGGCGACTCGTAGCGTGCCGCGGCGCCGCCGGCGAGGAGGAGCA
>JAGQJE010000110.1 GCA_020430775.1 Myxococcales bacterium
GCCTCGAGCGCGAGGTACTCGACTTCGGTGAAGACCGTCGGCGCGCGTGAAACCATGCGTGTGAACACTACCACGCAGGAAGCTTCGGGGCAGCGGGAGGGCTGGGCCCTGACGACTCCGTCGGAGCTCGCAGCGCGACGGGTATCGCGCCGAACCAACATTCTGATTTTCCTGTTGGCTCGGCGCGGAATCCCGCGGCCGTCGTCCGGCCGTTTGACGCGCTCGCGAACGAGATGAGCGATCCCAGGCGCGGACTTCGGTGTGGAGGCGAGCTCGGAGGCCCCGGACTGCGCCAGTAGGAGTTAAGCTGCGCGGGCTCATGGCTGCCCGCTCGGCGATGGAGAGCAGCGTGCTCGAGGTGGCGTCAGCCCTCTTGGAGGAGGGCGCGGACGCAGACCAGGTGCGTGAAGACACCATGCGCAATGTGGTGTCGGCCTGGGCCGAGAGCCACCAGCAAGAGCTGCCGAAGGCGCTCCGGCTGCTTCCGAGCGTCGAGCGACACGACACTCTGGTGGATGCCTTCGCAAAGGAGCCCGTGGAAGCCGTGGGCGGCGCCTACGAGCTGCTCGTGGCTCACTCCGTGAAGGACGGCCGCTGGGTGCGCACGCGAGCGCGGAAGCAGAGCGGCAGCTTCTACACGCCGCCGGCGGTGGCCGCGCGCGTCGCGCGCGAAGCGCTGACACCACGGGCAGCGGAGATCGCGGCGCTGCCCGAAAGCGAGCGGCGCGCCGCGTGGCTCGCCACACGGGTGTGCGACCCCGCGGCGGGCGCCGGCGTGTTCCTGCTCGCGGCGCTGGGCGTCATCGCG
The DNA here is from genome assembly GCA_020430775.1 of Myxococcales bacterium. Lineage (GTDB taxonomy): Bacteria > Myxococcota_A > Polyangia > Polyangiales > Houyiibacteriaceae > JAGQJE01. The sequence continues at coordinate 809 of JAGQJE010000110.1, forward strand.
GCCGAGAGCGGCGCGCCGACCGCCGCCGTCGCGCGCTCTTGCTTGTTCGGCGTGGACAAGAGCGCCCTGGCCGTCGCCGTGGCCGAGGCCTCGGTGGCGCTGGCCGCGGGCGCAGTGCCACGCCTCGCGGTGGGCGACGCGCTGGTCGGCGCGCCGCCCGGTCCGGCGCGCACGCTATTTCCGACCGGCGGCTTCGACTGGCGCGCCGCCTTCCCCGACGCCGCGGACGGCTTCCACGTGGTGATCGGCAATCCGCCCTGGATCGCCTACGCCGGGCGCGCCGCACAGCCCCTCGCGCCGGAGCTCCGCGCGTACTTCCGCGAGCACTACCGCACGCTGCGCGGCTATCCCACGCTGCACGGCTTGTTCGTCGAGCGCGCTGCGGCCCTCGCGCCCCGCGGAACCATCGCCCTCATCGTCCCGAGCCCACTTTCGGATCTGGACGGCTATCGCCCCGTGCGTCGTGTCCTCGCGGAGAGTCACACCCCGCGGGAGCCGCTGCTCGAGCTCGGCCAGGACGCCTTCGTCGGGGTCACGCAGCCGTGCATCGTCCTGATCGCCGACCCCGGAGCGGACCCGCGGGGCGGCGATCGCGCCTGGCGTCTGGTGGAGCGGCAGCGAAGCGCCGCCCAGGCCGCGGAGGTGAGCGTCCCCGCGGCGTTGTCACGTCTCGCCGAGCGCGCGCCGCTGCCCGCCGAGCTGTTCGGCGAGATGGGCTTTCAGAGCAGCGGCGAAGTGTCGCGCCGGCTGTTCCGGCGCGCGGATGCCCCCGACGCACTGCACGACTATCCGCTGCTCGAGGGGCGGAACGTGCACGAGTTCCGTCAAGACGCGCCGCGCCTCTACCTGCACCGCGACGCGGACGTCCTCGCGCGCTCGCGCTGCCGCGTCCGCCCCTTGGACGACTATCGCCGCGCGCGTTTCGTGATCCGCCAAACCGCCGCGTGGCCCATCGCGGCGCTCCACGGCGGGCTGCCCTTTCGCAACAGCTTGCTGGCCGGCTTCGCCCACGACGCCTTCGCGCCGGAGCTCGTGGTCGCGCTGCTCAACAGCGCCCTTTACCGCGCGCTGCACCTCGCCGCGCGCCGCGACGCGCGCCAGGCCGCGTTCCCGCAGATGAAGGTCGCCCACCTCCGCGCCCTGCCCGCGCCCCCCAGCGACCCCGAGCGCCACGCGCGCCTCTCCGATTTGTGCCGCCGCGCCACCGCTTCCGGCATCGACACCGCACTGCGCCGCGAGCTCGACGCCGTGGTCTTCGATCTGTTCGACATCGGCGACGCCCGCAACGAGATCCTGACGTTCCTCGCCGCCCGCGCCCCGAAGCTCGCGAAGCTCTGATCTACGTCTTCTTGTTGGTCCGCCGCGAGCCACTCCGGGCCCGACCGCCTTGGGCATCGCGAAGCGCGTTCGAAGGAAGGGCCCCTCGCGTCGCCGCACCCTGGTCACGATCCGCGACAACACGCCAGCGACCAGCGTGGAGTCCATCGCACACACCGCGCCCGGCCAACCATGGCGCCCGCGTTCCGCGAGGTTCCGCGTGGAGCCAACAAGCAATCCGCAAGCCCCCGGGACACCGCCGAGTCACCGTCGATCGGGCTCAGCAAGCCCACGACGAGCGACGGCACACCCGCGCGCGACAAGCCTCGCGCAGCGAGTCGCATTCCCGCGACGAGCGA
>JAGQJE010000111.1 GCA_020430775.1 Myxococcales bacterium
GGGCAGCCACGGCGGCGGCGCGGGCGGCGGCGGCGGTTGGAGCCGGGAGTGGGTCCGGCGGGTCGTGGTCCGCGCAGCCGTCGCGGTCGCCATCGTCGGCCTGCTCGGGCTCGCGGCGGCCGTCGGCGTGCTCTGGTACTACGGCCGCGATCTGCCCTCCATCGAGGCCTTGCAAGCCTACAATCCCCCGCAGACCACGCGCATCGTCGACCGCGAGGGACGGGTCCTCGGCGAGGTGTTCCAGCAGCGCCGCACCGTGGTGCCGATGGACCGCATCCCGCGCGTGCTGGTGCTCTCCGTGCTCGCCGCCGAGGACGCGGACTTCTACCGGCACGAGGGCCTCGACTACAAGGGCATCGCGCGCGCGCTCATCCGCGACGTCCTCCACGGCGGCGCCGTCCAAGGCGCGAGCACCATCACCCAGCAGGTCGTCAAGATCATGCTCTTGACGCCGCAACGCACCATCTCTCGCAAGCTCCGCGAGCTGATCATCGCGCAGCGGCTCGAGCGCGCGCTCACCAAGGACCAAATCCTCCACCTCTACCTGAACCAGATCAACTTCGGCCACGGCCGCTACGGCGTGCAGGAGGCCGCGCGCTACTACTTCGGCAAGGACGTCTCCGAGCTGTCGCTCGCGGAGGCGTCGCTCATCGCGGGCATCCCGCAGGCGCCCGGGCGACTGTCGCCCCGGGAGCACCCCGAGGCGGCGCGGCGGCGGCAGCTCTACGTGCTCGGCCAGCTCGCCGCGAAGCGGGCCGCGTACTGGCCCGACCTCACGATCGCGCAGATCGACGCGGCGCGCGACGCGGAGGTGCACCTCGCGGACGTCCCGACACAAGGCGACGTCGCGCCGGAGGTCGTCGAGATCGCGAAAGACACGCTCCGGAGTCTCGTCGACGCGGACGCGATGCGCCGCGGTGGCTACACGGTGCACACCACCATCGACGCCGATCTCGAAGCGTCGACCAGGGCGGCGCTGCAGAGCGGGCTGGTGGCGGTCGACGAGCGTCACGGCTACCAGGGCCCGCTGAAGGCGCCGCGCGCGCGCGCCAGGCGCTCCGCCGCGCCGAAGCCGGTGAGCTCGCTGAGGGTCGGCGGCACCTACGACGCGGTCGTCACGTCGACGGACGACGCGCACGACACGGTCACGCTCGATGCCGGCGGACACCCCGTCGTCGTCTCGCTCGCGGGCGAGACGCGCTACAACCCGGAGGGCCTCGCGCCGAGCGCGTTCGCCGAGGTCGGCGCGCGCGCGCGCATCTCGGTGCTCTCGGTCGGTCAGCCAGGCGCGCCCGGACGCGGCCGCTTCGAGCTCGGTCCGGAGGGCGCGGTCGTCGTGCTCGACCCGCGCACGCGCGAGGTCCTCGCGCTGGTCGGCGGCTACGACGCCAAGCCGGGCTTCGACCGCGCGACGCGCGCGCTGCGGCAGCCGGGCAGCACCTTCAAGGCGCTCGTCTACGCGCTCGCGATCCACTCACGCGAGTACACGGCCGCGAGCCAGGTGCTCGACGCGCCAGTCGTCTACGACAAGTGGCGGCCGCACAACGACGAGCCCTGGCGCAACGACGGCCCCGTCTCCATCCGGACCGCGCTCGCGAAGTCCATCAACCTCGCGGCCATCCGCGTGCTCGACCAGCTCGGACCGACGCGTCTCGTCGACTTCGCCGAGCAGCTCGGGATCACATCGAGCCTCGACCCGACGCTCTCGCTCGCGCTCGGGGCGAGCGGCGTCCGGCCGATCGAGCTCGTCGACGCGTACGCGACGTTCGCGGCCGGCGGGCGGTGGGAGGCGACGCGGATCGTCAAGGAGATCACCGGGCCCGATGGGCGACGCGTGCCGCTGCCGCAGCGAGAGGCCGGGCACGACGTGCTGACCCCCGCGGAGGCCTACGTCGTCACCAACCTGCTCGAGAGCGTGATCGACGACGGCACGGGCCGCCGCGCGCGGGTGCTCGACCGTCCGCTCGCCGGCAAGACGGGCACCAGCAACGACGCGCGCGACGCGTGGTTCATCGGCTACTCGCCGCGGGTCGTCGCGGGCGTGTGGGTCGGGTTCGACGACCACCGCTCGCTCGGACGACGCGAGGCGGGTGCCCGCACGGCCCTCCCCATCTGGATCGACACGATGCGTGCAGCCGATCCCGGCGATCCGCTCGACTTCGCCATCCCGCCGGGCGTGGTCACCGTGCGCATCGATCCGGCGACCGGGCTACTCGCCTACCCCGGCACGGAGGGCACCGACGAGGTCTTCGTCGCCGGCACGGAGCCTACCGAGACGGCGCCGCCGCCGGGGGTCGCCGACCCGAGCACCTTCCTGATGGAGCAGCTCGGCGCGAGCGCCTCGGGCGCGGCGCCCGGCGGCGCAGACGGCGGCCCCGAGCTCATCCGCGCGTCGCCGGTGGGGCCGCCGAAGGCGCCCGTCGCGCCAGGGGCGGCGGCGGGCGGTGAGCGCCGGTCGCCGACGATGACGGTGACGCCGCCACGCGGGACGGACGCTCGCCCGGGGGGCGCGCCTTGAGGTCGCTGCGCGCCCGGCTCATCGTCCTCTTCATCGTCGCGAGCTGGCTCCCGCTCGTCGCCATCGGTGGCTGGATCGTCGCGCACGCGGGCGGCGATGGCGGCCCAGCCGACTACTCGGACCTGCTCGCCTTGCTCGCGCTCGCGCTCCTGAGCGCGGCGGTCTCGATCGTCCTCGCGCTCTTCGCGAGCCGCGGCATCGACGCGATGCTCGACGAGCTCGAGGGCGCGGCCCGCCGCATCGGCCGCGGCGACCTCGAGTCGACCGTGCGGACCTCCGACGAAAACGAGATGGGCCGCACGCTCAGCGCGTTCAACGCGATGACCGACGAGCTGCGGCGCGCGCAAGAGAAGCTCCGCCGGGCCGAGCGCATCGCCGCATGGCGCGACATCGCGCGCAGGCTCGCCCACGAGATCAAAAACCCCCTGTCGCCGATCCAGGTCTCCATCGAGACCATGCGCAAGACCTACGCCAAGCGTCACCCGGACTTCGACGAGATCTTCGAAGAGTCCACGCTCACCATCCTCGAGGAGGTCGCGCGCCTCGAGCGCATCGTGAGCGAGTTCAGCCGATTCGCCCGCCTGCCGAAGCCGCGCCCCGGCCTGGTCGACGTGTACGAGCTGGCCGACCGCGTCGCGGCGCTGCACTCGAACGAGCAGGTGCCGGTGCATGCCCTCGTCGGGACGCGTCCAGGCCCGATCCGCGCCGACCGAGAGCAGCTCACCCAGGCGCTCACCAACCTCGTGCAGAACGCCCAAGACGCCGCAAAGGCAGCGCACGGGGCGAGCGGCGGGCGCGTCCGGGTGACGGTGTCGGCCGCCCGAGCCGGCGTGCGCGTCGAGGTGGCGGACAATGGCCCCGGCGTGCCGCTCGACCAACGTTCGCGCATCTTCGAGCCGTACTTCACGACGAAGCCCCAGGGCACCGGGCTTGGGCTCGCCATCGCGCACCGCATCATCGAAGACCACCAGGGCTCGATCGAGGTCGGCGCGGGGGCCTCGCGGGGCGCCGTGTTCACGCTCTATCTGCCGGAGATGGGCCCGCCGCCCGAGGCCGAGGGGACGCTCACCGCGTCGCTCGACGTGCAGACGCACCGGTCGCACGCTCAGACACACGGGAGATAGCCATGGAAGAGGCGCGGTCGGTGGAGCACGGCGCGGCTAGCGGCTGGCGGAGGTGGGCGAAGCGCATCGGGTGGGCCGCGCTGGCGCTCCTGTGCGCGGCGGTGGCCGTCGGGCTCGCGCTCGCGCTCACCGCGGCCGGGCGCGCGCTCATCGCGCACCAGGTGGAGCGCCGCGTCAGCGATCGAATCGCGGGCTCGCTCGAGATCGGCGAGCTGCGCTCGATCGGGCTGCTGCACCCGGTCGCGACCGACGTCGTCTTCCGAGACGTGGACGGGACGCGCGTGCTGTCCGTCGAGCGCGCCAGCGTCGACATCGACCTGTGGGCGGCGCTCCGCGGCCGTCTCGCGTTCGACGGCGCGGAGGCGCACGGCGTCTCGGTGCTCGTCGACGTGCCGGAGCAAGGCGTGCCCAACATCAAGCGGGCGTTTCAGGTCGACCGCAGCGGCGAAGATCCGGACGACCTACTGAAGCTCGACCTGCGCGACATGCGCTTCGATGGGGCGGCGCTCTGGCTGCGCGCCAAGGGCGAGACGAAGGTCGTCATGCACGACCTCAGCGGGTTCATCCGCGTCTACCGCGAGGACACCCACGGCGTGCAGGTGACGCTCAGCCAGGTCCGCGGGCACTTCGTCGAGCCGAAGCTGCCGAACCACACCATCGAGCTCGAGGACCTCGACGGCTGGATCCACGCGAAGACCGATCACGTCGTGCACATGGAGATGTCGACGAAGATCGGCGCGGGCGGGCTCGACGTCGTCGTCGACTACCACAAGGACCACGAGCCGCCCGTCGAGCTGCGCCTCCACCCGAAGGCGGGCGGCGGCGCCATCATGACGGCCGTGGGCACCGCCGTGCGGTCGTGGTTCACGGACAAGCTCAGCGTGGACCTGGTCAGCGGCGACGACGACTAGCGGCTCCCCGGGGCACCCCGGCGACCGGCGGGTCGTCCGTCGCGACCGCCGGTCACCGAGCGCGAGGCGCTACTTCTTCAGCCACTCGTTGATCTTCTTCGCGGCGTCATCCGTCACCTTGTCCCAGTTCTGCTTGATCGTCTCCCGCGCGTGATTGAGCTGCTTTTGGAGGCGCTCGACCTCCTTGCGGCTCGCTTCGCTCGAGTCGGCGCGGAGCCGCGCGATCTGCGCCTCGAGCTCCTTGCGCTTCGCGATCACTCGCTGCTTCAGCTCTTCCTTTTGTCCCATGGATCTCGCTCCTGCTGGTGGTTTGCCAGGGCGCTCGGCGTCGTTCCGACATCCCATCGCCCGACGATCGACGAAATCTGTCACAACGGAGGCCCATGACAACACCCGCGGCGTCGCGAGGGCGGCGATGTGTGGAGTGGGACATCGGGGCCAGGTGCGGGTTCGGGAGCGGGCGGAGGTTCGAGCGGGGCCGTGGCTCTGGGTGTCCTGCCGAGCGGAACTGCGTGGCGCCCGGCCGCCGGCCAGTATCGGCTCGAGGCCTCGACGAACGTCCCGCTTCCGCGTAGGCGCCGACGATGAGGAACCGCTAGACTTCGCGCGTGTCCTTTAGGGATCGACTCATAGCGACCCTTCGTGCCGCTCGCGCTCTCTTCGAGGTAGACGGCGTGCTCGTCGCCGGCTCCGAGGTGCCGAACCTGCTCGAGCCCCATTCCGCGTCGACGCTCGTCGTCTCGCAAGACGTCGACGTCGCTGTGCCCATCCAGAGACACTCCGAGGTGAAGGCGCGGCTGAGCCGCCTCGAAGGCCTCGCGCCGTCGAGCGAGGAGCCCTCTGTATGGCTGCCCACCGATCCCTCGCGGATCGAGGTGAACTTCATTGGGTACGATCCCACCGAGACCGACCCGACCAGCGTGCGCGTCTTCGAAGACGAGGCGCTGCCGCTCATGGTCTTCGGGCCGCTCTCGTTTCTCCGCCGCGGGCGGGTGATCGATCTCGGCGACGGCCTGCTCGTTCCCGTCCCTCGGAACGCTGGGCTGCTGCTCGAGAAGCTCGTGACCGACCGGTCCGGGGTGAAAGGCGATCGTGATCTTCTCGTGGCGCTCGGCCTCGTGATGGTCGCGACGCCCGAAGATCTCGATGAGCTCGTGACGACCTCTCGCTCGTTGTCGCGCGAGCTCCAGCACGCGGTCCGGAGCAACCTCTCGACGTTGTCGCTGCTCGAGCCCATCGGGGGGATGCCGGATCCGACGAAGGAGCGCGCCCGTGTGGCGGCGCTGCTCGAGCGTCTGGAGCGCGAGCCGTGAGGTCGCTCGAGGCGCGCGCCAAGGCGTTCCGCGCGCGGGTGCGCGTCCGCGCGTGGGAGGCGCGCCAGCTCCGCGGAGCGAAGGGCACGTGGTACCGCCTGCGGCGCACGCTGGCCCGCGCGCAAGACGCCTTCGCCGTCGACGCGCTCGTGATCGACGAGCTCCTCGCCGAGGGCTACCTTCGTGAGCCGGTGGGCGACGAGCTCGAGCCTACGCGGAGCTACGTCTTCGTGCCGCCCGAGCGCGCGGAGGCCATTCGAGATCGCAGACGGCTCGCGCTGCGGCTCTCGGCGGAACTGCTCGCGGCGCCGAACGTCGTCCTCGTGCCGTTCGCGCTCGGTCCGCGGAGCCACGACGACGTCGCGAAACTCCGATAGCGCCGTCGGTGAGGACGAACGTGGGCTTGGTGAGGTCGATGGCAGGCGAGTCAACCGGGCCGTTGACGAGGACCGCGCCGCTCCACGTCGTGCCGTGATCGCACGATTTGTCGACGAAGATGCGATCGTAAAATTGCCCGTCGTTGACGTAGTAACCGAGCCAGAGGATGCCCTGGGCGTCGAACGCGAGCGACGGCGACCACGTCTCGCCGGTGAATTTCCCAAGGTCGAGGTTCGCCGGGAAGGGAGGCTCGAACGGCGTGCCGAAGGTCTGTCCACCGTCGTGGCTGAGGGCGAGCGTCACGTGCCGGGCTGCGTCGGCGACCGCGACCCAGCCCACGGCGACCTCGCCCGCGTCGTCGATCGCGCCGACGGCTGCATACGCGGCGCCCTCCGATTCGAGCTTCTTGGGCGCCGTGAACGTGTGGCCAGCGTCGGTGCTGCACGCGACGTACGCGCTCGTGTCATCCGCGGTGGCTCCATCGTCGTCGATCCAGGCCGTGTACGTGATGCACAGCTTGCCCTTGCCGTCGGTGAAGAGACGGGGCGACTCCCACTCCCCGCCCGATCCTCCGCCCGCGCTGCCTTCTTGCACGTTCGTGGACGCGCCGATGTTCAGGAGCGCGCCGGTCTCGCCGTTGCTGCTGTAGTCGAGGTCCTCGCCGGTCCCGTCGGCGAAGCCCGCGCCGCGCGCCGCGTCTGACCAGATGCCGATGCCGGTGCCGCCGCCCTGGTAGTGACCCGGGTTGTCGAACGGATCGGGCACGCTCACGACGACCGTGTCCGCCGCGGGCGACACGAGGTCGGGGCAAATCCCCGGACCGGCGTTCGTCACCTTGAGGACGCGCGTCGTGAAGGTCGCGCCGCCGTCTTCGCTCACGAGCAGCGCGGTGGTGCCGCCAGCGCCCGAGCCAGGGAGGACCGAGTCCGCGACGGAGTTCCCCCAAGTAGAGACGTCCGCGGCGACGTAGACGACGTCGGGATTTTCCGCGTCGATCGCGACGCTCGCGCACCCGATCTCCGGCGCTTGGGCGTCCTCTGGCGTCGTCGCATGGAGCGCGGTCACCGGAGCGTTCCACGTCTTTCCCGCGTCGTCGCTGCGCACGGCGTGGAGCTCGACGGCGTGTGCGCCGTCACCCGACAGCCACGTCGTGTACACGCGCTGTCCGCGCGCGGCGGCGGCGTGCACATACGCGCCGCCGAGGCTGCTCTGCGGGCTCTCGGTCGTCGCGCTCGGGATGGCCGTGATCGCGCTCGGAAAGGCGGTCGCGAGCGTGAAGCTGCCGGAGGCCTTCGCGGCCGGCTCGGCGCTGCTCGTCGCGGTGAGCGTGAAGCGCGCGGGCGCGGGCGTCTGGTTCGGCGCCGTCCATGCGTCGGAGGCGTCGGCGCCGCCGAGGCCGGTAGGAACGGTCGACCACGTGACGCCGGGGCTCGCGTCCGTGACGGTCGCGGTGACCTTCCCGGTGCACGTGAGCCGGTTGCCCTGCGCCGGCTCCAGCTCCACGGCGGCAGCGGGCGTACCGCCGCGTGGTGTCGTCGAATCAGAAGACGAGCAAGCCGCCGCGAGCAGCGCGATGATCGAAGCCAACGAAGTCATCAAATGCGCGCGCATGTTACGATTCTCTCCTGCATGTGTGGACGGAGCGCCCTCGTCCGATCCTCGGCATGCAAACCTCAACCGTATTCCGCGGCAGGCCAGAATGACCGGATGCCATGAGACGAGCGCGGGCGACACCGTCACCGTCCGTGGCGCCCGGCCTGTCTCGGTCGCCCGCTCGTTCGCGTGCTGCTAGGGTTGGGCCGTGCGAAGCGACCGTGTGGGGGCGCGCCGGCAGGCGGACGTCGTGATCTGTGGCGGGGGGCTGGCCGGCCTCACGCTCGCGCGCCAGCTTCGCCTCGAGGTGCCCGCCGCGGCGGTGCTCGTGCTCGAGCGCACGACGCGCCCCCTCCCGGACGCCTGTCACAAGGTCGGTGAGTCGACGATCGAGCTGGGCGCGCACTACCTCGCGCACACGCTCGGTCTCGAGGCGTACCTCCGCCGCGAGCACATCCTGAAGAACGGGCTGCGCTTCTTCGGCGGAGACACCGCCGGCACCTTCGGGGAGCGGCCGGAGATCGGTCCTTCCGAGCCGCCGGTCATCCCCGCGTTCCAGCTCGACCGCGGCAAGCTCGAGCGCGACCTCCGCGCGATGGTCGAGGCCGAGGGCGTGACGCTGGTCGAGGGGGCGATGGTCGAGGCCGTCGCGCTCGACGAGGGGTCGAGCGGGTCGGCGGCGCCGGGCGCGCACACGGTGACGTATCGGGACGCGGCAGGCGCGTCCCACACGGTCGCGGCGCGCTGGGTCGTCGACGCGATGGGCCGGCGCCGGCTCCTCCAGAAGCAGCTCGGGCTCCGCCGCCCTGCGAGCAACCCACAGTCCGCGGCGTGGTTTCGGGTCGCCGAGCGCGTGGTGCCCGCGGACCTCGTTGCACCCTCCGTTCGCGCATGGCACGCGCGTGACGTCGGCGGCTCGCGGTGGCGCTCGACGAGCCACCTCATCGGGCGCGGCTACTGGGTGTGGATGATCCCCCTGTCGACGGGGTTCACGAGCCTCGGTGTCGTCGCGGACGCGGCGGCGCATCCCTTCGCGAGCTTCAACACGCCGGAGCGCGCCCGCGCGTTCTTGCGCGCGCACGAGCCGGCCCTCGCGGCGCGGCTCGAGGACGTCGCGTTCGCCGACTTTCGCGCGATGCCGGACTACAGCTACCTGAGCGAGCGCGTGCTGAGCGCGCAGCGGTGGGCCTCGGTCGGGGAGGCGGGCTTCTTCGTCGACCCGCTCTACAGCCTCGGGGGGGACTTCCTGGGCCTGGGCAACACCTTCGTCGCCGCGCTCGTCGCGGACGATCTGAGCGGGCACCTCGACCCCGCCAAGGTGGACGAGCTCAACGCGTTTCTGTACGAGACGTCGCGGGACGCGCTGCGGACGACGTCGGGCAACAGCGCGATCTTCGCCCACGCGCGCATCTTCGCTGCCAAGCTCTGGTGGGACTTCTTCCACTACTGGTCCTTCTTCGCCGCCTACTTCTTTCAGCAGCTCTGGAAGCTCGACCTGCGGGAGCACCACGCCGTGCGGGCGATCGGGCACCGGTATGACGCGCTGAACGTGGTCGCGCAGCGCGTGCTCGAGACCTGGGCGGAGCTGTCGCCCGAGCGGCTCGACGGGCGGCGGGCGTTCATGCCGCTCCCGATGTTTCCCTCGGTCCTCGCCGACCAGCACCTCGCGCTCACCGAGCCGCGGACACCGGAGCAGACGCTCGCGAAGATGGCGGGCGACGTGCAGACCGCCGAGGCGCTGGTCCGCGAGCTGGTGGTGCTCGCGCTCCGCGACCTCGGCCCCGCGCTCGCGCGCCGCTTCGGCGAGGTGGCGCGGCTCGATACGCTCGGGTTCGTACCGTCCGACCCGCGGGTGGTGGCCGACGACCTGCCGCGGCGGGCCCGCGTCGAGGCGCTGCCGCCCATCGCGCGCGACATGGAGCGCGCGCTCGGACGGACCTCTTCGAGCGTCGCGACCTCGGCGCTCCTCGCGGCTGCCCTCGACGGCGCCCGCGCCGCCTCCTCCGCCGACTCCGCGGCGTGATCTCCCCCGTCCCCATCTGCTAGACGCGACCTCTCATGACACGCGAAGAAATCCTCCAAGAGATCGTCGAGATCCTCTCCGACTCGTTCGAGCTCGACCCCAAGCAGATCCACCCCGAGTCGACGCTCTACGAAGACCTCGACCTCGACAGCATCGACGCCGTCGACATCTTCGTGCAGCTCCGCGATCTCACCGGTCGCCGCCCGAACCCGGACGTCGCGAAGGAGATCCGCACCGTCGACGAGCTCGTCACCTTCGTCGAGGACGAGCTCGCGGCCGCGGAGCGCGGCGATCCTGAGCCGGAGCCGGCGGCGCCGCCGACCCGCACCGAGGCGGCGCCCGACGACACGGGCTCGGCCGCCTCGGGGACGTGAGGGAGCCCGTGGGGGACCGACACGAACCGCTGTCCACGCTGCTCGATCGCATCCCCCACCGGCCGCCGATGCGCCTCATCGACGAGGTGCTCGAGGTGGGCGACGCGCACATCGTGACGGCCGCGACCATCGCGCCGAGCCACATCCTGCTGCGCGACGGGATCGTCTCGCCCCTGCTCGCCATCGAGATCTTCGCGCAGTCCGCCGCGGCGCTCGTCGCCCACCGGAGCGGCGCCGGCGGCGCTTTGCACATCTCCGGTGCGCTGCTCGGCACGCGGAGCCTCGACGTGTTCACGGACGGCTTCAGGGTCGGCGACCGCCTCCGCGCCGTCGCCCGAGAGGCCTGGGGCGCGGGGGCGCTCGCCCAGTTCGAGTGCGACCTGTACCTCGACGAGGCACGCGTCGCCCACGGGTCGATCAACGTGACGAGCGAAGCGGTCGGTTAGCGGCCCATCGGGGCGCGGGTGATCGAGCCTCGCTGGGTGGCAGGCGGCGCGGATGCCCTGCTACCGTGCGGGATGTTCTCCGATCGCACGGCGCGGTCCCGCGCACACAACGCGCTCGCGCTCGCGGTCGAGGAGCGGGCGCGCCGTGACCCGCCGCTGCTCGACCTCACGGTGTCGAACCCGACCGCGGCCGGCCTGCCCTACGACGCGGCGGCCATCCGTGAGGCGCTCGGAAGCGCGGACGGCCTGCGCTACGCGCCGAACCCGCTCGGGCTCGAGCCGGCCCGTCGAGCCGTCGCCGAGGCGCTCCGGCTGCCCGGCGCCGATCACGTCGTCCTCACCGCGAGCACCAGTGAGGCGTACGCCTTCCTCTTCACGCTGCTCTGCGACCCGGGCGACGACGTGCTGGTGCCGCGCCCGAGCTACCCGCTCATCGAGCTCCTCGCCGGCCTCGGCGCGGTCACCACGCGCCCCTACGACCTCCGCTACGATGGCGAGTGGTACCTCGACGCCGGCTCGCTCGACCGCGTGCGCACCCCTCGCACGCGCGCGTTGCTCTCCGTCAGCCCCAACAACCCGACCGGCGGCTATCTCCGCCAGGCCGAGCTCGAGGCGGCGCTCGACCGGGGGCTGCCCGTCGTCGTAGACGCGGTCTTCGCGCGCTACGCCCTCGACGGGTGCCCGGAAGCCGCCGCCCCGCTCGACGCGACGCGCGGGCTAGTCTTCACCATGGGCGGCCTCTCGAAGCACGTCGGGCTGCCGCAGATGAAGCTCGCCTGGATCGTCGTCAGCGGCGAACCGGCCCTCCGGGACGAAGCCATCGCGCGCCTCGAGCTCATCGCGGACTCGTTTCTGTCCGTCTCGACGCCGACCCAGGCCGCGACGCCCGCCCTGCTCCGCCACGGGCGCGTGACCGCCGACGCCATCGCGGCCCGCACGGCGCGCAACCTCCGCGCGCTCCGCGCTGGCCTGGACGCGGCGTCGCCCGCCACCTGTCTACGCGTCGAGGGCGGCTGGTACGCGCCGCTTCGGCTCCCGCGCACCCAGAGCGACGACGCCTGGGCCCACGCGCTGCTCGAGGTCGGGGTTCGCGTCCAGCCCGGGTGGCTCTACGACTTCGCGACCGACGACCACCTCGTGGTCAGCCTCCTCACCGAGCCGTCCGTGTTCGACGAGGGCATCGAGCGCCTTCACGACCGCCTCGCCCGCGGCTGAGGCCACGCGGCCGGTGACGACCCGCGAGCGCTGCCGCGCTCAGTGACGCGCGAGGTAGTCGATGAGGTCGATCTTGGTGATGACGGCGACGAGCGCGCCGTCCACCTGCACCAGCACGACGCGCACCTCGTTGAGCAGGGCCTGCACCTCGGCGAGCGGTGTCGCCGGCGACGCGGACGCGAAGTCGGCCTCGACGAGGGGCCCCACCGGGCTGTCGAGCGACTCCTCCTCGCTCACGATGTAGCGCAGGAGATCGACCTCCGAGATGGCGCCGAGCAGGCGCGTCCCGTCGAGCACGGGGACCTGCGAGACCCGGTGCTCCTTGAGCAGCGCGACGACCTCGCGCACCGAGTCGCCCGCGCGCGCGGCGATGACCGGGTTGTCGACGCGGAAGCGGATGAGGTCTGCGACGGTGCCGAGGGTCGCGCCCGGGCCGAGCAGGCCGTGCTCGCGCATCCAGTCGTCGTTGAAGATCTTCGAGAGGTACTTCGACGCCCCGTCCGGCAGGATGACCACCACGCGCACGCCGCCGCCGCGCGCCCTGGCGTACTTCAGGGCGCCGGCGACCGCGGCGCCGCTCGACCCGCCGACGTAGAGCCCCTCGCGGCGCACGAGCTCGCGCGTCATCGCGAACGACTCGCGGTCGTCGACGCGGACGACGTCGTCGAGCAAGGAGAGATCGATCGTCGACGGGATGAAGTCCTCGCCGATGCCCTCGACCTTGTAGGTGAAGGGCGTCGTGAGCCGCCCGTTCTTGAAGTAGTCGTAATAGAGCGAGCCGACGGGATCGACGCCGATGAGCGCGACGTCCGGCTTCTTCTCGCGCAAGAAGCGCCCGACGCCGGTGACCGTGCCGCCGGTGCCGAGCCCCGCGACCAGCGCGTCGAACCCGCCGCCCGTCTGCGCCCACAGCTCCGGTCCGGTCGAGCGGTAGTGGCCGCCCGGGTTGTCTTGGTTGTGGTACTGGTTCGCGTAGAACGCGCCCGGCGTCTCGTCACACACGCGCCGCGCGACCGAGTAGTAGCTCCGCGGGTCGTCGGGCTCGACGGCCGTCGGGCAGACGAGCACCCTCGCCCCGAACGCGCGCAGCGAGGCGATCTTTTCGTCGCTCATCTTGTCGGGCATCACGAACACGCAGCGGTAGCCGCGCACGGCGGCGATCATCGCGAGCGCGGCGCCGGTGTTGCCGCTGGTCGCCTCGACGATCGTCCCGCCGGAGCGGAGCTCGCCGCGGCGCTCCGCCTCGTCGACGAGGTGCAGCGCCATGCGGTCCTTCATCGAGCCGGCCGGGTTCAGGTACTCGCACTTCGCGTAGATCTCCGCGTCGACGTCTCCGACGACGCGCCGCAGCCTCACGAGCGGCGTGTCACCGACCGCCTCCAGAATCGAATCGACCGCGCCTTCGAGCATCGCGCGCTCCCTTCCCGTCAAGCATACGGGCTCCGCCGCCGCATCGCCGATCGAAGCGCCGCGCGCGGGAGCGGCTCGGGCGGCGAGCACATCGGGCGACATCGGTCGCGGGGTCGCGTCGGCCGGCGCGCGCTCAGGCCGGCAACACCGCGCCGCGCCGGGGCGAGCAGCGCCTGCGCCGGCGAGTCACTCGGCGGCGTGCGCGCGCCGGGCGCTGCGCGGTTCGTAGTGAAAACGCGCGTCGGCGGCGAGCGCGTCGTAGGAGCCAAAGGTCGCGTCGGCGTCCACGACGTCGTCGAGCGGCTCGCGCGGATCGCCCCCGGGGTCGGGGCCGAACACGCGCAGCGGCTCGTAGCGGGTGTTGCGCTCGACGGGTACCCGCCCCGAGTCGCGGATGATCTTGCGGAGCGTCGCGGGGGTCATGAGCTGGCCGTGGGTCGCGCCGGCCGCGGTCGAGATGCTCTCGTTCATCAGGGTACCGCCGACGTCGTTGACGCCACAGTCGAGCAGCGCCTGGGTCTGGCGCAGGCCCTCCTTGACCCACGAGGCCTGGAGGTTCGGGATGTCCGCCCCGACCATCAGACGCGCGATGGCGTACAGGCGCACGACGTCCTGCCCGGTCGGCCCAGGCTGCACCCCGGGGACCTCGGCCTTCACGAAGAGCGGCGACTCGGCGTGCACGAACGAGAGCGGCACCAGCTCGGTGAAGCCGCCCGTCTCCCGCTGGATCGAGCGGAGCAGCGCGAGGTGCTTCATGCGGTCTTCGGCGGACTCGACGTGGCCGAACATCATCGTCGAGGTGGTCGGGATGCCGAGGCGGTGCGCGGTGGTGATGACCTCGATCCACTCGGCCGTGCGGATGCGGTGCGGGGCGATGCGGTCGCGGATGGCGTCGTCGAGGATCTCCGCCGACGTCCCGGGGAGCGACCCGAGCCCCGCCTCACGGAGCGCGATGAGGTACTCCTCGATGGAGAGGCGGGAGAGCGCCGCCCCGAACTTCACCTCCTCCGGCGAGAACGCGTGGATGTGCACGTCGGGCGCGGCGGCGTGGATGGCGCGGCACAGGGCGAGGTAGGTGTCGGGGCGGGTGTCCGGCGCGAGCCCGGCCTGGATGCAGACCTCCGTCGCGCCGTGCTCCTTCGCCTGCACGACCCGGCGCACCACCTCCTCGATGGGCAGGAAGTACCCCTGCTCCGAGCGCACCCCGCGCGCGAACGCGCAGAAGCGGCAGGTCTTGATGCAGACGTTGGTGAAATTGACGTTGCGGTTGACGACGTAGGTGACGCGCTCGCCGACCTGACGGCGGCGCAGCTCGTCGGCCACGAGGCAGAGCGCCGCGGTGTCTCGTCCCCGCACGGCGCTCAGGCGCACGCCGTCGGCGACCGAGAGGTCCTCACCGGCGAGCGCGCGCTCGAGGATCTGGCGCGGCTCCCGCGTGACCCCCGACAACAGCGACTCGATCGTGCTCATGGCGGCACCCTACTCTCCTTCAGCCGTGCGTGTCGCACGCGCCCTGGCGCGCGGCGCCCGCGACGCACTCGGCCCGGGCGAGCCGAGCCGCGACGGACGCCACGGGCCCGAGCAACGACTCGCTCAAAAAGCCCGGCTTGTCGAGGTACCGAGGGTAGATCGGCAGGCGCGGACGGAGCCCAAACCCGGCGCGCGCGCACTCTGCCTCGAGCCGCGCGATCTGCGGCCAAGGGTGCCCCGGGTTGATGTAGTCGGGCGTGACGGGAGAGATGCCGCCGAAGTCGTTCAGGCCCGCGGCGATGAGCAGCTCGGTCGCAGCCGGGTTCAAGTTCGGCGGGGCCTGCACGCTCACCTCGTCGTCGAGGACGAGGCGCGCGAGCGCGACCGCGTGAGCGACCTCGAGGTCCTCCGGCTCCGGCGCGTCGCGCATCGGGATCGTCGGCTTCGCGCGGAAGTTTTGGACGATCACCTCTTGGATGTGCCCGCCCTCGCGGTGCAGCGCGCGGATGGCGAGCAGCGTCTCGACGCGCTCGCGCCGCGTCTCCCCGATGCCGAGCAGCAGCCCCGACGTGAACGGGATCGACAGCTCGCCGGCCTGCCGCGTCATCGCGAGGCGAACCGCGGGCCGCTTGTCCGGCGCCTTGTGGTGCGGCATCCCGCGCTCGCACAGGCGCTCGCTCACGTTCTCGAGCATCAGGCCGAGGCTGACGTTGACCGCCTTGAGCCGCGCCATGTCCTCGGGCGTGAGGATGCCGGCGTTCGTGTGCGGGAGCAGGCCGTGCTCGAGCGCGAGCGCGCCCGCCCACTCGAGGTAGTCGACCGTGCTGCCGTGCCCCCAGGAGCGCAGCAGCGCGTGGTAGGCGCGGAAGCTCGTCTCCGGCGTGTCGCCGAGGCAGAAGAGCGCCTCGACGCAGCCCTGCGCGCGCGCCTGCTCGAACACGATGCGCAGCTCGCCCGGCGACATCGTGTGCTCGCCCGGCTGGCCCGGCGAGCGCCGGAATGTGCAGTAGTCGCAGCGGTTCCGGCAGAGGTTGGTGAGCGGGAGGAAGACCTTCGGCGAGTACGTGAGCGTCCGGCCCCACGCACGGTCCCGCCGCGCGGCGGCGAGCGCGAGCAGCTCGTCGAGCGCCGCGCCGCGTGCCTCCGAGAGGGCGAGCGCGGCGTGGTCGCTCAGCGGCTCACCGAGCGCCACCTCGCGGAGCGCCGCGGTGACCTCCGCCGGTTGTCGAGCAGACGCTGTTCGCATGGGTGACCAGCCCCGCCAGAGGCCAACGCGCGGATGGAGTCCGCGCAGCACACGCTAGCACCCCGCGAGCGTGCGAGGCGCTACATCTTCGCGATCACGTGGTCCGCGAACCAGTCGATGCCGTCGACGCGCGCTTGCAGCTCGCCGCCTTGCATCGGCACGCCACGGAGCAGCCAGGGGACCGTGATGATATCGGTCACCCCGCCCTCTTCGAGGCGCTTGAAGCCGTCGGCGCCGAACACGTCGGTCACGACGCCCTGTACCTCGAAGGGCTCGTCCTGCCGACCGAACTCTCTGCGGTACCCATCGATCTGCTCGACGAGCGCGAGGAGCTTCTTCGACGGGAGCATCGCGGACGACCAGCCGTCGCCGTACATCGCCGCGCGGCGCAGGCCCGGCTTCGAGTGGCCGCCGATGTAGATCGGGATGGGCTCCTTCGGCGCGGGGCTCATCTGGATCTTCCCGAAGTCGTAGTAGTCCCCGTGGTACTCGACCATCCCGCCGCCCCAGATGAGGCGGAGGATCTCGAGGCACTCGTCCATGCGCTTGCCGCGCGACGAGAAGTCCTGCCCGCACCACTCGTGCTCTTCAGGCAGCCACCCGAGGCCCGCGCCGAGCCCGAAGCGGCCGCCGCTGAGCGCGGCGATCGACGCGACCTGCTTCGCGACGAGGACCGGGTGACGCACGGGGAGCTTCACGACGCTCGTGTAGAAGAAGAGCCGCTCGGTGGCCGCGGCCATCGCGGCCGCGCCGATGAGCGGCTCGATCCACGGCGTCTCGGCGCCCCACATGCGGTTGCCGTCGCCGGTGTACGGGTACGGCTTGCTGACCTGCTCCGAGTAGAAGATGGAGTCCGGCAGCACGATGGCGTGAAAGCCGGCGCGCTCCGCCGCCTGCGCGATTGGCAGGTACTGCTCGGGCGGCGCCATCGCGATGCTGATCGAGAACTTCACGACGGCTCAGCGCAGCTCGAGGATGGCCGGAAAGCGCGCCGGCCCGCGGACGAACGAAGAGGACACCCACGTGACCTTCTCGCCCTCCGGGACGCGGATGCGCTTCACGCGGCGGGTGAGCACCTCGAGGGTGTGACGGAGCTCGAGGCGGGCGAGCGAGGAGCCGAGACAGAAGTGCGACCCATAGCCGAAGGCGATGTGCTTACTGTTGTCCTTCTTGAAGTCGCGGCAGACGTCGAACTCGTACGGGTTCTTGAAGTGGCGCGGGTCGCGGTTCGCGGCCGGGTACTGCATGCCGACCATCTGGCCCTCTTTGATGACCTTGCCGTGCATCTCGACGTCGCGGGTCGCCGTGCGGAACATGTTGAGGAAGGGGGTCACCCAGCGGACGATCTCCTCGCACGCGTTCGGGATGGCCTCCGGGTGGGCCGAGAGGTAGTCCCACTGCTCAGGGTGGTACGCGAGCTGCTCGAGCCCGCCCGCGATGGCGTTGCGGGTGGTCTCGGCGCCGCCGACGTTCAGCAGCGTGTGCTCGAAGAGGAGCTGCTCCTCGTTGAGCTTCTCGCCGTCGAGCTCGGCGTTCATCCAGATGCTGAGCAGGTCGTCGCCGGGGTTCTGCTCGCGCTCTTCGATCATCTCCATGTGGTGCTCGCAGAACTCGCCGAACGCGTCGTTCACGTCGTCGCCGACGTACTGCGGGCCCTGTCCACCGCGGATGAACGTCCCGATCCACGCGCGCACGGTGTCGTGCTTCTCGCGCGGCACGCCGAGCATGTCGCCGATGAGGCGCATCGGGAGCTTCGCGGCGAGATCCTCGACGATCTCGCACTGCTCCTTTTGCACCATCGCCTCGACCATGTCCTCGACGAGCGTGTGGACGTGGTCGTCCATCTTGCGCATCTGCCGGGGCGTGAAGCCCTGCGAGACCAGCGCGCGCTGCTTGGTGTGCTGGTCGCCGTCCTGGTGAATCATCGACGGATCCGGCGGGATGTTCGGTCGGTTGCCCTCGGTAGAGCAGAAGGTCTCCGGGTCCCTCGCGACGGTGACGATGTCGTCGTAGCGAAAGACGTACCAGACCTCGTTGTTCGGATCCCAGTAGAGGGGATCGTTCTCTCGGAGGTACTCGTACAGCTCCCACGGCTCGTCGTGGGTCGCCGGGTCGCACATGTCGACGTTCTCGAATTGGGTGCTCACAGGGTGTCCTCGGTCGTACGCGGGGTGTCGGTTCGGCGCGGTAACCTTACAAAGTGTAGCCTCGCCGGGCAGCATACTAGAACGCGTTCTAGCGTTCGGCAAGCGCACACGCGGCTTCGCTCGGCCCAATGCGCGGGCGACTGAGCGCACTCCGACGAGCGCGGTCGGCTCCGGCGCCGCGTCTCACGGCAGCACCCGGTCGCGCGGAACGCGCGTCGAGATCGTCCGCATCACGTCGAGCCACACGAGCAGCTTCGGCGTGATGAAGGGCTTGCCCGTGGTCATCAGCGCGACGCTGATGTCGCGCTCCGGGTCGGCCCAACCGAGCACGTTGGTGAAGCCGAGGTGGCCGTAGGCCTTCCCGCAGTGCACCCCGTAGAAGCCGAAGCGGTCGCTCCCGAGCATGAAGCCCATCGAGTACGGCACCGGCAGGAAGATGGTCCGGTCGATCTGCCCGCGCGCCTGCTCCTCGACGGCGCGCGCGACCGTCCGCTGCTCGAAGATGCGCTTGCCGTCGAGCACGCCGCCCGACAGCAGCAGCTCGAAGTACCGGCAGACGTCGTCCGGCGTGCCGATGACGTTGCCCGCGGGGACGATGCCCGTCCGAAAGCGCGGGTCGTTCGCCGCGTCCACGAGCTCGGGCATGTTCATGCCGAGCGCGCGCTCGAGCAGGTCCTTCGGCGGACCGACCGACGGCGGGCCGGTGAACGCCTCTAGGGCGACGTCGCCGAGGCGCTCCGGCGGCACCCCGTAGTTGAAGTGCGCGAAGCCAAGCGGCTGGCTGACCTCCTCGCCCAAGAACCGTCGCACGTCGCGCCCGTCGACGCGCCGCACGATCTCGCCGAGGATGAACCCGCCGGTGAGCGCGTGGTAGGCCGTCTCCCCGCCGGCGCGCAGGACGGGCTCGAGGTCGCACGTGAGCGCGATGATGTCGTCCCAGCGGGCGAGCAGAT
This sequence comes from Myxococcales bacterium, assembly GCA_020430775.1. Lineage (GTDB taxonomy): Bacteria > Myxococcota_A > Polyangia > Polyangiales > Houyiibacteriaceae > JAGQJE01. The sequence goes on from JAGQJE010000111.1 coordinate 19,122, forward strand.
CGAGGTCGAGCACTTCGACGGGCACCGCGGGGATGCCGGAGCGGTGCGTGAGCACGTCGCGCACGGTGATGCGGTGCTTGCGGTGCTTGGCGAACTCCGGGATGAAGGTCGCGACCGGCTCGTCGACGTGGAGCTTGCCGCGCTCCTGGAGCAGGTGGATCAGCATCGCCGTCACGCACTTCGACGCCGAGAACATGTTGTACAGCGTGTCCGGCGTCGCGGGGACCTGGACGGCGCCCTCGTCGTCGTCCGGTGAGTTGCCGCGCGCGTGTCCTACGGCGCGATCGATGAGGACCTCGCCGCGGCGCCGCAGGCACAGCGCGATCGCCGGGTGCAGGCGCGTCTTGTAGAGCCGCCGCACCGCGCCCCAGATGGCGTCGATGTCCCGCTCGGTGAGACCGACGTCGCGTGGATCGCCCTCGCGCGTGCTGATCGTCGTGACGTCGTCGGGGTCGACCTTCCGGACGAGCCGCGGCCGCATGTCCCCGATGTGCGCGAGGCGCTCGAGCTGCTTGAGGCGCTCGCCCATCAAAGCAAGCGCTCGATCGGCTGGTCGAGCGCCGCCGGGTCGACGTTCGAGCCGAAGCGCTCGACGACGTCGCCCTTTCGATCGACGAGGAACTTGGTGAAGTTCCACTTGATCGCCTTCGAGCCGAGGACGCCCTTCGCCGCGGACTTCAGCTCCTCGTAGAGCGGGTGGGTGTGCGCCCCGTTGACGTCGATCTTGGCGTACATCGGGAAGGTGACCCCGTAGTTCTTCTCGCAGAACGACGCGATCTCGTCCGCGGTGCCGGGCTCTTGCTTGGCGAACTGGTTGCACGGAAACCCGAGCACGACGAAGCCGCGGTCGCGGTAGCGCTCGTAGAGGGCTTCGAGTCCCTCGTACTGCGGCGTGAAGCCGCACTTGCTCGCGGTGTTCACGATGAGCATGACCTTGCCGCGGTGCTCGGAGAGGTCGGTCTGCTCGCCGCTCAGGGTCTCGACTCGGTGCCCGTAGATCGTGTCGCCCATCGGTCCGTCACTCCATCGCGAGAGGTTGTCGCCCAGCGTAGCACCCGAGGGCCCCACGCCGCCGCTGCCCTGCGCGTGGCGCCCATGCACCCGCCGCGCGGCCCGGCGGTCAGCGCGCCTCCGGGTCGTAGCCGAGGCTCGCGTGCAGCCACCGCTCGACGTACGCGAGCGGGACGCCCTTGCGCCGCGCGTAGTCCTCGGCCTGGTCGCGGCCGAGGCGCCCGACGTGGAAGTACCGCGCGTCCGGGTGCGCCAAGTAGATGCCGCTGACGCTCGCGCCAGGGGTCATCGCGAAGTGGTCGGTGAGGTGGACGCCGACCGGGTCCGCGTCGAGGAGCGACCAGAGCGTGCGCTTTTCGGTGTGGTCCGGGCAGGCCGGGTAGCCGAGCGCGGGGCGGATACCTCGGTAGCGCTCGTCGATCAGGTCTTCGTTCGAGAGGTTCTCGTCGAGCCCGAACCCCCAGTCGCGGCGTGCGCGCGCGTGCATGTACTCGGCGAACGCCTCCGCGAGGCGATCGGCGAGCGCCTTGACCATGATGGCGGAGTAGTCGTCGAGCGCCTCTCGGTAGGTCGCCGCGAGCTCGTCCGCGCCGATACCGGCGGTGACGGCGAACCCGCCGATCGAGTCGGTGACCCCGCTCGACACGGGCGCGACGAAGTCGCTGAGGCAGTAATACGGCTGGTCACCGCGCTTCTGCTGCTGCTGGCGGAGCATGTGAAAGCGGGCCCGCTCAGCGCTCCGCTCGCGGTCGGTCCACACGACGATGTCGTCCCCGTCCGAGTTGGCAGGCCAGAAGCCGTACACGCCGTTCGCGCGGATCGAGCGCGCCGCGATGAGCCGATCGAGCATCTTGGCCCCGGCGTCGTAGAGATCGCGCGCGGCTTCGCCGTACTTCGGGTGCTCGAAGATCTTCGGGAACTTGCCGTGCAGGTCCCACGCCGAGAAGAAGAAGGTCCAGTCGAGGTACTCGGCGATGTCGGCGAGCGGGACGTCGTCGAGCACGCGGCGCCCCCAGAAGCTCGGCGTCGGGAGGTCCGCCGCGCTCCAGTCGAGCGGCACCGGGTGCTCGCGCGCCTCCGCGAGCGCGACCAGGGGCTTTGCGCGCTTGGCCTCGAAGAGCGCGCGCAGCCGCCCCTGGTCCTCGCGGTTTTGCTCATGGAGCACCCGGCGCCGCTCTGGGTCGAGCAGGTCGGACACGACGCCGACCACCCGCGACGCGTCCAGCACGTGCACCGTCGGCTCGTCCCGCTTCGGGGCGATCTTGACCGCCGTGTGCTGCCGGCTCGTCGTCGCGCCGCCGATGAGCAGCGGCAGCGTGATGCCGCGTCGCTTCATCTCGCTCGCGACGTGGACCATCTCGTCGAGCGAGGGGGTGATGAGGCCGCTGACGCCGACCATGTCGCAGCCTTCCTCGACGGCGGTGTCGAGCAGCCGGTCGGCGGGCACCATCACGCCGAGGTCGATCACCTCGTAGTTGTTGCAGCCGAGCACGACGCCGACGATGTTCTTGCCGATGTCGTGGACGTCGCCCTTCACAGTGGCGAGCACGATCTTCCCGCGCGTGCTGCCCTCGGCCTTGTCCGCCTCCATGTAGGGCAGCAGGTAGGCGACCGACTGCTTCATCACGCGCGCGCTCTTGACGACCTGCGGCAGGAACATCTTCCCCGCCCCGAACAGGTCGCCGACGATGCCCATGCCGGCCATCAGCGGCCCCTCGATCACGTCGAGCGGCTTCGGGTACTTCTGGCGAGCCTCCTCGGTGTCCTCGACGACGAAGTCGACGATGCCCTTGACCAGCGCGTGGCTCAGGCGCTCCTCGACCGTGCCCTCGCGCCAGCTCAGGTCCTGCACCTGCTGCTTGCCCTTGCCCTTGACGCGCTCGGCGAAGGTCACGAGCCGATCGGTGGCGTCGGGGCGGCGGTTCAGGATGACGTCCTCGACGTGCTCGAGCAGCTCCTTGTCGATCTCCTCGTAGACCTCGAGCTGTCCCGCGTTGACGATGCCCATGTCCATGCCGGCGCCGATGGCGTGGTACAAAAACGCCGAGTGCATCGCCTCCCGGACGCGGTCGTTGCCGCGGAACGAGAAGCTGAGGTTGCTCACGCCCCCCGAGACCTTCGCGCCGGGGCACTTCGCCTTGATCTGCCGGGTCGCCTCGATGAACGCGACGCCGTAGTCGTTGTGCTCCTCGATGCCGGTCGCGACGGCGAAGATGTTCGGGTCGAAGATGATGTCGTGCGGGTCGAAGCCGACCTCGTCGACGAGGAGCCGGTAGGCGCGCTCGCAGATGCCGACCTTGCGCTCGACGGTGCCCGCCTGGCCCTCCTCGTCGAAGGCCATCACGACGGCCGCGGCGCCGTAGCGCTTGACGAGGCGGGCGTGCTCGAGGAACTGCGCCTCGCCCTCTTTCATGCTGATCGAGTTGACGATGCCCTTGCCTTGCAGGTGCCGGAGCCCGATCTCGATGACCGACCACTTCGAGCTGTCGACCATGATGGGCAGCGCGGCGATCTCGGGCTCGGCCGCGAGGAGGTCGAGAAACCTCCCCATCGCGTGCTCGGAGTCGAGCATCCCCTCGTCGACGTTGACGTCGAGGATGTTCGCCCCGCCGCGCACCTGGTGGAGCGCGACCGAGACGGCCTCGTCGTACTTGTCCTCTTTGATGAGCCGGCGGAATTTCGCCGAGCCGGTGACGTTGGTGCGCTCGCCGACGACGAGGAAGTTGCTGTCCGGCCGCACGACGAGGGGCTCGAGGCCGCTCCAGCACGCGTAGGCCGGAGGCGCGGGCACCTGTCGCGGGGCGATCCCGGCGACCGCGTCGCGCAGCGCGCGGATGTGCTCGGGCGTCGTCCCGCAGCAGCCGCCGACCAGGTTGACGAGGCCGGACTCCGCCATCTCGCGGACGAGCGCCGCCGTCTGCTCGGGCGTCTCGTCGTACTCGCCGAACGCGTTCGGGAGGCCGGCGTTCGGGTAGCAGCTCACGAAGGTCTCGGCGACGTCCGACAGCTCGGCGAGGAAGGGTCGCATCTCCGCGGCGCCGAGCGCGCAGTTGATGCCGACGGCGAGCGGGCTCGCGTGGCGCACGGAGAACCAGAACGCCTCGACGGTCTGCCCCGAGAGCGTGCGGCCGCTGCGGTCGGTGATCGTGACGGAGATGACGATGGGCAGCCGCCGCCCGAGCTCGTCGAAGACGTCCTGCACCGCGTGCAGCGCGGCCTTCGCGTTCAGCGTGTCGAAGATCGTCTCGACGAGGATCGCGTCGACGCCGCCCTCGATGAGCCCGCGGGCTTGGTCCTCGTACGCGGCCTTGACCTGGGCGTAGGTGACGGCGCGGTAGCCCGGGTCGTTGACGTCGGGGCTCAGGCTGAGCGTGCGGTTCGTCGGCCCCATCGCGCCGAGGACGTAGCGCGGCTGGCCGGGGGTCCGCTCGCTCCACCGGTCGGCGGAGCGACGGGCGAGGCGCGCCGCGGCGACGTTCAGCTCACGGGCGAGCGGCTCGAGGTGGTAGTCGGCCTGCGCGATGGCGGTGCTGCTGAAGGTGTTGGTCTCGACGAAGTCGGCGCCGGCCTCGAAGTAGGCGTCGTGGATGGCCTCGATCACGTCGGGGCGGGTCAGCACGAGGACGTCGTTGTTGCCCTTGAGGTCCGCCGGGTGCTCGAGAAAGCGGTCGCCCCGGAAGTCCGCCTCCTCGAGCCCTTGGCGCTGGATCATCGTGCCCATCGCTCCGTCGAGGATCGCGATGCGCTCGCGGAAGAGCGCCTCGAGGGCGGCCTGAGTGTCGCTGGTGGTCATGCAGAATCTCCGGGGCGCGACCGCGGACGGCGGGCCGTCTCGCGGGGGCGCGTCGGCGCGGGCGTAGCCACGTCGCCGCCGACGCGGCGAACATTGTCCCGCGTGGCCGAAGACGCAACGTCAGGGCCGACGGCGATCACCCGCCGTCGGAGCTCACCCGCCGTCGGAGAGCAGCTCGAGCATGGCGTCCAGGTCGAGCGTACCCCCGGTCGCCTGCCCGGCGAGAATGGCGTCGGCGAGGTCGCGCTTGTGCGCGTGCAGATCAAGGATGCGCTCCTCGACCGTGCCCTCGAGGATGAGCCGGTAGACGGTCACCGCGCGCGACTGCCCGATGCGGTGCGCGCGATCGCTCGCCTGGTCCTCGGCGGCGGGGTTCCACCACGGATCGAGGTGGAAGACGTAGTCGGCGCCGGTCAGGTCGAGCCCCGTGCCGCCGGCCTTCAAGCTGATGAGGAAGAGGTCCGCCTCGCCCGCCTGAAACTCGGCGACCTGTGCGCGCCGCTGGCCGGAGGGCGTCGAGCCATCGAGGTACTTGTACGGGACGCCCTGCGCGTCGAGGGCGTCGCGCACGATGTGCAGGTGGTCGACGAACTGGCTGAAGACGAGCGCGCGGTGGCCCTCCTCGCGCATCAGGGCGACGTGCTCGAGCAGCTCGGCGAGCTTGGTCGAGGGCACGTCGGGCGCGCCGACGAGCGCGGGGTGGCAGCAGGCGCGCCGGAGGCGCATCAGCGCGGCCAGCACCCGCATCCGGCGAGGCCCCTCGTCGCCGCCACCGGCGCCCGGCTCCGCCGCGACGGACGCGAGCGCCTCGCGGCGGACCGCTTCATAGAGCGCCGCGTGCTCCGGATCCGGACGAAGCCGCAGGACCACCTCGGTGCGCGGCGGCAGGTCGTCGAGGACCGCGCTCTTGGTCCGACGCAAGAGGAAGGGCGCGATGCGTTCGCGCAGGCGCCGGCGCGCGTCGGGATCGCCCGCCCGCTCGATCGGGCCGGCGAAGCGCCGCCGAAAATCCGCCCGCGTCCCGAGCAACCCGGGGTTCAGGACGCGAAAGAGGCTGTGCAGCTCGCCGAGGTGGTTCTCGACGGGCGTGCCCGTCAGCGCGACGGCGAAGTCCGCGTGCAGCGCGCGCGACGCCTGCGCCACGCGCGTCGCCGCGTTCTTGATCATCTGCGCCTCGTCGAGCACGAGCGTCGCCCAGCGGTGGGACGACAGGCGCTCGGACTCCCGGGCGAGCAGGCCCCAGCTCACGAGCAGCACGTCGCCGGGGCCGGCGCCTGTGATGCAGGCGTCGCGATCCTCGGCCGTCGCCAGCTCGAAGACGCGCAGCGAGGGGACGAACCTCGCCGTCTGCTCTTCCCACTGGCCGACGACCGACGTCGGCGCGACCACGAGCGCCGCGCCGTCCGGCGCCCGGTGCGCGAGCAGCGCGAGGGCCTGCACGGTCTTGCCGAGCCCCATGTCGTCCGCGAGGCACACGCCGACGCCGATCGCGGCGCGGCGCGCGAGCATCTCGAACCCTCGCGTCTGGTAGCCGCGCAGCGTCCCCTTGAACGTCTCCGGGACGACGACAGGGCGCCGAGCGGCCTCTCGGAGGCGCTCGACCTCGCGGCGCACGGCCTCGCTCTGCGCGAGCCCGGCCGCGCCGCGCTCGGCCATCGCGAGCGCCATCAGCGGGTGCAGACACACGGGCCGGTCGCCCTCGCCGCGCGCGGCGCTCCGAGCAGCGTCGGGGCCTTCCACCGCGAACGCCGCCACGCGCTCGACCGCGTCCATGGCGGCCTCGTCGAGCGCGACGAACTCGCCGTCTGCGACCTGCACGAACCGACCGTGTCCGGCGGCGATGCCGTCGAGCAGCGCGCGCATGTCGAGCACGCGCTCCCCGTCGACGGCGACGCCACCGTGCGCCTCGAACCACCGCGCGACCCCCATCAGCGGGCGAGGCGAATCGTCCGCCCCGTGCGGATCGACCGCGCCCTCGGCGCCCGCACCGACGGTGATCTCGACGTCGACAAAGACGCCTTCGGCGGGCTCGCGGAGCCGGAGCCCGTCGCCGGCGAGCCACTCGACCGCCGCGAGGCCTGGCGCGGCGTCGAGCGCCGCGAGCAGCTCGAGCGCACGGCCGATCGTAGGCAGCGTGAAGGGCGCGCGGGGGTCGGACCACGCCGACAGGGCCGGCAGCGTGTCACGGAGCATCTCGAAGCGGTGGCGCTCGAGTGAGAGGTCGCGACCGTAGCGGAGCGGCTCGGAGGTCCCCGCGGCGGCGCGCCCGTCGTCGCCGTCCGGGCGCGCGTCGAGGACGTGCTCGGGCCCACACCCCGGCGTGAACACCGCGCCGCTCGGACCCGCGGGTGTCACGACGGCGCGCGCCCGGATGACCCCGTCGTCGCGCGTCATCCGGAGCCGGAGCGTGGTGTCCGCGGCGCGCGTCGGCGGCCCGTCGAGCCGGTGCAACACCGCGTCGCTGCCCTCGATCGCGAAGACCGGCGTGAGCCGCTCGAGGATGGCGACCAGCCGCGCCTGGGCGCCGCGCGGGATCAGCACGCCGCCGTAGGGGACCGCCTCTCGAAAGTGGGCAAAGCGCGAGGGCAGCGCGACGAGATCGAGCCGGTCGGGGGTCGCCCACCGTGCGGCGGGCCAGCGGTCCGGGTCGAGGCGGAGCCGGTAGCCGCCACCCTCCTCCACGACGGTCAACACGGGCGAGCGGAGCGCGACGCGCACGGCCGGTCCGGGCTCCTCCCGGTTGACGAGGCGGGGATGGCCGATGAGGACCCCCCAGCGCCCCGCCGGGAGCGACCAGGTCTCGCCGTGCGTCGACGGGTCGAACGTAGCGCTCTGGCGCGCCAGCGCGTCGAGCACCGCGACGTCCGCCTCGCTCGGGCGCGGCGCGCCCTCGACGCCCGCGCGCAGCTCGCTCGGCGCGACGCGCCGGCCGCGCGTCCACGCTCCCGTCCCCTGCCGGCGCCGCTGCACCCGCGGGACGACGGCGATCGCGCCTTCGCTCGCGCACAGCTCGAAGACCAGCCGCTCTTCGTCTGGCGTGGGCTCAGCGGACTCGGCGACGGGCGCCACGAACAGCGCGCCAGAGAGCGCCTCGAGCCGGGCGAGCTGATGCTCCCAGCCGGCCGATGCGACCACGCGCCACGCCCACGGGGTCGCGCGCGACGGAGGATCCGTCGCCGGCGCTGCGTCAGCGCCGGCAGCCGCGGCTTCGTGGGACGCGGGATCGCGCAGCGCCGCGTCGAGGGCGTCTAGCTCGCGGACGAGGCCGGCCCACCCGCAACGCGCTGCCTGCGCACGGAGCGCCGGCAGCGCCGCCCTCGCCGCCACGCGCGCGCTCGAGAGCGCGGCGGCCTGCCCCGGAGCCGCGCAGGCCCACGCGACCGCGAGCGCGCCGAAGAAGGTCAGCCAAGGCGGCTCGGTGAGCGCTTGATCTTCCGCACCGGAGTCGCGACGAGGCGCGGTGACGTCGGGCTCGGCGACGCGATCGAGGGCCTCTGCGATGGGCGCCACGTCGTCGCGGTCTCCGGCGCGCCGGAGGCCGAGGCGCACCGCCTGGGCGAGCCACTCGAGCCCGGCGCCGGTCGCACGCTCGGGTGACTCGGCGAGCGCGACGACGCGGCGGGCGGCGGTCCCGAGGGCGCTCGGGTCGTCCGACAGCAGGAGCGCCCCGAGGTGCGCGAGCGCCAGACAGCTCGCCTCTTGCAGCGGCTCGCCGGCCACCTCGGGCGCGAGCCGCCGCGAGCGCGCGTCGTCGAACCAGGCCAGCGCCTGCGGGCGCTCGAGGCTCCAAGCTACCCATGCGAGCGCGGGCGCGTCCGCGGCCGTCGGGTCGAAGAAGACCGGCAGCGGGACCTCGTCCGCGCAACCGCGCAGCATCGCGTGGACCGCCCACCCGCGCCTCATCCGCGGGCTCTGCGCCTCCAGGGGCGTGCGCGCGGCGACCTCGAACGCGGCTCCGACGGGCGTCCACCGCTGCGCACCATCGGCGAGCGCCCGCGCGACGAACGCGTCTCGAGCCGCGGCGGGCAACGCGGCGAGCCCCTCCACCGTCGGCGCCGCCCCGAGCAGCTCGAGCGTCGCGTCGAAGGTCGCGTCGGCCTGTGCCCAGGGCGCCGCCGCGGCGCGCGCCACGGAGAGCGCCTCCTCGAGCGCGTCATCGTCGGCGCGGTGCAGCGCGATCCACGCGTCCCGAAGGGCGTGCCGCGCGACCCTGTCGTGCGACGCGGTCCCGAGCGGCGTCGCCGGCGCGGCCTCCTGGAGCGCCGCCGCGCGCTCGACGAAGCGGCCCTCCTCGAGCAGGCGCGCCGAGATCTCCCAGCGGGCTTCGGACGAGAGCCTCGGAGGCGACTCGTCCGCGAGGAGGCCCTCGTCGAAGAGGTCGTCGAGCGCAGACGCGACGTCGCCCGCGGAGATGCGCCGCCCCTCCACCTCGACCGCGCGCAAGACCGCGTTCAGCTCGGCACGCGTCATGCCGCGGGGCGAGAGCGCGAGGAACTCCAGCGTCCGCGCGGCGACCGCCGCGATGTGCTCCGCGCGCTTCGACACAGGGGGGATTCGCTAGCACGGGGGCGAGCCCGAGGAAATGCGCCGAGCGCTTTTCAGCCGCGCGTGCGCCGTGCGGCCGGCTGACGCCCACGGAGCGACCCGACCGGTTCGAGCGCGCGGGCCGCTAATCCCGCAGCGGCTGGACGCGAACGGCGTAGTCGCTGCAAGAGCCGCTCCACGCCTTCGGCGCGACCTGCAGCCAGCCGGTGACCGCGGCCCCGACCGGCGCGATCCCGCTGCAGGTGACGGTGACCTCCCACGTCCGGGCGCCCGCGCTGGCGGCGCGGCCGCGGCACCCGCTGAGGCCGTCTTCCGAGATCGGGTCTGCGTCCTGGCACTCGACCTCCGTCTTGCCGAGCGGGCAGCGGAACCACATGCCGGTCGTGTAGGTCGATCCGGTCGGCGCCTTCGTCATGGACACGCGCAAGGAGAGCCCAGTGTTGTTCAGCGCGAGCGGCGAACCGAGGTCGGTTCGGTACCAGTCGACGTCGTCGGGACGATCCGTGTTCGCGACGATGAGCCGACCCTGGCCCGCGTTGTCCCCCGCCGACAACTCGGTGGCGTGCGCGAAGTCGTCGTTGCGCTCCTTGCCCTCGTACTCGTCCGGGGCACAGGCGCACGCGTGGTCGACGCAGGCCTCGTTGGCAGCGCACGCGCTCCCGCAGACGACGGTCCGTTGCCCGCAGACGAAGGTCCCGCACGCGTAGCCGAGATCCTCGCACGACGGGCACACGCACTGGCCGCCCTCGCAGCTCTGCCCCACTGCGCAGCCGCCGCACTCGATGACCTCGCCGCAGCCGTCGTCGAGCTTGCCGCAGACCACGCCCGAGCTCGATCCGCACGCGCGCGGCACGCAAGCCTGACAGACGCCGCCGCTTCCGGGCGACGTGACGCAGGTGTCGTGCGCGCCGCGGCACGGGCCGCAGTCGACGACGCCACCGCAGCCGTCGGGCACCTTGTCGCAGCGGCGCTGCGCGTCGCAGTCGTCCGCGGAGAAGGTCGGCATGCACTGGCCCTCGCCGCAGCGGTTCGGACCACCGCCGCCGCACACCTCGTCCGCCGAGCAGCCGCCGCAGTGGAGGGTGCCGCCGCACCCGTCCGGCAGCTCGCCGCACTGACCGGGCGCGCACACGGCGCGCGTGCACTCGCAGTGGTTGTCGACGCACTCGCCAACCGCGCACGTCCCGCAGTCGTAGACGCCTCCGCAGAAGTCGCCGACGTACCCACAATCCGCGCGCCCGTCGTTGGCGTCGTCGTCCTCGGGCGGCGCCGACTGCAACCGGCACGCCTGGCTCGCCGTCCGCGTCTTGCAGCCGCACTGGTTGGGCACCCCGCCGCCGCCACATGTGTCCGCACCCGAGCACCCGCCGAGGGCCGTGTCGCAGTCGATCGTGCGGCCGCAGCCGATGGCGTACACGCCGCACGCGAGCCCGTTGGCCTCGCAGCACTGCTTGTCGCTCTGCGCGGCCGCGCAGGGGAGGATCGGCGTGCAGGTCGGCGTCTTTACGCCGCCGTCGACGTCGGGTGTCCGATAGCAGAGGCTGTCGGCCCGGCAGACGAAGCCGCTCGGGCAATCGGCGGAGGTCGCGCAGGTGAACCGCGCCTCGGGGACCTGCACCGCGCAGCCGGCGCACGCGACCGCGAGCGCGACGCACGCGAGCCAGGCGGAGCGGAGGCGCCGGTGACGGGGGCGTGCGGCCGCCATCAGAACCGTCCCCGCACGCCGACGTAGCCGGCGCCCACCGCCACCTCGGCCTTCGGCACGCGCTCGCCACCAAGGAAGTGCCAGAACAGACCGCCGAGCCCCGCGGCTACGCCGGCCCCGGTCAGCGCGAGCCCGGTCGCCGTGCGGCGCGGCGCGCGCGACTTTGCGCCGCTCACCTCGTCCCACATCGTGAACGGAGGCGCGTCCTCGACGTCGCGCCGATCGCGGCGGCCGAGCAGCAGGAAGGTCGTCCCGACGGCGATCGCCGCGCCGCCCGCGCCCATCACCAGGAAGGGCCCCTTCCCGGGCGGGACGTAGACGAGCTCACTCTTCGACAGGCGCGCGCGCTCCGCCTCCCGCGCCGCCTTCGCCGCCGCCTCCGCCGCCTTCGCGGACCGGGCGGCGGCCTGCGCTTCGGCGCGTCGCTCGGCCGCGACGCGGCTCGCGATCGAGGCCCGCAGCGCCCGGATGCGCCCCTCGACGTTCTCGCGATCGGTGCTGTTTGGCCGCTCGGCGAGGTAGCCCTGGTACGCATCGAGCGCCCGCTCGTCGAGCCGCATGCGGTCGGCCACGGTCGCCACGTTGTAGAGCAGGTCCGCGTTGCCCGTGAGGTCGTACGCGCGCTGAAAACTGTCGAGCGCGTCGGCGAAGCGGCCCGCATTGTATGCGGCCGTGCCTGCCTCGAAGGCGCGGCGGGCCTGCTCGAGCTTTGCGGCGCCCGGGCTCGCGCTCGCGTCGGTCGCGGGCGCCTGCGCGGCGCACACCGGAGGAGGCGCGGCTGCGACGAGGAGCCCGAGGACGAGCAACGCGCGCGCCGCGAGGGCCGCGAGGGCCGCGCGTGTGAGGGGGCCCACGTTGTCGGCGGGACGTACCACCCGGCCAAGCTAGCAAACCGCAGCTCGACCGCGCACGTATTGGGCGGGGGACCTCTCCTCGCCGCGGCAGGCGTGGCGACGCGAGGAGGAGAGGCCGCTCAACCGCGTGGGGTGATGTGGGCCGGTGAGCCGCGGGCGATGGAGGTGTCGCCCTCCAGCTCGGGCTTCGGCGCGGGGTAGTCGATGTTGAAGTGCAGGCCGCGGCTCTCATCGCGGACGGCCGCGCAGGAGACGATCAGCTCCGCGACGTCCGCGATGTTGCGCAGCTCGAGCATGTCGCGGCTCACCAGGTGGTCCCAGTAGTACTCGCGGATCTCTTCCTGGAGCATCGCCACGCGGCGGGAGGCGCGGCGCAGGCGCTTGTCGCTCCGGACGATGCCGACGTAGTTCCACATGCAGCGGCGGATCTCGTCCCAGTTCTGCGAGACGACGACGTGCTCGTCGCTCATCACCGCCTCGCCGACGTCCCAGTCCGGCACGTCGACGGTCACCGGCGCGCCGACGTCGGCGGCGGCGGCGAGCGCGGCGCGGTGGCCGTAGACGAGCCCCTCGAGGAGCGAGTTCGACGCGAGCCGGTTCGCGCCGTGCAGCCCCGAGCAGCTCACCTCGCCGACCGCCCACAGCCCCGGCAGCGTGGTGCGCCCGAGCGTGTCGACGCCGACCCCGCCGCACATGTAGTGCGCCGCCGGGACGACGGGGATGGGCTGCCGCGTCATGTCGATGCCGAACGCGAGGCAGCGCTCGTGGATGTTCGGGAAGCGATCGACGAGGTACGACGCCGGCCGCGCGCTCATGTCGAGGAACACGCAGTCGTCGCCCGAGCGCTTCATCTCGTAGTCGATCGCGCGCGCCACGACGTCACGCGGCGCGAGGTCTCTCATCTCGTGGTGGCGCGGCATGAACGCCGTGCCGTCCTCGAGCCGGAGCACGCCGCCCTCGCCGCGCAGCGCCTCGCTGATGAGGAAGCTCTTCGCGTCCGGGTGGTACAGGCACGTCGGGTGAAACTGGAAGAACTCCATGTTCATGATGCGGGCGCCGGCGCGGTAGGCCATCGCGACGCCGTCCCCCGTGGCGACGTCCGGGTTGGACGTGTAGAGGTAGACCTTCCCGGCGCCGCCGGTCGCGAGGACGGTGTGCCGCGCGCGACACGTGTGCACCGCGCCCGTCGCCTCCTCGAGCGCGTACGCGCCGACGACGCGGCGCGCGCCGCCAAAGCGGCTCATCTCGATGAGGTCGACGGCCATGTGGTCTTCGAGGATGCGGATGCCCGGCTTGCGGGCCGCTGCATCGACGAGCACGCGCTGCACCTCACGGCCGGTGATGTCCCCGGCGTGGACCACGCGTCGAGCGCTGTGCCCGCCCTCGCGCGTGAGGTCGAGCTCCGATGTCTCGGGCTCCCTGCTGAACTCCGCGCCGAGCTCGATCAGCTCGCGGACGCGGTCCGGGCCGTCGCGGACGACCATCTCGACGACGTCCTCGTGAGAGAGCCCCCCGCCCGTGCCGAGCGTGTCCTGGACGTGCGCCTCGAACGAGTCGCCTGGGTCGAGGACGGCGGCGATGCCGCCCTGCGCGAAGTTCGTCGCCGAGTCGTTGCGCGAACGCTTCGTGAGGATCACCACCTCGCCGTGGTCGGCGGCCTCGAGGGCGAGCGAGAGCCCGGCGACGCCGCTGCCGATGACCAGAAAGTCTGCGTCGATGCGCACGTCAACCCACTCCGGCGGCGTCGAGCGCCGCATCGCACGTCGTCGAGCGGCCGGGGGCGCTCGCGTCGAGCTGGTACATGGCGGCCTCGAGGCCGCGGACAGGGCTGCGGAGGCGCCGCGCGACCTCGTACCCCGCGAGCGCCGGATCCGCGAGCGCGTCGAGCGTCGGCGCGAACCGGACCACGTCGATCGAGCGGGGCCTGAGCGCCTCGACGAGCCGGCACACGAAGGCGTCGAGGGCGGCAGGCAGCGTGCCGTCGTCGTCGGCGCGCGACCGGTGGCCGGCGCCGAAGCCCAGCTCGAAGCTCGCGTACCCGCCGCGCGCATCCGGGGTGACGTGCACCGCGGCGTAGGCGTCGTCGCGCAGCGCGTTCAGCGAGTAGCCGGAGGGCTCGAAGAAGCGCTCGTCCGTCGCGAACCCGTCGAGCCAGGGCGCGAGGCCGAGCGGGTCGCGTGCGCCGGCGGCGCAGCGCGCCTCGAGGCGCTCCGTGCGGACCCCGTGCATCAGCACCTGGTGCGTGTGAAACCGCGAGCCGACCGGCGCGCTCGACGCGGCGCGAAACACCCCGAGGCCCTCACCATAGCGGTCGCCAAAGCGGAGCGCCTCGCCTTCGAGGGCGCCCTCGAGGCGCCGCACGTCGTCGGCGAACGAGGTCGGCTGCGCGCTCGGCGCGCGCGCGCTCTGCCGCTCGTAGACCAGCGACGTCACGGCGTCGCGCCCGAGCCGCTCGACCAGCATCAGCGCCGCGTCGACGAGGCGCGTCCGACCGCACGTGATCATGCGGAGGCGGTCGTCGAAGACGAAGAGGCTCGACTCCGAGAGCAGGTAGGCGTCCGCGCGCTCGGCGCGCGCTGCGGAGACGACCTTCGCGCCCGCCGCCTCGACCACGGCCCGAAAGAAGGGCTCGCCGAGCGATCGCAGCGAGCCCCAGCGCCTGGACACGGTCAGCGCGACCTTCTTCTCCGCCCCCTCGAAGAACGCCGCTTCCATCCGGTTCCCGGTTCAACCACGACCGCGCCGGCCGAGCAAGCCCGAAATCCCCTTGGATGTGAGGTGCCGTCGAGGGCGGGGGCGGGATCGGGTGCGGGCACGGGCACGGGCACGGGAGCGGGCACGGGGGCGGGATCGGGTGCGGGCACGAGATCGGGATCGGAGCCGGGATCGGGTGCGGGCACGGGAGCGGGCACGATTCGTGGGAAGTAACTCGGGGTCTGGGGCTGCAAAGGATCGACTTGAGGGATCGGGGATGCGATCGTCGGGGCATGTTCATGTCGACGTCGCGGCAGCGTGGCCTGTTCGAGCAGGA
>JAGQJE010000112.1 GCA_020430775.1 Myxococcales bacterium
CGGAAACGGGCACGGACTCGGGTACGGACTCGGCCACGGACTCGGGCACGGGCACGGACACGGACGCGGACTCGGCCACGGAGTCGGACTCGGACCCGGCGATGGTGCGGGTCGTGGGGCGTCCGCGGTGAGCTGCGGTAGGCTCGTGCGGATGACGGACGACACCGAACGCCCCGAGACACGGCTCACGAAGCTCGTGTGCACGATTGGGCCCGCGACGAACTCCTCGAAGCAGCTCACGGCGTTGATCTTCGCCGGGATGTATGTGGCGAGGCTCAACATGTCGCACGCGACGCAGCGGGCGCATCTACAGGTCATCCGGAACCTGAAGAGCCTCGGCAAGAAGCACGGCCGGCCGGTGTCGATCCTGATGGATCTGCAGGGCCCCGAGATCCGCACGGGCGAGCTGCGGGAGAACGTCGAGCTGAAGGCCGGCGAGGTCTTCTACTTCTCGGTGCTGCCCGACGACAGCGAGCTTCGCAGCGTGCATGTCGACTACCGGGATCTCGTCAAAGACCTCCAGGTCGGCGAGCGGCTCACCGTCGACAACGGGCTCATCAACCTCGAGGTGCTCGAGGTGCTGCCGGACCGCCTGAAGTGTCGGGTGCTCGACGGCGGCACGCTTGGCTCCCGCAAGCACGTGAACCTGCCGGGCGTCCGCGTGAACCTCCCGTCGATCACGCAGAAGGACCGCCAGGACATCGCGTTCGCGATCGAGCAGGACGTCGACTTCATCGCGCTGTCGTTCGTTCGCAGCGCGGAGGACGTCGAGGAGGTGCGCGGCATCGTCGACGCGGCCGGGGGCCACCAGCGGCTCGTGTCCAAGATCGAGAACCAGGAGGGGGTCGACAATTTCGACGCCATCCTCGCGGCGTCCGACGCCATCATGGTCGCGCGCGGTGACCTCGGGGTGGAGGTCGCCTTCGAGGAGCTGCCGGTCTTGCAGCGCGAGATGATCCGCAAGTGCGCGATCGCCGGCAAGCCCGTCATCGTCGCGACGCACCTGCTCGAGTCGATGATGCACAACCCGATGCCGACCCGCGCCGAGGTCACCGACGTCGCCAACGCGGTCTACGAGCAGGCGGACGCGATCATGCTGAGCGGCGAGACGGCCGCCGGCGACCACCCGATCCGCTGCGTCGAGGTGCTCGACCGCATCGCGCGCCGCGTCGAGCGCGAGCCCTCGCTGCGCCTGTACGAGCAGCGGCCCCCGCCCCGGACGCAGCGCGAGCACATCGCGCGGAGCGCGTGCAGGCTCGCCGACTCGCTCGACGCGCGCGCCATCGTCGTCATCACCAGGCGCGGCCAGTTCGGCCAGCTCGTCGCGAGCTACCGGCCGCGGCGGGCCGTGATCTACGCCTTCACGAATATGAGCACGACGCGCCGCAAGCTCCTGCTCGTCCGCGGCATCGAGCCGTTCCGCATGAACCTCTCGAACGACCCGGACAAGACCATCGCCGCCGCGATGACCAAGCTCCGCGAGCGCTCCCTCGTCCTGCCGGGCGAGCCCGTGGTCGTCGTCTCGGACATCAAGATCCACACCGGCGACCTCATCACCACCATCCAGGTCCGCGTCTCCTGACCGAACGCCGCCACTCAAGCAGGCGCCGCCGTCGGCAAAGGCCGCGTCGTGACGAGGCGCCGATGAGCTCGTCGACTGGGGCGCGTCGCCGCTCTGGTCGACGCGATTCCGAGCGGCGCGGTTGTGTTCACTGTGAGGATCGCGGTAAGCCAGGCGCACCTTTCGCGCGCCCGCGCGCTCCCACCCACAGCGAGGTAGCTTTCGATGCGCAGCCCCAAGGACTTCTTCGAGCCGCTCGCGATCGGCGCCCCCCAGCCCGTCCGCGAGATCCCCGTCCGCCCCTCGCGGATGATCCACTTCTTCGACCCGAGCAACCCCAAGATGGCGGCGAAGGTCCCGTCGATCGCGAAGGGCTGCGACATCCTGCTCGGCAACCTCGAGGACGCCGTCCAGAGCGACAAGAAGCTCGCCGCGCGCGAGGGCTTCATCGAGATCGCCAAGGCGACCGACTTCGGTGACTGCCAGCTCTGGACGCGGGTGAACAGCCTCGACAGCCCGTGGGTGCTCGACGACCTCATCCAGATCGTCACCGCGGTCGGCAACAAGCTCGACGTCGTGATGGTCCCGAAGGTCGAGGGCCCGGAGGACATCCACTACGTGGACCGCCTGCTCGCCCAGCTCGAGGCGCGCGCCAAGGTCGAGCGGCCCATCCTCGTGCACGCCATCTTGGAGACGGCGAGCGGCGTCGTGAACATCGAGGCGATCGCCGGCGCGAGCCCGCGCATGCAGGGGATGAGCCTCGGGCCCGCGGATCTCGCGGCGTCGCGTCGCATGAAGACCACGCGCGTCGGCGGCGGCCACCCCGGCTACCTCGTCCGCGCCGATCCGAGCCCGAACGACGCCGAGGCCCCGCGCCCGACCGCGCAGCAGGATCTGTGGCACTACACCATCGCGCGCATGGTCGACGCCTGCGCCTCGCACGGCATCCTGCCCTTTTACGGCCCCTTCGGCGACATCCGCGACACCCTCGCGTGCGAGGATCAGTTCCGGAACGCCTTTCTGCTCGGCTGCGTCGGCGCGTGGTCGCTGCACCCGGTCCAGATCGAGATCGCCAAGAAGGTCTTCAGCCCGACCGTCGAGGACGTCGTCTGGGCCAAGCGCGTCATCGACGAGATGGGCGACGGCACCGGCGCCGTGATGATCGACGGCAAGATGCAGGACGACGCGACCGTCAAACAGTGCCGCGTCATGGTCGGGCTCGCGCAGATGCTGGCCGACCGCGACCCCGACCTCAAGAAGGCCTACGGCCTGTAGGGAGCCCGACCGATGAGCTCGATCCGTCCCCGGCGCAGCATGCTCTACATGCCCGGCTCGAACGCCCGCGCGCTCGAGAAGGGTAAGACCCTCCCGGCCGACGCGCTGATCCTCGACCTCGAGGACGCGGTCGCCCCCGACGCCAAGGTCGCCGCCCGCGAGCAAGTCACGGAGGCCGTCCGCGCGGGCGGCTACGGCCACCGCGAGCTGCTCGTGCGCGTGAACGGCCTCGCGACGCCGTGGGGCTACGACGACCTCGTGGCCGCGGCGACCTCCGGCGCGGACGCCGTGCTGCTGCCGAAGGTCGACAGCGCCGACATGGTGCGTCAGGTCGAGGCCGTCCTCGACGCGGCCGGGGCGCCCGCGGACCTCGCGATCTGGTGCATGATGGAGACCCCGCGCGGGATCCTCCACGCCGAAGAGATCGCCTGCGCGTCGCCGCGCCTCGGCGGGCTCGTGATGGGCACCTCGGACCTCGCGAAGGATCTCCACGCCGCGCACACGGCGCTGCGCCTGCCGCTCGTCACCTCGCTCGGCCTGTGCCTGCTCGCCGCGCGCGCGGCCGGCGTCGCCATCATGGACGGCGTGTACCTCGATCTGTCCGACGACGAGGGCTTCGCCGCGAGCTGCAAACAGGGCGCCGAGCTCGGCTTCGACGGCAAGACCCTCATCCACCCGAAGACCCTCGCCGCCGCGAACGAGGCGTTCGCGCCCTCGGACGACGAGGTCGCCTTCTCCCGCAAGATCATCGCCGCCCACGCCGAGGCCGAGGCGGCCGGCAAGGGCGTCGTGGTCGTCGACGGCAAGCTCATCGAGAACCTCCACGTCGAGAACGCCAAGCGCCTCGTCGCCCTCGCCGAGGCCATCGCGGCGCGGCGCTGAGCGTCCCCAGACGCGCCGCGCGTGTCGGACACGGGAGCGCGCTGCTATAGCCTGAGCCGGGATGAGGGCTCGCGCTCAGCGTTCGCGCTTCACATCGCCTCCGGGTCGCCGCGCCCGGAGGCTCGCGTCGCTGTGGGCGCTCGCGCTGCTCGCCGGGCTCACGGGCGCCGCGCCCGCCGCACGCGCCGAGGAGTACGCGCCGCTCGTGCTGATGGGCGAGCGGGCCCCGTACCTGCAGGCGCCGAGCGCGTTCGAGGCGGACGACCCCTTCGACCTCGACGTTCGGCTCAGCGTGGTGCAGGCGCGCACGCACGCGACCATCGCGCGCGAGCAGGGGCGGGACCCTCGGGGCGGGTTCAAGCACGTCGTCCTCGGGCGGTACACGCACATCGAGACCCGCCTCGCGCTCGGGCTCGCGCTTGGCCTCTTCCCCGGCGGCGGCGTGTACGCCCGGCTCCCTCTGGTGCTCGAAGACACGCGCACGCTCACGCCCCGTCTCGAACGCCCCGGCGGGCTCCTCGACGCCGTGCCGGGCGGCGCGCCGCTCTTCGACTTCGGCGGCGTCGGGCGGCTCTCCGGCCCCACGCGGTCGGGCATCGAGTCGGTGACCGTGGGCGTCCAGGCCGCGGTGCTGAGCCAGGACCGCGATCCCGACCGCCCGACGTGGCTGTGGCGCGTCGAGACGCGGCTCGGCGTGGGCCACCTGATGGCGCCGTGCGTCGCCGGCCGGACGGACGACGCGGGCGAGGTGGTGCCCTGCGGGTCGGGGGTGAGCACCGGTGAGCACGCGCTGCGGGTCGAGACGCGGCTCGGGCGCCGCTACCGGTTCGCCGAGCCCTACGCCGGGTTCGCGTTCGAGGCCGCGTGGGCCGCGCGCGCGAAGGACGCCTTCGAGCCGGACGGAGACCTCCGCGGCTACGGCCGGAGCCGCCCGCCATGGCGCAGCGCGTGGACGGCCGGCCTCGCGCTCGTGCCCTGGGAGAACCGCGCGCGCTACCAGCGCGTCGTCCTCGACCTGCGCGCGGACGCGACGTACGTGTCGCGCGGCCGTGACTACGCACCGCTCTACGATGCGCTCGGCGCGTCGACGAACCCCTACCTGACGACCCCGGCGTGCGAAGCGCCGGGCGCGTCTGCGCCAGGCGCGTGCGCGGCGGGCGGCTACCGGCAGGCGCGCTTCACGGGCATCACCGAGGTGGGCGCGCACGGCCGCGTCGGCGGACGGATGTCGATCGACCTGCGCCCGGCGCGCTTCGTGCGCTTCCGGCTCACGGCGGGGCTCCACTACGACACGGCGCACCTCATTACGGGTGGCGCCGCGTGTCGCGGCTCGGGCGACGCCGGCGAGGACGCGGCGCGCGCGGAGGGCTGCGACCAGGGCGTGTTCGACCCACGCTACCGCGCGGCGATCGACGCGCCCGGCCACCGGTTCTTCGAGGCGGGCGCGGTGACGCTCGACATCGGCGCCACGGCCTCGGCGATGTTCTAGCTGACCGAGCGCGCGCGGCTCACCGAGCGCCTCGCATCGAGCGCCGCAGCGGGTGGTGGCTCGTTTTGCGGCGCCCGGGCGTTCGCGCTACCTCGGCCCGATGCCCGCCCCGGAAGCCACCTACGACGTCCTCGGTATCGGCAACGCCATCGTCGACGTGCTCGGGCGCGTGGACGACGGGTTCTTGACGGCGCAGGGCCTCGTGAAGGGCTCGATGGCGCTCATCGACGGCGCCCGCGCGGAGACGCTCTACGGCGCCATGAGCGGGGGTGTGGAGTCCTCCGGCGGCTCGGCAGCGAACACGGTCGCCGGCGTGGCGTCCTTCGGCGGGCGATCGGCGTTCGTCGGCAAGGTGGCGGACGACCCGCTCGGCGAGGTGTTCGCGCGGGACCTCCGTTCGGTCGGTGTCGCGTACGACGCGCCGCCGGCGAGCGGCGGGGAGCCGACGGCGCGCTGCATGGTCTTCGTCACCCCCGACGCGCAGCGGACGATGTGCACCTTCCTCGGCGTGAGCCGCGAGCTGGCCCGGGCCGACCTAGATCCGGACCTCGTCGCGCGCAGCCGCGTCACCTTCATGGAGGGCTACCTCTGGGATCCGCCGGCGGCGAAGGACGCCTTCGTCCGCGCGGCGGAGGTCGCCCACGCGCACGGCCGAGAGGTCGCGCTCTCGCTCTCCGATCCCTTCTGCGTCGAGCGGCACCGCGCCAGCTTCCTCGACCTCATCGACCACCACATCGACCTCGTCATCGCGAACGAGCTCGAGATCAAGTCGCTCTTCGAGACCGACTCGTTCGACGAAGCGGCGCAGCGCGTCGCGAGCCTCTCCCGCCTCGCGGTCCTCACCCGCAGCGAGCGCGGCGCCGTCGTGGTGTCGGGCGCCGAGCGCGTCGTGGTTCCCGCGGTGCCCGTCGACCGAGTGGTCGACACGACCGGCGCCGGCGACCTCTTCGCCGCGGGGTTCCTGTATGGGCACACGCACGGCTACGGGCTCGAGCGCGCGGCGAGGCTCGGCGCCCGCGCGGCGGCGGAGGTCATCTCGCACATGGGCGCCCGCCCGAAGATCGAGCTGGCCGCGCTCCGCGACGCCTGATGGCGCCGGCGACGGGCGGGGCTAAGGTCCCCGCGTGACTCACCCCGTCGCGCTGACCATTGCCGGATCGGACCCGTCGGGCGGCGCGGGCCTGCAGGCCGACCTCAAGACCTTCCACCAGCATCGCGTCTACGGCATGAGCGCGGTGACGCTCCTGACGGTGCAGAACACCACCGGAGTCGATCGCGTCGACGTCCTCGACCCGCGGCTCGTGGTGGCCCAGATCGACGCGGTCACGTGCGACATCCCGCCCGGCGTGGCGAAGACGGGCGCGCTCGGGTCGCGTGAGGTCGTCGAGGCCGTCGCCGACCGCGCGGCCCGCTTCCCCTTCCCGCTGGTGGTCGACCCGGTGATGATCTCCAAGCACGGGGCGAGCCTGTTGCCGCCGGACGCGCAGCGCGCCCTCGCGCGGTTGCTGCTGCCGCACGCGACGCTCGTGACCCCGAACGCGCCCGAGGCGGCCGCGCTGAGCGGGCGTCCCGTGCGCACGCTGGCCGACGCGCGGGAGGCGGCCCGCACGATCGCCGGCGCGGGAGCCCGCGCGGTGCTCGTGAAGGGGGGGCACATCGAGGGCGACGCGATCGACGTGCTCTACGCCGATGGCGCCCTCGTCGAGCTGCACGCGCCGCGGGTCGACACGCGCGCGGGCCACGGGACGGGGTGTTCGTACGCGGCCGCGATCGCCGCGTGGCTCGCCCGCGGCGCCTCGCTCGAAGACGCGGTGCGGCGCGCGAAGCGGTGGCTCACGGCCGCGCTCGCGAGCGCCCCGGGGCTCGGCCGCGGCGTCGGGCCGGTGAACCACTTCGCCCCGGCGGACCCGCTCGACCCGCTCGACCCGCTCGACCCGCTCGACGTGAACCCGTCGGGCCTCGGCGGCGGCGTTCAGCCGAGCAGCGCGTAGGGGCCGCCGCGCTCGAGGGCGCGCTGATACGCCGGCCGCGCGTGTACGCGGTCGACGAAGGCGGCCACGCGCGGGTAGCGGCCGGCGCCCGCCGCGCGCGCCATCAACGCCTCGCAGGGGAAGCTCATCATGATGTCCGCGCCGGTCAGCGCCTCGCCCGCGAACCACGTGCTCTTGCCGAGCTCGCGCTCCGCGAACGCGAAGCTCGCGTCGATGCGCGGGTCGGTGAACTCGCGCTGCACGCCCTCGCCCACCTTCTTGGCGATCGGCCGGATGAGCCATGGGATGGGCGGGTGCCCGAGGCGGCTCATGACGAGCTTCATCACGAGCACCGGCATGAACGTGCCCTCGGCGGCGTGCAGCCAGTAGGTGTAGCGGAGGCGCTCGGGCGTCCCGGGCTCCGGCCGCAGGCGCCCCTCGCCGTAGCGGTCGATGAGGTACTCGACGATCGCGCCGGTCTCCGCGACGGTGACGTCGCCGTCGGTGATGACCGGCGACTTGCCGAGCGGGTGTACTGCCTCGAGCTCCGGCGGCGCGAGCATGGTCTTCGGGTCGCGCTCGTAGCGGCGCACCTCGTACGCGGCGCCGAGCTCTTCGAGCAGCCAGAGCACGCGCTGCGATCGCGAGTTCTCGAGGTGGTGGACGGTGAGCATCGAGCCTCCGGGATTTCGCGGCGGGACCCCTCGCCGTGACCCCCCGCCGCTAGAGGGCCGCGTCGCCGCGACGGTACCACCTCGCACGGGGAGCGTTGCCCCTGATCCGATGTGCGGTATTTGATTCGACCCGCGCGGGCCTGGTACGTCGGCCCCGACGCTCGAAGGAAGCCCATGGCCCGACAACGAAAGAGCCGCACGAAGCGCCCGCCCCGGCAGCCTGAGCTCCCCCTCGCCGCCTTCGATGACGCGTCGCTCTCGGAGGAGACGCGCCGCCGCTACCTGAGCTACGCCCTGAGCGTCATCACGTCGCGGGCCCTGCCGGACGTGCGCGACGGCCTCAAGCCGGTGCAGCGCCGCATCCTCTACACGATGTTCAACGAGCTGCGCCTGCGCAGCGACGCCCGGTACCGCAAGTCGGCCGCCATCGTCGGCGACGTGATGGGCAAGTTCCACCCCCACGGCGACTCGTCCATCTACGACGCGCAGGCGCGCATGGCGCAGTCCTTCACGATGGCGGTGCCGCTCGTCGACGGCCGCGGCAACTTCGGCTCGCCCGACGGCGACGCGCCCGCGGCGATGCGCTACACGGAGGCCAAGCTCCAGCCCATCGCCGACGAGCTCCTCGTGGAGCTCGGCAAGCAGACCGTCGCGTTCCGGCCGACCTACGACGGCACGCGCTTCGAGCCGGTGGTGTTGCCGGCGCGCTTTCCGAACCTGCTCGTCAACGGCTCGCAGGGCATCGCGGTCGGCATGGCGACGTCGATCCCGCCGCACAACCTCTCGGAGGTGCTGCGCGCCGCGATCGCGCTCATCGACGACCCGGACATCACGCTCGCGCGCCTGATGCAGCACATCAAGGGGCCGGACTTCCCGACGGGCGGCGAGCTGATCTCCACGAAGCGCGAGCTGCGCGCGGCCTACGAGACGGGGCAGGGCACCCTCAAGCTGCGCAGCGAGTGGGCGATGGAGCGGGGCGAGCGCGGCCACGAGCAGATCGTCATCACGTCGGGCCCGTACGGCGTCGAGCGCCGCGTCCTCGTCGAGAAGATCGCCGAGGTGGTCCTCTCGAAGAAGCTCCCGCCCTTGCTCGACGTGCGCGACGAGAGCACCGAGGAGTGCCGCATCGTCTGCGAGATCAAAAAGGGCACCGATCCGCGCCTCGTGATGGCGTACCTCTTCAAGCACACGCCGCTCCAGACCAACGTCGGCGTGAACCTCACCTGCCTCGTGCCGACGCGCGACTACGTCGACGCGCGCCGCGCGCCGGGGGACGCCGACCCGCTCGACGGCAGCGAGCTCGCCGCGCCGCGCCGCCTCTCGCTGCCCGAGATCCTCCGCCACTTCGTCGACTTTCGCATGGAGGTCGTCACCCGCCGCCTCGAGCACGAGCTCGCGAAGCTCCGCGAGCGCATCCACATCCTCGAGGGCTTCGTCACCGTTTTCGACGCGCTCGACGAGACCATCCGCATCATCCGCCGCTCGGAGGGCAAGCAGGACGCAGCGAAGAAGCTCATCAAGCGCTTCGAGCTCGACGCGGAGCAGGTCGACGCCATCCTGGAGCTCAAGCTCTACCGCCTCGCGCGCCTTCAGATCCTCGTCATCCGCGAGGAGCTCGAGGAGAAGGCGGCGCAGGCGGCCGTCATCGATCGCCAGCTCGACAGCAAGGCGGAGCGCTGGGGGCTCATCCGCGAGGAGCTCGAAGCGCTGCGCGCCGCCCACCCGACGCCGCGCCGCACGAAGATCGTGACCGAGCTCGACGAGCCGGAGTTCGAGGCGGAGGCGTTCATCGTCGAAGAGGACGCCATCGTGGTGCTGACCCGGCAGGGGTGGGTGAAGCGCCAGGGCTCGATGAAGAGCTTGCAGGCGACGCGCGTGCGGGAGGGAGACGCCGTCCTCGACGTCGTCGGCGGCTCGACGCGCGCCTCGGTCGCGTTCTTCAGCAACCAGGGCGTCTGCTACGTCACGCGCATCGTCGACGTCCCGCCCACGACCGGCTACGGCACGCCGGTCCAGCGCCTGTTCAAGCTCGGCGAGGGCGAGCAGATCGTCGCCGTGATGAGCTTCGACGAGCGCTTCTTGAACGTGCCGCCGCCGGAGGATGACTCGACGATGGTCAGCCCGCCCTTCGCGCTCGCCGTGACGCGCGGCGGCATGGCGCTGCAGTTCTCGCTGCGAAACCACCGCGACCCGTCGACGCGCGCCGGGCGGAAGTTCGCGCGCCTCAAGCCGGACGATCAGGTGCTCTACGTCGGTCACGTCGAAGAGGGCGACCGCGTCGCCTGCGTGAGCGCAGAGCGGCGCGCGCTCATCTGCGCCGAGGGCGACATCACGCTGCTCGCCGGCCCGGGCCGCGGGGTCACGCTGCTCAAGCTCGCCCCGGACGACTACCTCGTCGGCGCCCGGCTGCTGCGGCGCGACAGCGACGCGCTCGTCGTCACCCGCGAGGGCGGGGCCGAGTACCGCGTGACCACCCGCAAGTACGACGTGGTCTCCCGCGGCGGCAAGGGCCACGTCCTGTTCAAGCGCGGCGGCATCGAGTCCGTCGTCGCCCCCGAGCCCGAGCTGCCGAGCTTCCCGTCCGAGTGAGCGAGCCCCGCATGGACTACAGCGCCAAAGACATCAAGGTCCTCGAAGGGCTCGAGCCCGTCCGCGAGCGCCCCGCCATGTACATCGGCGGCACGGACGCGCGCGGGCTGCACCACCTGCTCTGGGAGCTCGTCGACAACTCCATCGACGAGGCCATCAACGGGCACGCGAACCGTATCGAGGTCACGCTCGACGCCGACTACAAGGGCGCGACCGTCGTCGACAACGGCCGCGGCATCCCGGTCGACGTCCACCCCCGCCACAAGAAGCCCGCCCTCGAGCTCATCCTGACCACGCTGCACGCCGGCGGGAAGTTCGAGCAGGGGCGCAACTACCAGGTCGCCGGGGGCCTGCACGGCGTCGGCTCGTCGGTGGTCAACGCGCTCTCGTCCGAGCTGAGGGCGACCGTCTGGCGCGGGGGCGTCGAGTACGAGCAGTCCTTCGAGCGAGGCAAGCCCGCGAGCCGCCTTCAAAAGCGCGGCAAGACGAGCAAGCGCGGCACGTCCATCCACTTCCGGCCGGACCCGACCATCTTCGGCAAGAGCGCGAAGCTCGACCCGAAGAGCGTGCGCGAGCGGCTCGAGGCGAAGAGCTACCTGCACCGCGGCGTCAAGATCGTCTTCCGCGACGACAAGACCGGCGAGCGCGAGGAGCTCGAGCACCCGGACGGCCTGGTCGAGTACCTCGGCGCGATCGTCGGCGCGCGCGCGAAGCCGCCCGTGCACCCGGAGCCCTTCGCGTTCGAGCGCGACAACGGGCTGCGGCTCGAGCTCGCGCTCCAGTGGACCGAGGCGACCGACGAGCACCTCCGGTCGTACGCGAACGGCATCCCGACCGCGTCCGGCGGCACGCACGAGGCGGGGCTGCGGCAGGGCGTCACCAAGGCCGTCCGCGGCTACATGGACGCGAACAAGCTCGTCCCGAAGGGCGTCAAGGTCGGCGCCGAGGACATCCGCGAGGGGCTCGTCGCGCTGCTCAGCGTGTACGTCGCGGCGCCGCAGTTTCAGGGCCAGACGAAGGACCGGCTGAACAACCCGGAGGTCGCCGCCCAGGTCGAGTCGGTCGTCCGAACCGAGCTGCAGCAGTGGCTCATCGAGCACAAGAGCGCCGCCGAGTCGATCGCCATGCGGGCGATCATCGCGGCGCGCGCGCGGGAGGCGAGCCGCGCCGCGGTGCAGCAGGTCACGCGCAAGACGGCCGTCAGCCACCGCCTGAACCTCCCCGGCAAGCTGAGCGACTGCGCGAGCACCGACCCGGCGGAGAGCGAGCTCTTCCTGGTCGAGGGAGACAGCGCCGGCGGCAACGCCAAGCAAGGCCGCGACCGGCGCACGCAGGCGATCCTCCCGCTCCGGGGCAAGGTGCTCAACGCGGAGCGCGCGAGCCGCTCGCAGATCTTCGCGAACCGTGAGCTGAACGACATCGTCACCGCGCTCGGCTGCGGCATCGGCAAGGCCTTCGACATCGGCAAGCTCCGCTACGGGCGCGTGTTCCTGCTGATGGACGCGGACAGCGACGGCCACCACATCGCGACGCTGCTGCTGACCTTCTTCTATCGGATGCTGCCCGAGCTCATCCGCGGCGGGCACGTCTTCATCGCGCAGCCGCCGCTCTTTCGCATCGACGTCGGGCGCGACACGCACTGGGCGCTCGACGAGGCGGACCGCGATCGCATCCTCGCGAAGCTGCCGAAGAACGCGAAGCCCGAGATCAGCCGCTTCAAAGGCCTCGGCGAGATGACGGCGGACGAGCTCAAGACCACGACGCTCGACCCGCGGTGCCGCCGCGCGCTCCGCGTCGTCATCCGCGACGACATCGAGACCGCTCGACTGCTCACCTCGCTGATGGGCAAGGACCCCTCCGCCCGCTACGCGTTCATCATGGAGAACGCGCCGAGCGCGGACGTCGACGCGCTCGACGTGTAGCGGCCCCGCGAGCGGCGCGGCGAGGCTCGCGCCGTGACGCCTGCGCCGAGCGGCCACTTTGTTGACCGCGGACCGGCATCCCTGATCTAACCACGTCTGCAAGCGGTTCGATAAGTCGTCGCGCCGCAGACGGAGGTCCGGGATGAGCGAGCCGAGGTCCGAGTGTCACGTCTGCGGGCGGTCGTTCGAGGTGCGCTTCCGCTATCAGGTGCGCGAAGAAGACGGGCACTACCTCTACGTCTGCTCGCAGAGCTGCAACCAGCAGGCCCTCGCGTCAGGCGGGGGCGAGGGCTGCGCGTGCAGCGTCTGCGGGAAGACCTTCGAGCTCGAGTTCCCGTTTCAGGTCGCCGTACACGACGGCGGCCGGACGTACTTCTGCACGCCGACGTGCCGCCAGGCCGGGATGGAGGCGAGCGCCGCGCCGCAGAAGCCGCGGCTCGCCGCGCGGCGCATCGCCGTGTTCAACCACAAGGGCGGCACCGGCAAGACGACCACCTCGATCGGCCTCGCCGCGGGGCTCGCCGAGTACGGCTACCGCGTGCTCCTCGTCGACGCGGACGGGCAGGGCAACGTCGCGGCCTCGCTCGGTGTCGCGCCGCAGAAGGGGCTCTACCACGTGCTGGTGCACGGCGCGCCGGTGTCCGAGGTCGTCATGAACGTCCGCGAAAACCTCGACATCCTGCCGTCGAACGAGACCCTCGCCGCGGCCGAGCTCAACCTCGCCGCGCGGCCGAACCGCGACCGCGTGATGCGAGAGCGGCTCGGGGCGGTCGAGGACTACGACCTCGTCCTGCTCGACTGCGCGCCGGCGCTCTCGCTGATGAACCAGAACGCGCTCGTCTACGCAGACAGCGTGATCATCCCCGTCGCCTGCGACTACCTCTCGCTCGTCGGCGTCAAGCAGGTCCTGCGCACCATCAAGAACGTGCGCGAGCTGCTCCGCCACGACGTGCAGGTGCTCGGGGTGCTGCCCACCTTCTTCGACATGCGCAACCGCATCTCGCGCGACTCGCTCGACACCCTCGAGGCGCACTTCGGCGAGCGGTGCTTCAACCCGATCCGCATCAACACCAAGCTGCGCGAGGCGCCGAGCGCGGGCCAGACGATCTACGAGTACGCCGCCGACAGCCGCGGCGCGAAGGACTACCGCGCGCTGGTGCGCCGCGTCGTCGCGCTGCAGGGGGAGCGTGAGGACACGAGCGCGGTCGCGGCGCCCGCCGAGGTCGCGGCGGTGAACGGCGCCGGCGCGCCACCGCCGCAGGGACCGGTGGCGGAGGTGAACGGCGCCGCCGCCTCGCCG
>JAGQJE010000113.1 GCA_020430775.1 Myxococcales bacterium
GCCGCGCCGGGCGGGCCCAGCGCCGAGCGGGGGCTGCGCGAGGTGGGCGCGTTCGCGCGCCTGCGCGTGCTCGGGCAGGCGCGGCGCCTCTTCATCGTGTGCGAAGGGCCGGACGCGCTCTATCTCCTCGACCAGCACGCGGCGGACGAGCGCGTCGTGTACCACCGGCTCCGCCAGAGCTACGCCGAGCGCAGCGTGCCCCTGCAGCGGCTGCTCTTTCCGGAGCGTGTCGAGATCTCGGAGCACGCGGCGTCCGTCGTCGAGGCGCACCGCGAGGCGTTCGAAGCGCTCGGGCTCGAGGTGGGCCTGGTCGGGCCGACGACCGCCGCGGTCCGCGCGGTGCCGGCCGTGCTCCGGCGCGCCCCGCCCGCGCGCTTGCTGCAGGATCTGCTCGACGAGGTCGAGTACACCGGTGAGCGCGCCTTCGGGGACGCGATCGACACGGCGATCGCGACGATGGCGTGCCACGGCGCCATCCGCGGCGGGGACACGCTGTCCGTCAAGGAGTGCGAGGCGCTGCTCGCGCGGCTCGACGAGGTGCCGGTCTTCGGTGGGCACTGCCCGCACGGCAGACCGGTCGTCACCGCCCTGCCCTTCGCGCAGCTTGAGTCGAAGCTCGGCCGATGAGCCGCTCGACGCCGCGGGTGGTCGTCATCGCCGGGCCGACGGCCACGGGGAAGACCGCCGTCGCGGTCGAGCTCGCGACGCGCCTCGGCGGGGAGCTCGTCGGCGCGGACAGCGTGCAGGTGTACCGCGGCTTCGACATCGGCGCCGCGAAGCCGACCGCGGCGGAGCTGCGCGGCGTGCCACATCACCTCATCGACGTCCGCGACCCGGACGCGCCGCTCGACGCGATGGGCTACGCCGCGCTCGCGGACGCCGCGATCGCCGACATCGCGGGGCGCGGACGGACGCCGATCGTCGTCGGTGGGACCGGGCTGTGGCTGCGCGCGCTGCTGCGTGGGCTCGTCGATCTGCCGCCCGTCGACCTCGGCGTGCGCGCCGCGCTGATGCGCGCGGTCGAAGCGGAGGGCGCGCCCGCGCTGCACGCCCGGCTCGCGTCGGTCGATCCCCGCTCGGCGGAGGCCGTGCACCCGAACGACGCCGTCCGTGTCGTCCGCGCCCTCGAGGTCTACGAGCAGACCGGCGAGGCCCTCGGCGCGCTGCGGGCGGCGCACGCCCTCGGCGAGCCGCGCTACGACGCGCTCACGCTCGTGGTGGACCGCCCGGCGCAGACGCTGAGCGGGCGCATCGAGGCGCGTGTTCGCGCGATGCTGGCGGCCGGGTGGCTCGACGAGGTGCGCGCGCTCCGAGCGCGTTGGGGCGACCAGGCGCGCGCCCTGCGGAGCGTCGGCTACCGCCAGCTCGTCGAGCACCTGCGCGGCGAGCGGACGCTCGCAGAGGCGCAAGCGCGCGCGGTTCGGGCGACGCGGATCTACGCGCGGAGGCAGCGGACCTGGTTTCGCGGCGAGCCGGGGATCGACTGGCGCGGCGAGCCGGAGCAGGTGCTCGACCGGGACACCTTCGAGCGGGTCGCGCGGCACGTCGGACGACCGGCCGGTAGCCCCACCGGCACCGACACACCGGCCACGCCGCCCGCGCACGTCCGCTCATGAGCCCCGCCGCCTAAAGGCGCGTTATGCTCCCCTCGCGCCGGCGGCCGGCTCGACGCCGATGGTCCCGTTTGTCCCACCGCGCGCGCACGCCATGCCCGCCTCCGACTCGACCACCACGCGCGACGTCCCCGGCGACGCGCCCCAGCCGCGCCTCGCGTGGTTGCTCGTCCCGGCCTGCGCGCTCGCGTGGGTCGCGGGCGTCGGGCACCTGCTGTGGGACGCGAGCGAGCTCACGGCGGCAGCCTTTGCGCTCGGTGGCTCGCACCCGCCC
>JAGQJE010000114.1 GCA_020430775.1 Myxococcales bacterium
TGTTGGTACCAATATCCATCAGGATAAGGTTACCCATACCATTACGGAACCAAGATGGCGGATTCAAGGTTACCTTTAAAGACTTCCATCGCTGGTTAGCCCTATCAGCATAACCACCTGCACCAAAAGCCTTACCGAAGAAGTCAGCATGTTCTTTATCATAGAACTGAGAAGAATCGATGATCTCATCATAGAGTTCCTTACGGATATACTTCTTATGAAGGGCACCATAGCGCTTATCGTTGACCTGAACATATTCCCGATCAATAACATGATTGATCATATCCTGAGTAATCTCAGTTTCACCACGTTCAGCAAGAACTTGACGTACCTCATCCCTCAGGGCATTCTTAGCAGCAGTCCTGGCATCCATATAGAGCTGAAGTTGAGCTTCAATAGCCTGCTGGTCTTGTTCATCCTTGTACAAAGGACCGAGATCACTCTGAGCATCTTTCAGGAAGGTAAGGGATTCAATCTTCTTCTCAATATCAGAGAGCTTCATCTTCTTACCATCAACCTCAGTGAACTGACGCTCACCCAAGGTCCAACCAAGTTTACCTACCTCATCCATAGTGATGATATTCTTAAACATACCATTCAGAGCTACGTCACGAGAGATGGTAGCCACAGTTTCAGGTACAAGGAAAGAGGGATCTTTGATCTCACCAAGAGCAGCCTTCTCTTCCTTAGACAGACCCTTCTGCTGTTTCAGGTAGTTCTGGAAGGACATACGCTTACCACCGGTAGCATAATAGCCTTCAAGGTAGTGGAAGTACCTTATAGTCAGATAACTACCACGATCAGCTTCCCATGTCTCCCTACGAAGAACACCCATAACAACCAAGGACTCACCAAGCTTTTCGATATAGTCCTTGTTCTGCTTAGACAACTGCTTGATCTCTTCAGAGACAGGAAGACCACTTACATCAGCATTCTTAGTCTTGAAGTAATCAAAGATAGCCTTCTTCTGGATATCGTTCAGATCCCTGGTCTTACGAGCATACTTACGAGCCATCAACTGACCCTTCTCAATACCACCCTTAGTCCAGTTCTCAA
>JAGQJE010000014.1 GCA_020430775.1 Myxococcales bacterium
ATTCGTGGGAAGCAACTCCTCAGGCCGGCTACGGCCCACTACATGATGTGGTCGACGACGGTCGGTGGCCACGATATGTTGTGGTGCCTCCCGTCGACATCGAGTTGCTTCCCACGAATCGTGCTCGCCTCCGGCACCGACGGACCGCTCGAGGACGAACAGCGCGAGAGCGTCGACACCATCCGCGAGGCGGGCGCGGGCCTCGCTCAGATCATCGAAGAGGTGGTCGACGGCGCGCGGCTCGAGACCGGCAGGCTCCAGGTGCACGAGGAGCCGGTGGCGCTCGACCGCGTCGCGCGTGAGGCCTGCGACCGGTTGCTGCCGCATCTGCGCAGGCGGAGCGTCGACGTCCACCTCGACGTCGGGCGCGGTGCGCCGCTCGCCGCGGGCGACACCGAGCGCGCGCGGCAGTGCCTGGTCTCGGTGATGGCGGCGATCGTCCGGCGGTCGGTCGGCGATGGGGCGATCCGCGTCGAGGTTCGGAGCGACGCGAGCTTCGTCGTGGTCACGGTTACGACGAAGCTGGCGCTCCCGCAGAGCGCGGGCGACGCGATCGTCCGTGCCCTCGCCAGCGACGCGGGCGGCGGCTCCGTCCACCCCGACGTGGGGCGCGGGCTCCTGCTCGCCTGCCGACTGGCGCGGGCCCAGGGCGGCGACCTGCGCTGCGACGCGTACGGCGCGGACGGCGCGCGCTTCACGTTGACGCTCGGACGCGCGAGCGATGAGCTGCTCGCGCGGCGCGTCAGCAGCGTCCCCGAGCGACCACCGAGCGCCGCCGACACGCCCCGTTGAGCGCGCCTCCCTCGGGGCGCCGAGGCGTGCGCCTCAGGCGGCCTCGGCGAGCTTCTGCTGAACCTTCGCGTAGACGGCGTTCAGGTTCGTAAGGTGCTCGATCTCGTCCTCGTTGATCGAGAGCTTGTAGGTGCGCTCGACGTCGTTGACGATCTCGAGCGCCATCATGCTGTCGATGCCGAGATCCTTGAAAGGCGCCTCGTCCGGCACCTCGTCGATCTCGGCGATCTCGGCGATGATCTCGCGAAGCCGTTCTTTGAGGTTGTCACTCATCGGTCTCTCCAATGCGCGGAGGGTAGCCCCGCCTCATGCCGTCGTGATCTTTTCCGCATGCTCGACGAGGGTCCCGTCCTCGAACGCGGCCTTCGTCTTGCGGCGCTGCACCTTGCCGCTCGTGGTCTTCGGGAGCGTGCCGACCGGGCAGACGGCCACGTGGCTCGGTGTGAGGCCGAAGCCGCGGTTCACGGTCTGCGCGATCGCCTGGCGCAGGGCCGGCGCGTCGGTCGAGCCCGCCTCCGCGGCGACCACGAGCGCCTCGGTGCCGTCGCGCATCACGCTGAAGGCGACCACGTTGCCGCGGCGGACGCCGGGCAGGTCGCTCACGGCCCACTCGATGTCCTGCGGGTGGTGGTTGGCGCCCCGGATGATGATGAGGTCTTTGATGCGCCCGCAGATGAAGAGCTCACCGTCTGCGAAGTAGCCGAGGTCGCCGGTGTGCAGCCATCCGTCGCGCAGCGCCGCCGCGGTGGCGTCCGGGTTCGCGAAGTACCCACGCGTCACGCTCGGGCCGCGGACGAGGATCTCGCCGACCTCGCGCTCGCCGCGCTCCGCGCCGTCCTCGCCGACGACGCGCACCGCGTGCCCCGGGAAGGGTCGCCCGCAACCGACCAGCGCGAGCGCGTCGTCGCGGCGGGCGGCGTCGACCGGCACGGCGCGGCCTTGCTTCATGGCCCCCGGGTCGACGTAATCGACGACGATCGGCGCCTCGACGTCGTGGAAGGTGATGGCCAGCGTGCTCTCGGCCATCCCGTAGCTCGGGAGGAAGGCCTCGGGGCGGAAGCCGGCCGGCGCGAGCGCCTCGGCGAAGTCGAGCAGGGTCTGCGCGCGGATGGGCTCGGCGCCGCAGCCCGCGACCCGGAGGGCGCTCAGGTCGAGCTCCGAGATGTCCTTGCCGCGCAGGCGTCGGGTGACGAGCTGATAGGCGAAGTTCGGCGCGTAGGTGAGGGTGCCGCGATACTTGGTGATGGCCTCGAGCCACACGGCCGGCGAGCGTCCGAAGAGCTCGGTCGGCATCAGCACCGCGTTGATGTTGCCGACCACGGTGGCGAGGACGAAGCCGATGAGGCCCATGTCGTGGAAGAGCGGCAGCCAGCTCACCGCGACGTCGTCGTCGCGCCGGTCGATTCCGCCCGGTCCGACCATGGCTGTGGTATTTGCGACCACATTGGCGTGACTCACAGTCACACCTTTCGGGTGCGAGGTGCTCCCGGAGGTGAACTGCAAAAAGCAGAGGTCGTCCGGGACGATCGCTGGCGGCGTAAAAGCCGGCGGATCCCCGACGAACGCGCGCTCCGCGGTCATCAGGGCTTCGAGCGAGGTGTCCCTACCAAGCAAGGTTTCCACGACCTCCTGGTTGCCCTGCATGCAAAGAGCGAGCCGAGCTCCGGAGGTGGCGACGATGTGCGCGAGCACGTCGACGTACGCGTCCACGTTCTTGAAGCTCGCCCGCGGGAAGATCGGCACGGGTACGACCCCGGCGACGACGGCGCCGAGGAACGAGAGCACGAACTCGTGTGGCTCGGGGATGATGAGCGCGACGCGGTCCCCTTTTTGCATCCCGAGGGCGGCGAGATGGCCGGCCCTGCGATAGGCCTCCGCCTCGAGCGCGGAGAACGAAAAGAACCGCTCCTTCCGATCGAGCCCAATGAACCGGAAGCCGCGGTCTTCGTCCCGAGGCAGCCGGGCGAGCGCGGTCACGAGGGTCAGGTCGTCTTCGGAGCGCATCGTGGCCCGTATATGCGGGCCGGCGTCGCGAGGTGTCAAGGCGTGGGCGAGGCCGAAAAACAGGCCGCTTGGTTGGTTTTGAGCCGGTCGCCGGCGCGGCGCGAGACGCTTGCGGCGCTCCGCGCGGCGGCGCTATAGAGGCGCGGCGATGCAACGGGTGTACGTTACCGGGCTCGGCGTGATCAGCTCGATCGGGATCGGCCGGCGGGCCTACTGGGAGGCCCTGCTCGCCGGGCGTTCGGGCGCGTCCGAGGTCGAGTCGTTCGACACGGCCGGTATGGGCCGCTCCATCGCGTGCGAGGTCAAGGGGTTCGACGAGCGCGACTTCCTGACGGCGGCCGAGCAGCAGCGGATGGCGCGATGTTCGCAGCTCGCCGTCGCCTCGACCCGCATGGCCGTCGAGGACGCCGGGCTCGAGCCGGCTGCGCTCGCCGGACCGCGGACCTCGGTCGTGCTCGGCACCACCATGGGCGAGGCGCACCTGCTCGAAGAGCAGCAGCAGCGGTGGTTTCTCGGCGGGACCGACGCGATCGAGGCGAACCTGCTGCCGCGCTACGGCACCACGCTGCTGCCGATCCACGTCGCCCGCGCGCTCGGCGCCCGCGGCCTCGTGCAGGCGATCCCGACCGCGTGCGCCGCCGGCAACTACGCGATCGCCTACGCGGCGGACCTCATCCGCGCGGGCCGCGCCGACGTGGTGGTCACCGGCGCCGCCGAGCTGCTCGAGCGCCTCCAGTTCGCCGGGTTCGTCCGCATCGGCGCGATGAGCCCGGACCGCTCGCGCCCCTTCGACGCCGATCGCAAGGGCCTGCTGCTCGGCGAGGGCGCGGCCACGCTGGTGCTCGAGTCTGCGCGGCACGCCGAGGCGCGGGGCGCGGCGCCGCTCGCGGAGGTGGGTGGCTGCGGCCTCGCCTGCGACGGCTTCCACATCACCCGCCCGGACGCCGACGGCAGGCGCATCGCTGACAGCATGCGCGAGGCGATCGCCACGAGCGGCCTGCGGCCCGGCGACGTCGACCACGTGAACGCCCACGGCACGGCGACCGCCGCGAACGACGTCATCGAGAGCCGCGCCATCAACGACGTCTTCGGCGCGCACCGCCCCGCCGTGACGAGCATCAAGAGCATGCTCGGCCACTCGATGGGCGCAGCCGCCGCGCTCGAGGCCGTCGCGTGCGTGCTCTCGCTCGACGACGGCGTCATCCCACCGACGATCCACCTCGACCACCAAGATCCGGAGTGCGACATCGACGTCGTGGCGAACGCGCCGCGCGAGGTGCCGCTCGAGGTCGTGCTGAACAACGCGATCGCGTTCGGTGGCCAGGAGTGCGCCGTCATCTTCGCGAAGCCGGGCCGGCTGCCCGAGTCGGCGGACCCGCCAGGCGTCGCGCGCGCGTCGCGGGAGGCGGCGCGATGAGCCTCGACCTCGCCATCACGGGCCTCGGGCTCGTCACGCCGCTCGGCGTCGGGCGGGAGGCCGTCTTCGAGGGGCTACGCGAGCCGGACGCCGCGACGCAAGAGGCGTTCCGCGGTCCGAGCTCGGTGCTCGAGGCCTACGACCGCGCGCACGTCGCCGAGGTGTGGGGCTGGGACCCGCGCGAGCACCTCGGCGCGCGCGGTCACCGCAGCCTCGACCGGATGACCCAGTTCATGATCGCCGCGGCGCGACAGACGCTCGGCGACGCGGGCCTCGCGCGCGACGGCGCGCTGACGGTCTACGACGGCGACCGCGTCGGGCTGTGCACCGCGACCGCCTACGGCTCGCTCGACGCCATCAGCGAGCTGAGCCGCGTCGCGGAGCTCGAGGACCCCCGCTACATCAACCCGACCCGCTTCCCGAACACCGTCGCGAACGCCGCGGCGGGCTACGTGGCGATCTGGGAGGGCCTGCGCGGGCCGAACACCACGATGATCGACGGCCACTGCGGGGCGCTCGACTGCGTGCTCAACGCCGCGACGCACCTGCGCCTCGGCCGGGCCGACGCCTTGCTCGTCGGCGGCGCCGAGGTGCTGAGCGAGCCGCTGTACGTCGCGCTCGCGAAGCTCGGGTTGCTGCGCGACGCCCACGAGCCGGAGCGCGGGCTGTGTCTCGGGGAGGGCGCCTGTTACCTCGCCGTCGAACGCGCCGACGCGGCCGCCGCGCGGGGCGCGCGCGTGCTCGGGAAGCTCAGCGGCTACGGCAGCGCGTTCGAGCCCCCGGCTCGCGAGTCCAGGCTCGTCGAGGCCTCGCCCGACGCGGTGAGCCGCGCCGTGCGCGACGCGCTCGACGAGGCCGGCCTCGCGCCGCGGGACGTCGACGCGGTGGCATCCTCCCACGCCGACCTGCCCGCGCTCGACGACGCCGAGCTGGCCGGTCTGCGCGACGTGTTCGGCGACGACGTGCGCGTCGCGGCACCGAAGCAGGTGTTCGGCGAGACCTTCGGCGCGGCGGGTGCGCTCGGCCTCGCCGCCGGGCTCGCCTGGCTCGCGGGTTGCCCGGTGGCGCCGCTGGTCGGGGGCGGGCGTGACGTGGCCGGCGAGCGCCCGCCGCGCGTCGTGGTCGCGACGACCGTCGGCTTCTACGGGAACGCGAGCGCCGTCGCCCTGACCGCCGCCTGAAGCGGCGCCGCCCGACCGAGCGCGCGCGTCGCGCACAGCAGATTGAGCGAGGACCATGAGCTGGATCGACGACAAGGCGACCGAGGAGCTGAAGCGCATCCGTGAGGTGGAGGCGCGTCAGATCTATCCCTACTTCCGCCAGTTCGAGAGCGGCGGGCTGCACACGACCATCGACGGGCGGCCGATCGTCAACTTCAGCTCGAACGACTACCTCGGCCTGACGACGCATCCGGCGGTGAAGGCGGCCTCCATCGCGGCCGTCGAGAAGTTCTCGTGCGGGCTGAGCAGCTCGCGCGTTCAGGCGACGACGACCGCACACGTCGAGCTCGAGGCGCGCCTCGCCGCGTGGTTCGGCTTCGAGCGCTGCCTGCTCTTCACGACCGGCTATCAGGCGATGGTCGGGACGATCATGTCCCTCGCGGACCGCGACACGACGCTGGTGCTCGATCGGCTCGCGCACGCGTGCATGCTCGACGGGACCTTCCTCGCGGCGGGCACGCCGATGCGCCAGCCCGAGGTGCGCTTCTTCAACCACAACAGCGCGCGGTCGCTCGCCCGCGTGCTGCGCACCCGCGAGCGGAAGAACGCGATGGTCCTCGTCGAGGGCATCTACTCGCTCGACGGCGACGAGAGCCCCCTCGCGGAGCTGGTCGAGGTCTGCGAGGCGAGCGAGCGCACGGTCCTGCTCTGCGACGACGCGCACGGGACCGGCACGCTCGGCAAGGGCGGCCGCGGCATCATCGAGAAGTACGGGCTCGAGGGCCGAGTGCCGATCGTCATCAGCACCTTCTCGAAGACCTTCGGCGGCATCGGCGGAATCCTGCTCGGCAGCCGCGACGTCGTGGATCACGTCAAGCACACGGCGCGCTCGTTCTTGTTCAGCGCGTCGCTGCCCGTGCCGATCGTGGCTGCCGCGAGCACGGTGCTCGACATGCTCGAGGCGAAGGGCGAGAGCCTGGTCGCCGAGCTGCACGAGAAGGCCGCCTACATGCGCAAGGGGCTGCTCGACCGCGGGTTCGACCTCGGCAAGAGCGACAGCCACATCATGCCCGTCATGTGTCGCGACGAAAAGAAGGCGCTCTTCCTGCACGTCGCGTTGATCGAGAACGGCGTGATGATGGTCCCGATCACCTACCCAGGCGTTCAAGAAGGCGAAGAGCGCCTCCGCCTGAACGTCACGCGCGGCCACACCTACGAAGACATGGACCGCGCCCTCGCCCTGCTCGAGGAGTACGGCAAGGCTTTTATGATCGTGTAATGCCCTCGCTGTCGCTCGGGGAGGGGGCACGCGCCCCCTCCCAAACTTCACTTCGGCGCGCCTGAGTCGCGGCGAAGCAAACTTTGGCTCCCACCCCGCGAGGGTCGGCACCGCAGCGGCGCCTCCCGCTGTGGCCTTTGCGTGGTGGTCGGACGCCGTTGGTTGCACTCTTGCGGGGGCAAGACTGAACCCAACGGCGCCGTACCGTGAGTACCTCGGCGTGACGGCGACCCGATCTCGATCCCGACCCCGCGCCCGAATCCCAACTCGCATCCGACCCCGCTCCCGACACGGCGCTGTCGCTCGGGCGCGGCGGGTGGCGTTCAGGCGGGGTAGTAGCGGCTGATGGTCTCGACGACGCAGCCCGGGCGTTCCTCGCCCTCGATCTCGATCGTGACGCGGATGACGGCCTGCACGCCGCCCTTGACCTCGTCGACCGAGACGAGCTCTGCGCCGCCCCGGACCCGAGAGCCGACGCGGACGGGCGCCGGGAAGCGCACCTTCCCGCAGCCGTAGTTCACGCCCATCTTCACGCCCCGAACGTGGATGATCTGCGGCAAGAAGAGGCTCGCGAGAGAGAGCGTGAGGTACCCGTGCGCGATGGTCGCGCCGAAGGGCCCGTCCTTCGCGCGCTCCGGGTCGACGTGGATCCACTGGTGGTCGCCGGTGGCGTCCGCGAAGGTGTCGATGCGCTCTTGGTCGATGGTGAGCCAGTCGCTGTAGCCGAGGTGGTCGCCGACCGCGTCCGCGAGCGCGTTGGGGGAGGGGAATTCCGTCGCCATGAGGAGCCTCTTAGACGTCGCCGCTCACCAAGGCAAGACCGAGCCATCCGCGTGCCAGAAGGTCCCGGACGTCTCGAGCGTGAGCGCGTCGACCCGCGCGATGAGGCCGCGCGCCGCCTCGTCCGGATCCACGTTGCCGCTGTGGCGCGTCATGTCGGTGCTGACCCAACCGGGGTGCAGGATCGCGACGGCGATGCCCTGCTGGGCGAGGTCGATCGACAGCGACTTGCCGGCGGCGTTCAGAGCCGCCTTGCTCATGCGGTAGCCGTATGATCCGCCGGACGTGTTGTCGGCGATCGAGCCCATACGGCTGGTCATCAGCGCCACCTTCGAGCCACGCCGCAGCAGCGGCCTCAGCGCGACGAGCGTCCGCAGCGGGCCCACCGCGTTCACCTCGAGCTGTCGGGTGACCGACTCGAAGTCGAGATCGGCGAGCCCGCCGGATTCGAGGATGCCCGCGTTCAAGAAGAGTACGTCGAGGCGAGTCCGTCCGAGGCGTTCGCGGAGCGCGTCCAGGCTCGCGGAGTCGGTGATGTCGACCTCGGCCTCGATGCGAACGCCGGCGCAAGCGCGGAGCTCGACGCTCGGCTTGCGGCAGGTCGCGATGACCGAGTCGCCTTGCTCGATGAAGTGTCTCGTGAGCGCGAGCCCGATGCCGCGGTTGGTTCCGGTGATGAGAACATTGGCCATGGGAAGAGGATGGGCACCAGCGCGCAGCTTGTCGATCCAATGGCATGAGCGCGCAGGTGGGCTGCGGCCGGCGCCTGGGCGCTGGCGCGGGCTT
Source organism: Myxococcales bacterium (assembly GCA_020430775.1). GTDB lineage: Bacteria > Myxococcota_A > Polyangia > Polyangiales > Houyiibacteriaceae > JAGQJE01. Next base: position 8,219 of record JAGQJE010000014.1, read on the forward strand.
CGCTGGGTCGGCGGTTCCGGTGGCCCGACCGGGCGCGCTGTCGGCGTCGAGGACGCGAGGTAGGGCCTGCTGCGTGTGGGGTCGTGGCGACAGGGTGTGCGCCGAGCGCACGGCCGGACCCGCTCTTCGTGAGAAAAAGTGGGCTAAAGGAGGTGGTGCATGGCTTGCAATGACAGCGGGCCATGGTCAGTCACACGCAGACTCATCACGGCAGTACATCTCTTCGAGCGCTTCGCGGGGCCGCGCGCTCAGCGGCGCTCACCCTCGTCGTCGCGGCGCTCGTCGCCTCGTCGGGCCCGGCCCTCGCTCAGGCGCCCGAGCAGAGCGCGGTCACACCCGCCGCGGTCGCGTACGCCGCGGAGGCGACCGACAGTCTTGCCGCAGGCACGGGAGGATGATGGCCAAGGTCGGTCTTCCGCTCGCCGCGCTTGGCGCGGTGACTGCCATGGGTGTCCGGCTCCCGCTCAGATACCGTAGGGAGGACGTCGACAGGTTCGAGCGCGTCAAGGCGCAGGTCAGCGTAGGGCCTAGCGGCGCGGGCGTGGCGCTGCGCTTCTAGGGCGGGGCGTCTGTTCGCAGCCCCGTGGGGGCCGCGGCGGGGCGGTGGCGGTGTGGGCGATGAGCGCCGGCGGCGGAGGCGACCGCGGCGCTCGCGTGCTAGGACCGCTCGGGCGGTGCCTTTGCTGCTGAGGTTGCGGACATGACCGAGACGCGGGACCTGACGGCCGCCCGGCTGCGGGCGCGCGCGCGGCTCGCGGCGGTCGACGCGCGCCTGGTCGGCGCATCCGGACGACGCGGCACGCTCGCGCCGGGGCGCGAGAGCGCGACGCCCTGGACCGAAGTGGTCGAGACGGTGGTCGCCCGTGAGGCGTTGAACCTCGCCGAGGCCGTGACGCTCACCGAGGGCATCGCGACGCTCGGCGAGGCGCAGCTCGACCACTTCGCCGACACCATCTTCAGCGACCTCGACTACCCGGCGTCAGCGCTCGTTCGCGCCGCGGCGGCCGCGCGCGAGCCGACTGGGGAGCGGCTCGCGTCGGACCTCGCGCTCATCGCCGAGCTGTACGCGATCTACGGCGCGCGCTCGCCGATGCAGTTCCGCTACACGCACGACTTCGTCTACGGGTTCGACTGGGCGCAGTGGGTCGCCCTCGATCCGGGCGCGCGTGCCGGCGTGGGTCCCTTCGACCGGGCCTTCCTCGAGGTCAGCCGGGAGCGCGGCCACGCGCTGCTCGCGCGGATCGAGGCCGACGATCCCCGCTACGGCAAGCTCGAGCCCGGCGTCTCGCGCAACCCCTTTCGCTTCTCGCGCGAGCCGGACGATGAGCGCCGCCTCTGTGAAGATCTCGCCGCTCGGGACTTGCTGCCGGTGCGCGCGTGGGACGCGGACGCCACGCCGCGGTGGGACCAGCCGTTTCGAGCGCTTCGTGACGCGCGCGCCGAGGCGCTCGGCCTCACCGACGCCGGCGGAGCCGCGCCCTAGCGAAGCATGAGCCCGAGCGACCAGCCGGCCAGGCACACGTAGATCGCCGCGGTGAGCGCGAGCACGTAGCGCACGCAGGGCGGCGGATCGCCGGAGCGCCAGTGCATCAACGCCACGGTCTCCATGGCGAGCGGGAGCGTCGCGATCGCGACCACGGCGAGGTGAACGCCGAAGGGCAGGGGGAGCAGGACGCTGCCGACGCCGAGCGCCACGAGCGTCGTGCCGATGCCGACCGCGCGCGCGCGCCGCGCTCCCAGCCGAACCACCAGCGTGCGCTTGCCCTGCGCCGCGTCGACGGCGGCGTCCGGCAGCGTCGTCGCGACGTGCGCCGCGAACGCCAGGAAGAAGACGGGCGCCACGGCCCAGGGAGGCGGCAAACCGACGCCCGATTGCACGTAGAACCCGAGCCACGGCAGGCCGACCCCGACGCCGAGCGCGTAGACCCACTCGCCTCCGCCGCGGTACGACAGGCAGAGCGGCGGGAGGCTGTAGGCCCACATCAGCCCGACCGCGGTCGACCAAGCGGGCGCGGCGTAGGGGCGCCCCGACCGCAGGAGCCAGAACGACAGGAGCCCGAGCGCGAGCGCCGCGAGCAACGCCGCGCTGCCGACCGCGCGCGGCGCGAGGCGTCCCTCGCGGATGACGCCAGAGCCGCCCGAGAAGAGGGAGCGCTCGCCGGTGTCGTCGACGTGGTCGGCGAAGTCGTTCGTCCACCCGACGAAGAGCTGCGCGAGCAGCGCCCACGCGAGCGTGTAGGTGAAGCGCCGGGGCGAGAAGGTGTGATACGCGGCCCACGCCGCGGCCTCGCCGAAGAGCAGGGGGGCCGCGATGTGGGCGTGCACGAGCGGCCTCGACGCGCGCACCCAATCGGAGACAGTCGCCACGACCGTGGAGATACCATGCCGCTCGCGGCGGCTCAGACGCTCGGTGCGCGGTCGCCGGTGCTCGCGCGGGCTGGTACGCTCGGTGCGAACGCACTCATACGAAAGGAAGCGCGATGGGTGATCCTCGAAAGAGCAAAGCAGAGCTGCCTGACATCGGCCCGTTGGCCGGGCTGCTCGGCGTCTGGGAGGGCACGAGCGGGACGGACGTCTCGCCCGGCGTGCCCGACCGCATGGCCACCGAGACCGAGAAGAAGTATCGCGAGCGGTGGGTGTTCGAGCCGATCAGCCCCGCGGTGGAGAACCACGACCAGAAGCTCCGGCAGGTCGTCTGCGACACCAACGCGTGGCGTGGCACCCCCTCGACCGCGGGCAAGAACGCGGGAGAGCCCTTCCACGCGCAGCGCGGATACTGGGTCTGGGACCCGGCGACCAAGATGGTGCTGAACTCGTTCGCGGTGCCGCGCGGCATCACGATCAACGCCGGCGGCACCGTCGAGCCCGGCGCCACGGAGTTCGAGCTGGTCGCGGAGGCGGGGTCAGAGACCTACGGCATCTGCCAGAACCCGTTCCTCATCGATAACTTCAAGGTCGTGCGCTACATCCTCAAGCTCAAGCTGAACGGCGACGGGACCTTCGACTACGAGCAGGACACCCAGCTCCAGATCAAAGGCCGCGGTCTGATGCACCACACCGACGCCAACCACCTCGTGCGCAAGTCCTAGCGGTCCGCCAGGGCGCCGACTCGGCGCCCCGCGGGCGGATCGACGCGGGCGGTGGGTGTGCTACGTGGGGCGCCCGGAAATCCTCGGGACCGCGGCGTCATCGACGCGGGCCCGTCAGCAAAGCCGCTCCCCCCATGGACCCCACCTCCCGCGAGCACCTCCGCAACATCGCGATCATCGCCCACGTCGACCACGGCAAGACCACCTTGGTCGACGCGATGCTCCGCCAGACCGGCGCGTTTCGCGCGAACGAGGCGGTCCAGGATCGCGTCCTCGACTCGAACGACCTCGAGCGCGAGCGCGGGATCACCATCCTCGCGAAGCACGCCTCGGTGCGCTGGCGTGACACGAAGATCAACATCATCGACACGCCCGGCCACGCGGACTTCGGAGGTGAGGTCGAGCGTACGCTGCGCATGGCCGACGGCGCGCTGCTGCTCGTCGACGCCGCCGAGGGACCGCTCCCGCAGACCCGCTTCGTGCTCGCGAAGTCGATCGAGCTCGGGATGCCCGTGGTGGTCGTCATCAACAAGATCGATCGCAAGGACGCGCGCCCGCACGAGACGCTCGACGAGGTCTTCGACCTGTTCTGCGAGCTCGGCGCCAATGACGAGCAGGCCGACTTCGCGACGATCTACGCGATCGGCAAGCAGGGCATCGCCCGCCGCGAGATCGAGGGTGAGGGCGGCGACCTCACGCCGCTCTTCGAGACCATCGTCGAGCGGGTCCCACCGCCCGGCGGCGACGTCGACGCGCCGCTGCAGATCCTCATCCACAACACGCTGCACGACGACTACGTCGGCAAGCTCGCGGTCGGGCGCGTGCGCGCCGGGCGGGTGCGCGAGCAGCAGCAGGTCGCCGTCGTCGGCGAGGGCGGCACCGAGACCTATCGGCTCGGCAGCCTCTGGGGCTTCGACAAGCTCGCGCGCGTGCGCATCGACGCTGCGGAGGCCGGCGACATCGTGGCCGTCTCCGGCATCGAGGGGGTCGAGATCGGGGACACGATCGCCGACGCGACGGCGCCGGTCGCGCTGCCGCGCATCGCCGTCGAAGAGCCGACCATCAAGATCCGCTTCGTCGTGAACACGTCGCCGTTCGCGGGGCTCGCGGGCAAGTACGTGACCTCGCGCCACCTGCGGGAGCGCCTGCGCCGCGAGGCGAAGCGCAACATCGCCCTGCGCGTCGAGGACACCGACGAGACGGATGCGTTCCTCGTCTACGGGCGCGGCGAGCTGATGCTCTCCGTGCTCGCCGAGACGATGCGCCGCGAGGGCTACGAGATGGCCCTCGGCGTGCCCGAGGTCGTCACGCGGGACGTCGACGGCGTGCGCTGCGAGCCGGTCGAGCGCGTCGTCGTCGACGTCTCCGACGACCACGTCGGCGCGGTCACGCAGGTGCTCGGCGAGCGTCGCGGCCAGATGACGAAGATGCAGAACCTCGGGTTCGGGCGCACGCGGATGGAGTTCCGGGTGCCCTCGCGGAGCCTCATCGGGTTCCGCTCGCTCTTCTTGACGGAGACGCGCGGCACCGGCCTGCTGAACACGCTCTTCGACGGCTGGCAGCCGCACGCCGGCCCGATGTTGCGTCGCAAGAACGGCGCCATCGTGTCGGACCGCAAGGGCGTGACCACGCCCTACGCGCTCTTCAACCTGCAGCCGCGCGGCGTGCTCTTCGTCGGGTCGGGCACCGACGTCTACGAGGGCATGATCGTCGGCGAGAACAACCGCCCGAACGACCTCGACGTCAACTGCACGCGCGAGAAGAAGCTCACGAACATCCGCGCGGCGGGCAAGGACGAGAACGTCGTGCTCACCCCGCCGCGCGTGCTCGACATCGACACGGCGCTCGACTGGATCGATCAGGACGAGCTCGTCGAGGTGACCCCCGCGGCGGTGCGGGTGCGCAAGAAGATCCTCCCGATCAACCGCCGCCCGAAGCGCGCCTGACCCGAGCCCGCAGGGCCGCACGCGCTCCTTCGGAGGGGCGGACCGGTTATGTCAAAGAGGCTGCATGTCCTCACGTTGGGCTGCTACCATCGCGCAATGAAGTACTACATCGACCACGATCTCAGCCCTGAGCTCGCGAAGAAGGCGGCGCTCGCCGCGGCGGACCGCTACACCGAGAAGTTCGCGAAATACGACGCAAAGACCACGTGGATCGACGACAAGCACGCCAAGATCACCTTCAACGTGAAGGGGATCCACGTGGGCGCGACGATGGACCTCGAGCCGAAGCGCATCGGCGTCGACATGGAGGTCCCGCTCCTGCTCCGTCCGTTCAAGTCGAAGGCCATCGCGGTCGTCGAGGACACCGTGAAGAAGTGGATCGACAAGGCCCACGCCGGTGAGCTCGACTGAGGCGACATGACGCGGGCCGCGATGGGCGCTGAGGTCGCTTCGGGGGCTCGCCCGGTGCGCTTCGGCGTGCTCGGCGCCGCGCGCATCGCGCCGATGGCGCTCGTGCGGCCGGCGCGCGCGGTGGACGGCGTCACGGTCGAGGCGGTCGCGGCGCGCGATGGGCGGCGCGCGCAAGCCTTCGCGCGCAAGCACGGCATCCCGCGGGTCGCCGACGACTACGGGTCCCTCCTGTCGGACGCCGCGATCGACGCCGTCTACATCCCGCTCCCGAACGGCCTGCACGCGCGGTGGACGCTCGCGGCGCTGGCGGCCGGCAAGCACGTGCTCTGCGAGAAGCCGCTCACCGCGAACGCCGCCGAGGCCGAGGCGGTCCGCGCGGCGGCGGCCGGGTCGAGCGCGGTCGTCATGGAGGCGTTCCACTGGCGCTACCATCCGCTCGCGGCGCGGCTCGTCGAGCTGGTGCGAGGCGGCGACCTCGGTCGACCGGAGCGTTTCGAGGTGTCGATGTGCATCCCGCTGCCCTCGCCCGGGAACATCCGCTACCGCCTCGACCTCGCCGGCGGAGCGACGATGGACACCGGCTGCTACGCGGTGCACTGCCTGCGGACGCTGTCCGGTGAGGAGCCCACCGTCGTCTCGGCGACGGCTACGTCCGGCTGGCCGGCGCCGGCGGGCGTCGACCGAGCGATGCGCGCCTCGCTCACGCTCCCGAGCGGGGCCGAGGCGACGCTCCGCTGCGCCCTGTGGTCGAGCCGCCTGGTCGACGTACGCGCCCGCGTCTGCTTCGAGGGGGGCGCGGAGCTGAGGGTGCTGAACTACGTCGTGCCGCAGCTCTACCACCGCCTCGCCATCCGTCCGCGCGGGGCGCCCCGCTTCCGCGTCGAGACCGTCCCTGGGGAGCCGACCTACACCTGCCAGCTCCGCGCGTTCGAGCGGGCCGTGCGCGCGGCGCCGGACGGTGCGCCGCTCCCCACGGGCCCCGAGGACTCCGTGCGGAACATGCGCGTCATCGACGCGATCTACGCCGCGGCCGGGCTGCCGCCGCGGGTCGGCGACGACGCGCCGGCGCATCGATCTTGACGCCGGCCACCGGCGCGTGGGGTATGGTCCGGCGCGTGTTCGCGCACACAACGCAGCGGTGGGTCGTCCGAGCGACGACGCGAGGACGTCATGGCGGAAGGTGACGTGAGGTCGACCTCGTCCACCGATGCCCTCCCCGTGGCCCCCTCGATGGGGCCGGGCCTCGCCGCGGTCGACTTCCCCCGGCGCTCGGTCACCGTCAACCGCCGAGACCTGCTGATCAGCCTGCTCGCCATCGTCATCGGCGTGCTCGGCGGGCTCGTCGCGAAGGCGCTCTTCGTCCTCATCGGGCTCATCACCAACGTGTCGTTCTACGGGCGATGGTCGACCTCGTTCGCTGCGCCCCAAGGGAACCACCTCGGGGTGTGGGTCATCGGCGTGCCGGTGGCCGGCGGGATCATCGTCGGGCTGATGGCGCGCTTCGGCGCCAAAGGCATCCGCGGCCACGGCATCCCGGAGGCCATGGAGCAGGTGCTCTTCAACGAGAGCCGGGTGCGCCCCCGCTTGGTCTGGCTCAAGCCCATCTCCTCCGCGTTCGCCATTGGCACCGGCGGACCCTTCGGCGCGGAGGGGCCGATCATCGCGACGGGCGCCGCGCTCGGCTCGGTCGTCGGGCAGCTCCTGCGAACGACGGCCGACGAGCGAAAGGTGCTGCTCAGCGCCGGCGCGGCCGCCGGCATGGCCGCGACCTTCATGAGCCCCGTCTCGGCGGTGCTCCTGTCGGTCGAGCTGCTCCTCTTCGAGTACCGCCCGCGCTCGCTCATCCCGACGTCGCTCGCCTCGGTCGCGGCGACGAGCGTCCGCATCGCCTTCGAGGGCGCGAGCCCCATCTTCCCCATGCCGCATATCGCGGAGCCGGGCGCGGCGGCGCTCGCGACCTACGTCCTCATCGGCGCGCTCGTCGGCGTCGTCGCGGTCGGCGCCAGCAAGGTCGTGTACTGGGTCGAGGACGTCTTCGGCAAGACGGGCGTGCACTGGATGTGGTGGCCGGCCCTCGGGGCGATCCCCGTCGGCGTCATCGGGTATTTCGCGCCGGAGACGCTCGGCGTCGGCTACTCGAACATCACCGGGATCCTGTCGGGCTCGTACCTCATCCCGACGCTGCTCTCGCTGTCCCTGTTGAAGTTCGCCTCATGGTCGGTGGCGCTCGGGAGCAACACCGCCGGGGGGACGCTCGCCCCCCTGTTCACGATCGGCGGCGCGTGCGGCGCCATCCTCGGGATCGGGGCCGCCGCGCTCTTTCCCGCGGCGGGGATCGATCCGCGCATCGCGGCGTTGGTCGGCATGGCGTCGATCTTCGCGGGCGCGGCGCGCGCGTTGATGGCGTCGGCGGTGTTCGCGTTCGAGGCCACGCTGCAGCCCCTCGGCCTGCTCCCGGTGCTCGGTGGCTGCGCGGCGGCGTATCTCGTGGCGTCGCGGCTGTCGGCGACGACGATCATGACGGAGAAGCTCGCCCGCCGGGGCGCGCACGTCGTCTCCGACTACGTCGCCGATTACCTCGAGGGCGTCCGCTCGCGGCACGCCATGACGCGACCGGTGACCGTGCTGCGCGCCGAGCAGACCCTCGGAGACGTCCGCGCCTGGCTCGCGTCGAAGACCCCGGAGGCGCGGTATCAGGGTTTTCCCATCGTCGACGTGGACGGCCACCTGTGCGGCGTGCTCACGCGGCTCGAGCTGCTCGAGTCGGAGGCGCCGGAGGACGCGCGCGTCGCGACCCTCATCCAGCGCGCCCCCGTCTTCGTCTACGAGGACACTGCGCTGCGCTCGGCGGCCGATCTCATGGCGGAGGCGCGGGTCGGGCGCTTGCCGGTGTTGTCACGGGCGACCGGCGAGGTCGCCGGGATCCTGTCCCGCAGTGACATCCTCGACGCGCACCGTGAGCGTCTGCGGGAGGCGCAGGTCCCGACCGTCGAGCTGCACCTCGGGCACCACCACGACAAGGCCGCGAGCGCCTGAGGTCGCCCGGCGCGCGACGCCGCCCGAGCGATCGACCACGCGCGGTCGAGGGCTCAGCTCGCCATGAGCGAGGTGAGCGACATCTCGCCCTCCGCGGTGCGGAGCTTGCGGATCGCGAGGGCCTGGAGCTGCCGAATCCGCTCGCGGCTGAGGCTGAACTCGCGGCCGATCTCGGCGAGGGTCGCGCCCTGGCGCTGGCCGATGCCGAAGCGCATGCGCACGATGCGGCGCTCGCGTGGCGTGAGGACGTCGAGCGCCCGATCGACCGAGCGGCCGAGGTCGTGCGACAGGACGCGATCGACCGGCGTGCTCGACTCGTCGTCCGCGATCAGGTCGACGAGCTGGCTCGTGCCGTCTGCGCCGATCGGCGTCTCGAGCGAGACCGTGTCTCGCGAGATGGCGAGGAGGTCGACCACCTGCTCGACCGGGGCCTCCACCGCGGCCGCCACCTCTTCAGCCGTCGGCTCGCGGCCGAGGAGCGGCGTGAGGCGGCGGGTCTGCGCGCCGATCTTCGTCAGCAGCTCGCAGGCGTGGACGGGGATGCGGATCGTCCGCGCCTGGTCGGTCGCCGCGCGCGCCATCGCCTGCCGGATCCACCAGGAGGCGTAGGTCGAGAGCTTGTACCCCCGGCGGAAGTCGAACTTATCGATGGCGCGCATCAGGCCCATGTTCCCCTCCTGGACGAGGTCCGCGAAGGGGAGGCCGCGCTTGAGGTACTTCTTCGCGATCGCGACGACCAGGCGTAGGTTGGCCTCGACCATCTCGCACTTGGCGCGGTCGACCGTTCGCTGCTGCGCGTGCAGGTCGCGGTCGAGCGTCCGGAGCGCGCCCGCGCTCGAGCCCGCCTCGGCTTCGATCTTGGCGCGCCGGGTGGGCGACGCGTCAGCGAGCCGGCGGACGTGGCGGTGCAGTCGCTTTTGCGCCTTGACGAACGCCGGCTCGAGCGTCGCCTCGCGCGCGGGGAGGCTGCCGTCGTCGACGCGGGCGAAGACGTCGGCGAGGGCGTCCGCGTGGAAGCCGGACTCCCGCATCAGCGCGAGCATCGCCGTGCGACCGCGCTCGATCTGGCGGGCGAGCTCGACCTCGCCCTCGCGGGTGAGCAGGCTGATCGACCCCATCCAGTCGAGGTAGCTCTGGATGGGATCGTTGGGCTCGACGTGCAGCACGGCCTTGCGGGCGCCGCCGCCGTCCTTCGGCTTGCGCACGTCGGACGCGGTCTCGACCAGGCACAGGCCGCGGCTGTCGAGGCGGCGCACGAGCTTGCTCACGAGGGCGCCGTCCACCCCACGGTCAGCGAACGCGCCGGCGGCCTGCTCATAGGTGAGAAAGCCCTGCTGGACGCCGACCGCCACGAGCTCGTCGACCGCGTCCCTCTTCGATGTGCTGGCCATGCCTGCCTCCGCTCGTCCCGCTGCTGGGCCTTCGCCCCGGGACCCGTGTGCTGTCTCCGAGACAGCCGTGATTTGGGTTACCGTCTGACAAAACTATCACAGCCATAGCGGACGTCAACAAAAATAATAAAATTTTTGTGTGCGGCTGCACAAAGACACTGGCCGCCGACTCCCTCGATTCGTCACGGTGGGGTGTCCGGCCGCGCGACGCCCCCCGCTTCCGGGAGCAGATGGGGCGTTCCGAGGGTCGCGCGCGCCGCCGCGCCGCAGGCGGCCCCCGGGTGCGGGGGCGTGGAGTGGGAGGTCGGTTCGGCAGCGGGCACGGGCACGGGTTCGGGCACGGGATCGGGAGCGGGAGCGGGCACGGGCACGCGATCGGGGGCGGGTGCGGGGGCGGGCACGGGATCGGGCACGGGAGCGGGTGAGGGCACGGGCACGGGATCGGGTGCGGGTGCGGGGGCGGGGGTTGGCGACGGTTCGAGTTGGGGCGTGGCTCTAGGTGTCTCAGCGCGCGGAACCGCGCCGTGTGCGCCCCTCTCGGGAGTAGACGGGGCTGGCGGCCTTGGGGTAGACCGACGGGCATGAGCATCGACCACGTGCTGGACGACCACGACGCGTTGGGGCAGGCCGAGCTGCTGCGGCGCAAGGAGATCTCCGCGAAGGAGCTGGTCGAGGCGGCGGTCGCCCGGATCGAGCATCGCAACCTCCAGGTCAACGCGGTCGTCGAGACCATGTACGGGCAGGCGCGTGAGCGGCTCGAGCGCGCCGGCGACACCCCGCCGGCCGGCGTCTTCGGCGGCGTCCCCTTCCTGCTGAAGGACCTCATCGAGACCGTCGCCGGGGTACCGACGCAGAGCGGGAGCCGCTTTTGGCGCGGCTGGGTCCCCTCACACGACAGCGAGCTGTACGGCCGCTTTTGCGAGGCGGGGCTGGTCACGCTCGGCAAGACGAGCTGCCCCGAGCTGGGCATCCAGCCCGTCACCGAGCCGAGCGCGTTCGGCCCGACGCGTAACCCGTGGAACCTCGAGCGCACGTGCGGCGGCTCGAGCGGGGGCTCGGCGGCCGCGGTCGCCGCGCGCATGGTCCCGATCGCGAGCGGCGGCGACGGCGGCGGCTCGATCCGCATCCCCTCGTCGTGCTGCGGCCTGTTCGGCCTCAAGCCGACCCGCGCGCGCACGCCGATCGGTCCCGACGCCTCCGAGGGGTGGGGCGGCTTCGCGTGCCAGCACGTCCTGACCCGCACCGTCCGCGACAGCGCCGCGGCGCTCGACGCGACCGCCGGGCCGGAGCCGACCTCGCCCTACTACGCGCCGCCGGTGCTCGGGAGCTTCCTCGACGCCACGACCCGCGACCCGCGCACCCTCCGCATCGCCTACCACGTCGAGCCCGCGATGCCGTCGGAGGTGCACGCGGACTGCGTCACCGCCGTCGACGACGCGGTCGCGCTCCTGACCGAGCTCGGCCACCGGGTCGAGCCGGTGCACCCTCAGCACGACGCGGACGCGCTCGGGATGGCCTTCGTCTCGGTGGTCGCGGCGAACATCGCGGCCGACATCGTCGAGGGCGAGCGCGTCCGCGCGCGGAAGGCGCGGTTCGACGACTACGAGGTCGAGACGTGGCTCCTGTCCATCGCGGGCCGCGCGCTCACCGCCGGCGAGCTCGCCCTCGCCATCCGCACGCTCCAGACCGAGGCGCGCCGGCTCGTGGCCTTCTACGACGGCTACGACGCGATCCTCACGCCGACCCTCGCGCGTCCCCCGCTCGAGATCGGCGAGCTGCGCCCCTCGGGCGCGGAGGCGCGCGCCTTTCGCGCGATGGCGCGGGCGCGGCTGACGGCGCCGCTGCGGCACTTCGGGCTCGAGGAGATGGCGCGGCGCGCGTTCCGCTTCACGCCCTTTACGCCCGTCGCGAACTTCACCGGCCAGCCCTCGATGTCGGTGCCGCTCTTCTGGAACTCCGACAACCTGCCGATCGGGGTGATGTTCACGGGTCGCTTCGGCGACGAGGCGACGCTCTTTGCGCTCGCCGCGCAGCTCGAGCGGGCGCGCCCTTGGGCCGACCGCCGGCCGCCGCTCTTCACGTGAGCCGGCCGATCTGCGAGCGCGCGCCGCGGCCCACGGGTGCCTGTGTGCGGCGTGCGCGCGCGGACGCGCCAGTACACTGAAATGAACCGCCATTCATTATGCCGTTGACAGCGCCCGACGCTCGTTTGCAGACTCGCCCCGTGTTGGACGAGCACCCCTATCCGGTCCTCCGCTCGTCGGTCGACCCGCGCGACCCCGTCTTCGAGACGAACCGCGCGGCGAACGTCGCTGTGCTCGACCAGGTCAGGGCGGCGCTCGACAAGGCGAACGCGGGCGGCGGACCGAAGTACGTCGAGCGGCACCGCAAGCGCGGCCGGCTGCTGCCGCGGGAGCGGATCGAGCTGCTGCTCGACCGGGACAGCCCCTTCCTCGAGATCGGCGCCCTCGCGGGCTACGACATGCCCGGCGAGACGCCCGGCGCCGGCGTCGTCGGGGGCGTCGGCCTCGTGAGCGGCGTCGAGTGCGTCGTCACGGCGAGCGAGGCGACCGTCAAGGGCGGCGCGGTCACGCCCGCGGGCATGCTGAAGAGCGGCCGGCTCGCCGAGATCTCCGAGCAGAACGGCATGGTGAGCATCGGGCTCATCGAGTCGGCCGGCGCCGACCTGCCGCACCAAGACCAGATCTTCGTCCGTGGCGGGGCGGGCTTTCGGAGCCTCACGCGCCGCTCGGCGGCCCGGGTGCCGACCATCTGCCTCGTCTTCGGCAGCTCGACCGCGGGCGGGGCGTACCTACCGGGCATGAGCGACTACGCCGTCATGGTGAAGGAGCAGGCGCAGGTCTACCTGGCGGGGCCGCCGCTCGTGAAGATGGCGACCGGCGAGGAGACGGGCCACGAGGCGCTCGGCGGCGCCGAGATGCACTCCACGGTGAGCGGCGTGTCCGATTATCTCGCGGAGGACGAGCTCGACGCGCTGCGCCTCGGCCGCGAGATCGTCGCCCACCTCGACTGGAAGAAGGCGTCGCGGCCGACGCCCCGGCCGGTCACGCCGCCGCGCTACGACCCGGCCGAGCTGGTCGGCATCGCCTCGGCCGACATCAAGGTCCCCTTCGATCCGCGCGAGGTGATCGCGCGCGTCGTCGACGGCTCGCGCTTCAGCGAGCACAAGCGCCGCTACGGGCCGACGCTCGTCTGCGGCTGGGCGCACGTGCACGGCTTCCCGGTCGGCATCCTCGCGAACCACGGGACGCTCTTCAGCGAGTCGGCGAACAAAGGCGCGCAATTCATCGAGCTGTGCAACGCCGCGGACATCCCGCTCGTGTTCCTGCAGAACACCACCGGCTTCATGGTCGGCCAGAAGTACGAGCAGGAGGGCATCATCAAGAACGGCGCGAAGCTCATCAACGCGGTGTCGAGCAGCGGCGTGCCCGCCATCACGATCATGACGGGCGCGAGCTACGGCGCCGGCAACTACGCGATGTGCGGCCGCGCGTACGCGCCCCGCTTCTTGTTCACCTGGCCGAACCACCGCATCGCCGTGATGGGCGGCAAGCAGCTCGCCGGCGTCCTCGAGATCATCCAGCGCGAGGCCGCGGCGAAGAAAGGCGTCGAGGTGGACGAGAAGAAGCTCGCGGTGGTCAAGATGATGACCGAGAAGCAGATCGACCAGCAGAGCGGCCCGCTCTACGCGACGGCGCGCCTGTGGGACGACGGGATCATCGACCCGCGGGACACGCGCACCGTGCTCGCGATGAGCTTGTCGGCTGCGTACAACACCCGGGTCGCGGGCGCGGACCGCTTCGGGGTCTACCGGCATTGAGGGCGCGGATGACGCAGGCGAAGCGACGCATTAACAAGGTCCTCGTCGCCAACCGCGGCGAGATCGCGCGGCGCGTGCAGCGGACCTGTCGGGCGATGGGCATCGACACGGTCGCCGTCTTCTCGGACGCCGACGCCGAGATGCCCTTCGTCCACGAGGCCGACGAGGCCGTACGCATCGGGCCGGCGCCGAGCGCCGAGAGCTACCTCGCCGTCGACAAGATCGTCGCGGCGGCCCTGCAGACCGGCGCCGACGCGATCCACCCGGGCTACGGCTTCCTCGCGGAGAACGCGGCCTTCGCGCGCGCGGTCGAGGAGGCCGGGCTCGTGTTCATCGGGCCGCCCGCCGACGTCATCGCCAAGATGGGCGACAAGCGCGCGGCGAAGGCGCTCGCGGTCGAAGCGGGTGTGCCCGTGGTCCCCGGCTACGACGGCCGCGACCAGGACCCCGCCGTGCTCGCCGCCGAGGCGCGCACGATGGGCTTCCCCGTGCTGCTCAAGGCGAGCGCCGGCGGCGGCGGCAAGGGGATGAAGCGGGTCGACGCCGACGCCGGCTTGCTGGACGCCATCGCGTCCGCGAAGCGCGAGGCGAAGGGCGCGTTCGGCGACGACACGCTCCTGGTCGAGCGCTACGTCGAGCGGCCGCGGCACATCGAGGTGCAGATCTTCGGCGACGCGCACGGGCACGTCGCCCATGTCTTCGAGCGCGAGTGCTCGATCCAGCGCCGCCACCAGAAGATCGTCGAGGAGACGCCGTCGCCGGGCATCGACGACGCGCTCCGCGGCCGCATCTGCGCCGCCGCCGTGCGCCTCGGCCGCGCGATCGGCTACCAGAACGCCGGCACGGTGGAGTTCGTCGTCGCGCAGGATGGGAGCTTCTACTTCCTCGAGGTGAACACGCGCCTTCAGGTCGAGCACCCGGTGACCGAGCTCGTCTCCGGTCTCGACCTCGTCCGCGAGCAGATCCGCGTCGCGGAGGGCGCGCCGCTGTCGTTCACGCAAGCGCAGCTCGTCTCGCGTGGCGCGGCGATCGAGGTGCGCCTGTACGCGGAAGACCCTGCGAGCGGCTTTCTCCCGCAGAGCGGCCGCGTCGTCGACTTCGCGTGGGACGCGCGCGACGGGCTGCGGGTCGACGCGGGCGTCGAGGCTGGGAGCGAGGTCGGCATCCACTACGATCCGATGCTCGCCAAGGTCATCGCCCACGGGCCGACGCGGAGCGAGGCGGTCGCCAAGCTGCGGCGCGGTCTGCGCGACATGAGCGTCGCGGGCCTGGTGACGAACCGTGAGCTGCTGATCGGCGTGCTCGGCCACGCGGCGTTCGAGCGGGGCGAGACCGACACGGCCTTCCTCGATCGCTGGTGGCCAGACGCCGCGGACCGCCGCGCCCTGTGTGCTCCGGGCGGCGCGTCGAACGAGCCGGAGGACGCGCTCCTCGCCGAGGCGGCCATCGCGGCGGCGCTCGCCGACCACGAGCGCCGTCGCGCCGCCCGCGCGCTCCTGGCCCACGTGCCCTCGGGCTTCCGTAACAACTTCATGATGCCGCAGCGGGTCGCGTACCGCGCGCTGCGGGCGACGTCCGGAGAGCCCGTCGTCGACGTCCGCTACCGCGCGCTCGACGCGGGCGGCTTCGAGGTGCGCGCCGGTGGCTTCGAGGGGAGGGCGCAGGTCATCGCGTGCGAGCCGCCGGGGCTCACGCTCGAGCTCGGGCTCGCGCGATCGCCCGACACCGACGCGGACGGCGACGCGCCGGCCCCGCCGCGGTGGACGTCGCCGCCGCAGCCTGAGGGCCTGCCGGTGCGCCGCGCCGTCCGCGTGGTGCGGGATGGTGCCGGCGACGGCGCACGCGTCTACGTCCACGTCGCCGGCGCGTTGGTGGCGTTCGACGAGCAGCCGCGCTTCCCGGAGCCCGAGTCCGCCCACGACTCGGGCGCGGCCACCGCGCCGATGCCCGGCAAGATCGTCGAGGTCCGCGTGACCGTCGGCGATCGCGTCGAGGCGGGCGATGTGCTCGTGGTCATGGAGGCGATGAAGATGGAGCACACGGTGCGCGCCGCCGCGCCCGGCACGGTCGTGGGCCTGCCGGTCGTCGCCGGCGACCAGGTCGACGCCGACACGCTCCTCGCGCTGCTTCAGCTCGACGAGGACGGCGCGCGCTAGGGCATCTCGTTCAGGTCGTCGAGGATGTGGACGTTGACCGCGGCGGCCAGGTCTTTCGCGTGGTACGCCCAGCACTCGAAGGGCTTCGGCGTGCCGCCGTCCGGGACGGTGTCCGGAACCCCGAACGCCTTCACACGCACCACCAGCCGGAAGTCTTTGTCCGCGTAGGGCTCGCCGCTCGCGCCGTTGAGCCGGAGCTGCGTCACCTCGTAGGTCCAGTGGTCGCCCTGTCGCTCGATGACGTCGCTCCTCAGGATGCGGCAGTCGGGGCGGCCGGCCGTGGTGACCAGCGACGATTCGGGCGTGTAGAGACGCCCGTCGAAGTCGGGGTCGTCGGGGTCGATGCCGAACCCGCGCACCGAGAACGTGACGTGTACGCCGCCTTGCACGCCGTGGTGCAGGTGCAGGATGGCGCCGTCTTCGAGCGGGACGAAGGGCGCGCCGCCGACGCCGCCCGTGCCGAGCACGATGCGCGGCGTGCCGGCGTCCACGCCGCCGTCGCCGACGCCCCCGTCGTTCATGCCGGCGTCCGCAGAGGGAGGCGGGCTCGAGCCGCAGCCAAGCGCGACCGCCGCGACGGCGACCATCGTCCAAGTAAGCCAACGCATGGTCCGAGCCTAGCAGCCGACCCGGCCACGCACCCCCCGACCCGACGTCCCACTCCACCCACCGGCGCCGGAACGCGCGTCGGGAGGGCTGGCCATCGAGCGCGCGCGCCCGTACGATGGCGCCCGCGCGTGCATGCGTGCGCTCCGGGGGGCAAGGACGGTGAAGAGATGACTGCCAAGCGACCCGGACCCGTAGCTCGCATCGCCGCCTGGGCGGCGTGTGCCATCGTGGGGCTCTCTCTGGCGGGGGCGCTGCCGGGCTGCTCGGACAGCGGCGGCGAGAGCGGCGGCTACCGCGCGAAGATCGTCCGGACGACCTACGGCATCCCCCACATCACCGCGGACGATTGGGGGAGCCTCGGATACGGCTACGGCTACGCCTATGCGCAGGACAACTTCTGCGTCTTCATGAAGGCCGTCGTCACCGCAAACGGCGAGTCCGCGCGCTACTTCGGCGCCGACGGCAACCTCGCGAGCGACTTCGTCTACCGCTACTACAACACCAACGAGTACATCCGAGACCAGTTCCTCGCCGTGATCCCGCAGTACGGGCGCGACCTCATCGCGGGCTTTGCGGCCGGGTTGAACCGCTACCTCGACGAGACCGGCGTCGACCACCTCGCCGAGGGCTCCGAAGGGTGTCGTGGCGCGGCGTGGGTTCGGCACGTCTCCCCGACCGACCTTGGTAAGGTCTACCGGCGGCTCGGGCTGTACGCGAGCACCGATCGGCTCGCGCCGCTCATCATCGCGGCGACCGCGCCGACCACGTCCTCGGCGGACGCGCGCGGCGTGATCCCCGGGGCGGGGCGCCTCGCGTCGGCGGCGCCGCTTCAGAGCACTCCGTTCGACTTCGACGCGCTCGGCCTCCCGAAGCCGAGTGAGCTGGGGAGCAACGCGTACGGCCTCGGCGCGAAGGCGTCGCAGTCGGGGCGCGGCATCGTCCTCGGCAACCCGCACTTCCCCTGGCACGGAGAGCAGCGGTTCTACGAGGTGCACCTCACCGTCCCTGGCACGTACGACGTGATGGGGGCGTCGCTGCAGGGCGTCCCCATCGTCAACATCGGCTTCAACAAAGACCTCGCGTGGTCGCACACCGTCTCGACCGCGAGGCGCTTCACCTTCTTCGAGCTCGAGCTGAAGCCGGGCGATCCGATGACCTACATCGTCGACGGTCAGGAGCGCCCGATTCGTCCAGTGCCGATCTCGGCCGAGATCAAGATGCCGGACGGCTCGCTTCAGACTCGGACCGAGACCATCTACGAGACCGACTTCGGGCCGGTCGTCGACCTCGGGGCCATCAACGGGCTGCTCGCCGGGTGGCCGACCGCCGCCGGGACCCTCCTGACGGTGCGCGACGCGAACCTGCACAACACGCGCCTGCTCGAGCAGTGGGTGAAGATCGGCGAGTCGCACTCGATCGCGGACCTGCGCGAGGCGCTCAAGACGCTCGGCATCCCCTGGGTGAACACCATCGCCGCCGACCGCGCGGGCAACGCCTACTACGCCGACATCGGCACCGTGCCCTACGTCACCAAGGACATGCTCGACGCGTGCAAGGGCAAGCTCGCCGGGCTGCTGACCTCGCAGGGCTTCCCGGCGCTCGACGCGTCGAAGAGCGAGTGCGACTGGAAGACCGCGCCCGGCGGCCCCGAGGGGATCATGCCACCGGACATGCAGCCCGAGCTCGAGACGGACACCTACGTCGCCAACTCGAACGACAGCTACTGGCTGTCGAACCCGGACCACCTGCTCACAGGCTACTCGCCGATCATCGGCGCCGAGGACGTGCCGCAGTCGATCCGGACGCGGCAGGGGTTCGTGCAGATCGAGGATCGCCTCGCGGGGACCGACGGCCTCGGCGCGCCCGGCTTCACCGTCAAGAACCTGCAGCAGGTGATGTTCGGCGAACGCAGCCTCGGCGGCGAGCTTACCGTCGACGCCTTCGTGCAGATCTGCCGCGGCGTGGACGACTGGACGCCCTACAGCACGAACCCGGCCGTCGCCGCCACCGCCTGCGACGTCCTCGCCGGCTGGGACCGCCACAACAACGAGGGCAGCGTCGGCGCGCACGTCTTCCGCGAGGTGTGGGACCGCATGGCGCGGCCGGCGTCGTTCTGGAAGGTGCCCTTCGACGCGACCGACCCCGTCCACACGCCGAACACCGTGAACGTCGACGACGGCGCGACCGTCGAGGCGGTTCGCGCCGCCATCGGCGCCGCGGTCGACCGCTGGGTCGCGGCGGGCGTCCCGCTCGACCGGCCCTACGGCGAGGTGCAGTATCGCAAGGACGGCGCCGACAAGATCCCGATCCACGGCGGACCGTCGTCGACCTCGTTCAGCGTGATCCACTCGCCGATCATCGACGGAGAGGGCTACTCGGACATCTCGACCGGCAACAGCTACATGCAGACGGTCACCTGGACGGACAGCGAGTGCCCCGACGCCTACGCCGTGCTCAGCTACTCGCAGTCGACCGACCCAGCCTCGCCGCACTACGCCGACCAGACGAGGCTCTACTCGCAGAAGGGCTGGAACCCGATGCCCTTCTGCCCGAAAGACATCGCGATGGTAAAGACGTCGGAGCTTCTCCTCGAGCAGTAGGCGGGGGGGCCTCCGCCGGCCGCCGGCGACCCAAAGTGTGATGACCGATCCCGAACGTCACGATGCAAGCGCGCGCGAGCACGAGCTTGGCGACGAGGGGGAGGCGCCGTCGCTCGAAGAAGCGGACGGCGCCTTCGACGACGCCGACGAGCTCGCTGCCCGCGACCACGACGACGGGTACGAGCCGTTGCCGCCTCGGCGCGCGCTCCCGTCGCCGCGGACCGAGACCGATCCGCACGCGCTGCTCGCCGGGCGCGATCCGCTCGCGCTCTACATGCGGGACGTCAACCGCTACCCCGTGCTCTCGGCCGATGAGCAGCACGCGCTCGCCGAGCGCTACGCGAAGACCGGGGACGTCGAGGCCGCTCGGACGCTCGTGACGACCAACCTCCGGCTGGTCGTCAAGATCGCGTACGACTACCGGCAGGCCTACAAGAACCTGCTCGACCTCGTGCAGGAGGGGAACATCGGCCTCATGCAGGCCGTGAAGAAGTACGATCCGTACAAGGGCGTGAAGCTCTCGAGCTACGCGGCGTGGTGGATCCGCGCCTACATGCTGCGCTTCATCCTGAACAACCACCGCCTCGTGAAGCTCGGCACGACGCAGGCGCAGCGCAAGCTCTTCTTCAACCTGCGCAAAGAAAAGGCGCGCCTGTCGGCGATGGGTATCGACCCGACCCCGAGCCGGATCGCCGACTCGCTCGGGGTCTCGGAGAGCGAGGTGATCTCGATGGACCGGCGGCTCAGCGCCGGCGAGGCGTCGCTCGACGTGCCGATCGGCGGAGACGAGGGGCGCGCCGTGCCGCGGGTCGAGCTGCTGCCGGGCGGGGACGCGCCCGTGGACGAGGCGCTCGCGGAGTCTGAGCTCGGCGACCTCGCGTACGAGAAGATCCACGCCTTCGGGGACACCCTCGAGGGCAGGGACCGCATCGTGTTCGAGGAGCGCCTGGTCTCGGACACGCCGAAGACGCTCCAGGCGCTCGGCGACGACTTCGGCGTGAGCCGCGAGCGCGTCCGCCAGATCGAGCGCCGCATCGTCGACCGGCTCCGCGTGTACCTCGGCGAAGAGCTCGGGCCGAGCGTGCTCGAGGTCTACGACGTGTGAGCGACGCGCCGCCGAGCACGGCTGAGGGCGCGCCGGTCGGCCGCCGGGATGTGCGGCCTGCGGGTGGACGGCTCTCGGTCGTCGGTACGCCGATCGGCTGCCTCGACGACATCACCCTGCGCGCGCTGCGGGTGCTCGGGGAGGCGGACGCGGTGCTCGCGGAGGACACCCGCCGGACGCGAGGGCTGCTCTCGCACCACGGCATCTCGGCGCGGGTCGTCTCAGTGCACGCCCACACGTCGGCGGCGCGGATCGAGGCGATCGCCGGCGAGCTGGCCGAGGGCGCGCACTACGCGCTCGTCACCGACGCCGGAACCCCCGTGGTGAGCGATCCAGGCGCCCCGCTCGTCGCCGCGTGCGCCGCGCTCGGCGTGCGCGTCGAGGCGATCCCGGGGCCGAGCGCCGTGCTCGCGGCCATCTCGATCGCGGGCTTGCCCGCCGGCGAGTTTCGGTTCGTCGGCTTTCTGCCGCGCGCGGGTGCCCGACGCCGGCGCGCGCTCGCCCGCATCGCCGCCGAGCCCGCCGCGGTCGTGCTCTTCGAGTCGCCGCGCCGGGTCGGCGGCACGCTCCGAGATCTCGCAGACACGCTCGCCGAGGGCAGGCGTGTCGCGGTCTGTCGAGAGCTGACCAAGGTCCACGAGGAAGTTCTCGTCGACACGCCGCGTGCGCTCGCAGAGCGCTTCTCGGAGGCGCCGCGGGGCGAGCTCACGCTCGTCATCGAGGCGAGCGGCGATCCGGACGCCGCCCCGCGGCGAGACGAGACGGCGCCCGGTCTCGACGCCTACGCCGCCGAGGTCCGCGCGCTCCTCGCCGCCGGGACCTCGGCGCGCGACGCCGGGCAGCAGCTCGCCCGCCGCGCTGGCGTCTCGAAGCGAGACGCCTACCAGTTCGTCCTCGCCCAGCGAGACGAGGCCTGAGCGAAAGACGTCCGCGCTTCCGCCCGGTGCCACCCCCGAG
>JAGQJE010000115.1 GCA_020430775.1 Myxococcales bacterium
GAAATACTCTAGGGGCGCCGGCAAGGTCAGGTTAACTGCTGGCATCAGCAACGAGATTGCCATCAGAAGAATAGGTCTACTTATCTCAGACGGCGACGCCTGAAGTATTCGTAGCAGCTGCTAAGCGGACGAGCGAGTCCTCAGATCGGCCGCTCTTGTCCTGCTGCAATGCTGTACTCAGAACTACTACCTCCTGCTATCAACACTGATGGCAGGGCTAGCAAATACTGGCACACCTGACCGGCTATGCGCACACCTTGCATACTGCAGAGTTTAGCCACGCACGGTAAGGTCCATGTGTCGTGAGATTCCCTACAACGACACTGCTCCGTGCCAAGAGGACACTCATATAGTAGTTGGTAGAGGCAAAGTACCCTGCGGACATACCCACCTCACCTGGTTATTGTCCTAGTGCACGGATCCGGGCAACACGTCAACCCAGCCTAACCGCCACAACGTCCGCTCTAGGTTATGGCTCGCAATCTCCACTCGTGTAGATGTCGCCAGAGCCCGGAGAGCTCGACTGTGCCTGCTGTAACTGCTTCGCTGGGTTCGCAGCCCTTGTCCGCAAAGTAAGCGACAGCTTGTATGCTTACCATAACAGCTACCCGTTGCTTACAGACGACGGGCATCTATTCTGCAGCACAAGCAGTGCTATGTCTGACAGCACTGATAGCAGCGATGGCCTTCCGATCGATCCCTCCCTCCAGCGGTGTGCTGCTACCAGTATTCAGACATACAAGTACGACCTAACAATACATGTTGGTCGAGTATAAGGTGCCCGGAGGACGCACCTCTAAGTACCCTCGAGTAACGGAATAATGACATCACTCCTTAGACGACATGCTCTGCTGAAGAGCTCGGTCCTATCGGCGTCGCCAACCCTATCGGTCGCAGATGCAGTCGCTCCTCGTGGATGCAATTCCGCCTCGGGCTTGTTAGGGGGGTCTCGCGTACCGCTCGACCGGAAGCACAGACATAGGCTCTGTGTATAGCTCCCACAGAAAGACAGAAGCTCTGCGGGAGCTATTGCACAGAGACGA
>JAGQJE010000116.1 GCA_020430775.1 Myxococcales bacterium
GGGGCGCCTCGCCGGAGCGACGGCGGCACGCCGGCGGCGCTCGTCGTGCGGGGCGCGCGCGAGCACAACCTGCAGCGCCTCGACCTGCGCCTGCCGCGCGAGCGGCTGGTGGCGCTGACCGGCCCGAGCGGCAGCGGCAAGACCTCGCTCGCGGTCGACACGCTCTACGCGGAGGGGCAGCGCCGCTACGTTCAGTCGCTCGGCCCGGCGGCGCGGCGCTACCTCGATCAGGTCCCGAAGCCCGCGGTGGACGGCATCGACGGGCTGTCGCCGGCGATCTGCGTGCGTCAGGAGCTCCCGCGGCGCAGCCCGCGCTCGACGGTCGGCACGACCACGGGGGTGCACCAGGACCTGGCGCGGCTGATGACGAGCTTCGGCGTCGCGCGGTGCCCCACCTGCGGAGAGCAGGCCCGCGCCTACACGGTCGACGTGATGGTCGATCGCCTGATGTCGGAGCCGGACGGCACGCGCTCGTCCATCCTCGCGCCGCTCGATCCGCCGCTGGCGAGCGGTGAAGCGCGGACCGCGCCCTGGCCGCGCGAGGCCCTCGTCGCCCAGCTCGTGCGCCTGCGCGGCGAGGGGTTCGTGCGCGTGCGGCTCGACGGCGCGACGCGCGATCTCGCCGAGGTCGCGGCGCTCGCGGAGGAGGACCCGCGTCGGCTGGGTGTCGTGCACGCCGTCGACGTTTACATCGACCGGCTCGTGGTGAAGGAGGGCGCGCGCGGACGCGCCGCCGAGGCGATCGAGCTCGCCGCGGCGCTGACCGGCGGCGTGGTCCGCGTGCTGCTCGCCGACGGCCGGTCGTACGACATGAGCGAGCGGCTCACCTGTCCCTCGCGGCACGTCCTCTTGCCCGACCCGTCGCCGAAGCTCTTCTCGTCGAGCGATCCCCTCGGCGCCTGCGCCCGCTGCGGCGGCGCCGGAGAGGTGCGCCGCGTGAGCGCCGCGCTCGCCATCCCGGACACGGCGCTCAGCCTTCGCGCCGGCGCGGTGCTCGCGTGGGGGAAGGTCGGCGGCGCCTTCTATCGCCACATGCTCGCGGAGGTCGACGAGGCGCTCCCAGGCCTGCTCGACCGCCCCATCGACGCGCTCGCCGCCGCGACGCGGGAGCGGCTGGTCCACGGCGAGCCGCCGCCCGGGTTCGAGGGGATCGTTCCAGGCATCGAGCGGCGCATGGGCGACCAGCTCGAGCGCAAGCGCGCCGGGGGGGGCGACGAGGAGGCGCTGTTCGACTTCCTCGACGCGCACTACGGGGCGTTCACGGTGACCGAGCGCTGCCCGTCGTGTGACGGCCGGCGCCTGTCGGAGGCCGCGACCGCGTTCTACTTCGGCGGCATGCACCTGCCGGAGATGGAGTCGCTCCCGGTCGAGGCGCTGTCTCGCCGGCTCGACGCGGTCACGCCCGAGGCGCCGCACGCCGAGCTCGCGAAGCGCTTGGCGGGCGAGACCGTCGCGCGCCTGCGTACGCTCGAGCAGCTCGGCGTCGGCTATCTCCCGCTCGACCGCGCGCTCTCGACGCTCTCGACCGGCGAGGCCCAGCGGGTGCGGCTCGCGACCCGCATCGGCGCGGGTCTGTCGGGGGTGCTGTACGTGCTCGACGAGCCGTCGCTCGGCCTGCACCCGCGCGACGTGGGGGGCCTCGTCGACACGCTGCTCGCGCTGCGCGATCGCGGCAGCACGGTCCTCGTCGTCGAGCACGACGCCGCCATCCTGCGCGCCGCCGATCACCTGGTGGACTTCGGGCCGGGGGCGGGGCGGCTCGGCGGTCGCGTCGTCGCCGAGGGAACACCGCAAGCGGTCATGCGCGACGCGAACTCGACGACGGGGGCGTTCCTCTCGGGCCGGCGCGCGGTCGCCGTGCCGGCGCAGCGGCGGCCGACTGGGGGACCCGCGCTGGTCGTCCGCGGCGCGCGTCTTCACAACCTGCGCGGCGTCGACGCGCGCTTTCCCTGCGCCGCGCTCACGTGCGTCACCGGTCCGAGCGGCTCGGGCAAGTCGTCGCTCGTGATGGAGACCCTCGCGCCGCTCGCGCGCGCGGCGACCTCCCCCCGCGGCGCGGGCGCGGGCGAGGTGGCGGCGACGGGTCTCGAGGGCGCCGGTGGCCTGACGCGCGTGGTCGCGGTCGACGCCGCGCCGATCGGCCGCACGCCGCGCTCGAGCCCCGCGTCGTACATGGGGATGGCCGAGCCCATTCGGGACCTCTTCGCGTCGCTGCCCGAGGCGCGGGCGCGCGGCTACGCGGCCGCCCGCTTCAGCTACAACAAAAAGGGCGGCCGCTGCGAGACCTGTCAGGGCGACGGCGTCGTGAAGGTGCCGATGTACCTCATGCCCGACGTCTACGCGCCGTGCGAGGCGTGCGGTGGCGCCCGCTTCGCGCGCGAGACGCTCGAGGTCCGCTACCGCGGCTACACCATCGCCGACATCTTCGCGATGGAGGTCGACGCCGCGCTCGAGCTCTTTGCGCCGATCCCGTCGATCGCCGACAAGCTCGACGCGCTGCACGCCGTCGGGCTCGGCTACCTCGAGCTCGGCCGGAGCGCGATGACGCTGAGCGGCGGCGAGGCCCAGCGCGTCAAGCTCGCGCGCGAGCTCGCGCGCCGCGGGACGGGGCAGACGCTCTACGTGCTCGACGAGCCCACCACGGGGCTGCACTTCGTCGACGTCGAGCTGCTCGTCGACCTCTTACAGCGCCTGGTGGAGCGGGGCGACACGGTCGTGGCGGTCGACCACCGCGTGGACCTGGTCAAGGTCGCCGACCACGTGATCGATCTCGGGCCGGGCGGCGGCGACGCCGGCGGGCAGATCGTCGCCGAGGGCACGCCGGAGCAGATCGCCAGGCACCCGGACGCCCCTACCGGCCCGTACGTCGCGCGCGCCCTCTCGCCGCGGGGCTGAGCGGCCCGCGCGCGCCCTGTCGCCGCGACGCCGCCCGCGCGGCGACCACCCGCGCTCTTCTTCGCCGGGGTGTCAGTCCGGCTCCGGCAGCGCGATGGCGCAGGCTCGCAGCAGCGCGCGGCTGAGCTTGTCGCGCCCGTCGCCGGTCTGGGCGCTGTAGCCGAACACGGGCCGGCCGATGTCCGCGCGGAGCGCCGCGAGGCGGGGCTTGCGTTGGCTCGCCGGGAGCTTGTCGAGCTTGGTCGCGACGACCAGCACGCGCTGGCCGAGGTGGTCGAGGTACTCGATGAGCTGCGCGTCGTCGTCCTCGAGGCCGCGGCGGACGTCGACGATCACGACGACCGCGCGCAGCCCGGGGCGCGCCTCGAGGAAGCGCTCGATGAGGTCGCCCCAGGCGCGGCGCTCCGCCTTGCTCCGCTTGGCGTAGCCGTACCCCGGCAGGTCGACCAGATCGAGCTCGGCCCCGCCGCGGAGCAACACGCGGAACACGTGGATGCCGCGCGTGCAGCCGGGGGTCGAGCTGGTGCGCACGAGCTTCTTGCGGGCGAGCAGGCTGTTGATGAGGCTCGACTTACCCACGTTCGAGCGCCCCGCGAACGCCACCTCCGCGAACATCGGCGCCGGGAGCTGGTCGTAGGCGGTCGCGGCAGCGACGAAGCGCGCGTCGAGGACGTCCATCAGGCTCGACGCTCTAGCAGGACGCCCGCGCACCGGCGACCGAGCGCCGCCGGTCGTCGCCGAGGTTTGCGCGGCGCGCGTCCATGCGGCACGACCCTCCGCGATGGCTTCGAGCGACGCGGCGGCGCAGGACGTCTCCCCGAAGGCGGTGTGCGAGATGGCGCACCAGCTCCCGCGCCACGCGTTCTCCGTGCGGAACGCGGCCCGCGCCGGCGACATCTGGCGTGCGTTCCAGGAGCTGGCGGTCGAGGCGAGCTCCGAGGTCGGCTGGCCGCCGTCGCGCTTTCTCGCCGTCGGCACGGCGTTCGTCGTCCGCAAGATGACGGTCGTGCACCACCGCGAGACGCCCTACGGCGAGCCGCTGCGCGCGCGGACCTGGGTGTGGCGCTTCCGCCGCGACATGATCTCGACCCGCGAGGTGCGCCTGTCTGGTGCCGCCGGACCGCTCGCGTCCGGCACGCAGGAGTGGGTGCACATCGACGCGGCCGGGCGCCCCGCCCGCGCGCCCGCGTCGGTCATCGCGGCGTTCCCGGAGCACGTCGAGGACGGGCCCATCACGTTGCCCGACTACGACGAGCGCCCGGGCGAGCGCCGGGTGACCTTCGAGCTCCGCCCGTGGCATGTGCGGATGGATCCGCTCGGGCACGCGAACCACCCAGCCTACGTGGACTGGCTCGACGAGTCCGTCTCGCGGGCGATGGCCGAGGGCGGGCTCGACCCGATCGAGCTCGTCCCCGTCGCCGAGACCGTGCTCTTTCGCAGCGCGACGCACGCGGGCGAGGACGTGACCGTGACCACGCGGCGCGTGGGCGTCACGGCGTCGGGCGCGGTGGTCCTGCGCCACCACGTCGCGACGCCCGACGCCCCGCGCGCGGCGGAGGCGGTCACCATCCGCCGCACGCGCGGGGACGACGCGCGCTTCGCCGCGCTCTGGGACTGATCGGCGCGGCGAGGTCAACCGCGCGCCGTGCCAATCCGGCGCGGGCTCAGCCGTTCAACGTGAAGCCGATCTTCAGCCGCACTTGCCAGTACTGCACCTGGCCGTCGCGCAGATCCCCGCGCGTCTCGGCGACCTCGAACCACCGCATCTGCTTGACGCTCGCGGACGCGCGCGTGAGCGCGTTGCGGATCGCCGGCTCGATGCCGTCCTTCGAGGTGCCTACGATCTCGATGACCTTGTAGACGTGGTCGTCCATCGTGTGACCTTTCCGCCTGGCCTCGCTCGTCGCGGGCGCCGCGACCCGGGCAGGCTCCGACAACCGTACAATCGACGCCGCGTCATGAAAACCGTGCCCCCGGCGCCGCCCCGCACCCGGGCGCAGATGGGTGGAGTGGGAGTCGGGATCGGCATCGGGATCGGGATCGGGCACGGGAACGGGCACGGGCGCGGGATCGGGCACGGGCGCGGGCGCGGGCGCGGGCGCGGGTGCGGGTGCGGGATCGGGCACGAGATCGGGGACGGGATCGGGATCGGGCACGGGCGCGGGATCGGGTGCGGGCGCGGGATCGGGCGCGAGATCGGGATCGGGGACGGGCGCGGGATCGGGGACGGGCGCGGGATCGGGCGCGGGTCGGGTGGGGGACGCGGTGCGTGTCGGTGTGGTATGCAGCGTCGATCCGCTGTGCGCGGGTCGGGTACGGCGCCGGCCATGCTTCACATCGACATGGACGCGTTCTTCGCGTCGGTCGAGCAGCTCGACGATCCCGCCTTGCGCGGGCGGCCGGTGCTCGTCGGCACCCGCAGCGTGCGCGGCGTCGTGGCGGCGGCCTCGTACGAGGCGCGTCGGTTCGGCATCCGCTCCGCCATGCCGATGGTCGAGGCGCTGCGCCGGTGTCCGCGCGCCGAGGTCGTCCCGCCGCACCGCGAGCGCTACGTCGAGGTCAGCCGCGCCGTCTTCGCCATCTTCGAGCGCTACACGCCGGAGGTCGAGGCGCTCTCGATCGACGAGGCCTTTCTCGACGTCGCCGGGAGCAGGGCGCTCTTCGGCGACGAGGTGCGCATCGCGTCGCGCATCCGCGCCGAGATCCGTGCGGAGATCGGCATCGTCGCCTCGGCCGGCGTCGCCCCGAACAAGTTCGTCGCCAAGGTGGCGAGCGCCCTCGCGAAGCCGGACGGGCTGAAGGTCGTCGCAGCGTCGGAGGTCGTCGACTTTCTCGCGCCGCTGCCCGTCGGGCGGATGTGGGGCGTCGGCCCGAAGGCGCAGGCGCGCCTGCACGCGGCCGGGCTGCGCACGATCGGCGATCTGGCGCGCGCTTCGCCCGAGTGGCTCGCGTCGCTCCTCGGGAGCGCGGGGCCGCGGGTGCACGCGCTCGCGCAAGGGCTCGACGCGCGGCCGGTGCAGGCCCGCCCACACACGAAGAGCCTCAGCGCCGAGAACACCTTCGAGCGAGACCTCTACACCCTCGAGGCGCTCGAACCGGCGCTGCTCGAGCAGGCGGGCACCGTCGCGGCCCGCCTCGTCGACGCCGGCCTGTGGGCGGACACGGTCACGCTCAAGGTCAAGTACCGCGACCACTCGCTGTGCACGCGGCAGCACACGCTGCGCGAGCCGGTCGCCGACACGGACTCGCTCTACGAGCAGGCGCGCGCGTTGCTCGCGCGGGTGCCGGGGATCGAGCGCGGGGTGCGGCTCGTCGGGCTCGGGGCGTCCGGGCTGCACGAGACGCCGGGCCAGCTCGAGCTCTTCGGCGACGACGGACACGGGGACTTCGAGGGCCGCGAGCGCCGCGAGCGCCGCGAGCGGCTCGAGCGTGCGCGCTCGAGCGTGCGCCGCCGCTTTGGCGAAGACGGCATCACCCGCGCCCGCCTGCTCGAGCCCGCCGCACCCGCGCGCGAGGTGCTGTTGCACTCGACGCGCAAGCGCCCAGAGGACGAGCCGGGCCTCGATTGACACCCCTCGGGGCGACCCCTACAGTCGCCAGCGTGAAGCGCCCAGGAGGCCCCGGCCGACGCGCCGATGCCCTGCACGCGCCACGGAGCGAGCCCGATGAGCCGGCACCAGACAAAGTTCATCTTTATCACGGGCGGCGTCGTCAGCTCGATCGGCAAAGGCCTCGCCGCCGCGTCCATCGGTGCGCTCATGGAGGCGCGCGGCCTGCGCGTCACCAACATCAAGCTCGACCCGTACATCAACGTCGACCCGGGCACGATGTCGCCGTATCAGCACGGCGAGGTCTTCGTGACCGACGACGGCGCCGAGACCGATCTCGACCTCGGCCACTACGAGCGCTTCACCGCCGCGACCATGACGCGCGCGAACAACTTCACGACCGGGCGCATCTACGACTCGGTCATCTCGAAGGAGCGCCGCGGGGAGTACCTCGGCGCCACGATCCAGGTCATCCCGCACATCACCGACGAGATCAAAGCGCGCGTCCGTGAGATCGGGGAGACGGTGGACGTCGCGATCGTCGAGATCGGCGGGACGGTCGGCGACATCGAGTCGCTGCCCTTCATCGAGGCCGTCCGCCAGCTCAAGGGCGAGCTCGGCGCGCAGAACAGCGTCTCTGTGCACGTGACGCTCGTGCCGTACATCGCCGCCGCGGGCGAGCTCAAGACGAAGCCGACGCAGCACTCGGTCAAGGAGCTGCTCAGCCTCGGCATCCAGCCGGAGCTGCTCATCTGCCGCGTCGACCGCGAGCTGCCTCAGTCGCTCCGGGAGAAGATCGCGCACTTCTGCAACCTCCCCTTCCAGGCCGTCATCGCGGCGCCCGACGTGAGCGTCATCTACGAGCTGCCGCTCACGCTCCACCGGCAGGGGCTCGATCGCCTCCTCGCCGACCGGCTGAACATCTGGTCGCGCGAGCCGGACCTTCAGCCCTGGCATCGGACCGTCGAGCGGTACCACGCGCCCGGGCGGGGCTCGGTCTCGATCGCGCTCGTCGGCAAGTACGTCCACCTGCGCGACTCGTACAAGTCGCTGCACGAGGCGCTCGTGCACGGCGCGCTCGACAACGACGTCAAGCTCGAGCTGTCGTACGTCGACAGCGAGTCGCTCGACGAGGACACCGTGGCGAGCACGCTCGGCGCCTTCGACGCGATCTTGGTGCCGGGCGGGTTCGGCGACCGCGGCGCCGAGGGCAAGATCCGCGCGATCGAATACGCGCGCAAGAGCGGCAAGCCCTTCTTCGGCATCTGCCTCGGGATGCAGCTCGCGGTCGTCGAGTACGCTCGCCACGTGTGCGGCCTAGAGGGCGCAAACAGCGCCGAGTTCGACGCCGCGGCGCCGGTCATCGTGGTCGACATCATGCCCGAGCAGCGCGCCGTGAAGGACAAGGGCGCGTCGATGCGCCTCGGCGCCTACCCCTGCCGGCTCGCGCGGGGTTCGCTCGCGGCGGACATCTACGGCGCCGAGGAGATCAGCGAGCGCCACCGACACCGCTACGAGGTGAGCAACGCGCACCGCGACGCGCTCGAGGCGGGCGGGCTCGTGTTGAGCGGGCAGTCTCCGGACCGCGCGCTCGTCGAGATGGTCGAGCTGCCAGGGCACCCCTTCTTCATCGGCTGCCAGTTTCACCCCGAGTTCAAGAGCACCCCGCACCACCCGCACCCGCTCTTCAGCCGCTTCGTCCGGGCCGCCTACGAGACCCGCGCCGGCAAGGCTCGGGGCGCCGACGCGACGCCCACGACGGCCGCAGTGAACTGAGCCACCCTGGCGTCGATGTCATGGTGAGGCACGCGAGACGCCTCGAAACCGTTGTGATTTCGGTTCGGCACGAGACGTGCTTCAATCCACTCGGATGTCTCTGAGTTCCCCTGCTGCGCGGCCGCGGTGTCGCGGCGGAGCGCTCCACCGAGTCCGGCTCATCGGGCTGGTCGTCGCCTTGCTCGTGGCCCTCGGCGCCGGCGCCGGCTGCGGCTCGCTCACGACGAGCGGCGGCGACGATGGGCGCTCGCCCACCGAGATAGACGGCGACTACCCGGGCGTGCGGGACGCGAGCATGCCGCCCTCGAGCGACGCGGACATCACCAGCATCGAGCCCACGCTGCCCGACGCGGGGCTCGACTCGGGCGGCCTTATGGACGGCGGCGTTCCCTTCCCGCCGGGTGATGCGGGCGCGCCGACGACCCAAGCGGCCGCCTTCTGCGGCACGTTCGTCGCCGCCGCCGGCTTCGAGTGCGACGTCCGACAGGCGGACGCCTGCGGCGCCCGCGCCTGGTGCGCCATCGCCGACCGCGGCGCCCGCTGCGAGAGCTCGGCTCCGCGCGCCGAGGGCGAGCCCTGCACGCGCTCGAGCGAGTGCGGCCCGGTGCTCGGGTGCTTCGGCGAGCCCGGCCACGGTCGCTGCGGGCGCCTGTGCTGCGGCAACGCCGGCTGCGCCGAGGGCGAGTTCTGCGGCGGCGACGGTAAGCTCGCCGACGGCTACGCGAGCGACGTGCGCCAGTGCCTGCCGGTCGACGGCTGCAACGTGCTCGCGCCGAGCGTGAGCTGCCCGACCGGCGAGGGCTGCTACATCGTGACTGAGCACGGCGCTACGGCCTGCCTGCCCGAGGGCGGGTTGCCGCTCGGCGCGCGCTGCGAACGGCCGCAGGACTGCTCACCCGGCGGCGCGTGCGTCGGCGCCGGCGCGACGGCGTGCGTACAGGTCTGCGCCCTGTCCGCGCCCGGGAGCTGCGGCGAGGGCGAGACCTGCCGCCCCCAGGCGCACACGCCGTCCGGCGCCGGCCTGTGCACGCGTGTGACGTCCGCGCCCACCGCGCGCTGAACGCCCGGCCTCGCGCGGCGGGCGACCGTCACCGCGGTGACGCTGCCCGTGCTCGCTCGGCGACGAGGGCGGTGAAGCGCCGCAGGAGCGTCGCCCCGTCGAGGCTGTCGCGGGTGCGCGCGATGAGCTGGGCTGGGTCGAGGCCCTCTTCGCGGCAGCGCTCGGCCCGCGCCTCGATGAACCCTCGGGCGATCGCAGCGTCCATCTCGGGATGAAACTGCACGCCCCAGGCGGCTTGGCCGAAGCGCAGCGCCTGGTGCGGGTCGTGGGCGTTCGCCGCGAGCACGACCGCGCCCGGCGGCAGCCCGAGCACGCTCTGGCGGTGCGAGGCCTGCACGACGAGCCGCCCAGGGAGCCCGCCGAAGAGGGCGTCGTCCTTCGCCGCCGCGGTGAGCGCCACCTCGACCGTGCCGATCTCGCGGCCGCGGGGGTTCGCGCCGACCCGCCCGCCGAGCGCGTCGGCGAGCAACTGGTGTCCGTAGCAGACGCCGAGGAGCGGGGTCGCCTGCTCGACGCACGCGCGCATCCAACGCCCGGTGCGCTCGCTCCACGGCTCGCGGTCCGTGACCAGACTCGATGAGCCGCTGACGATGGCGCCCGCGATGGCGCTCGGCGGGGGCAGGGCGTCTCCGCCGCGTGGGTCGATCGCGTCGGTACGCAGCGCCGAGGTGGCCGTCGCCTGCGCGAACCACGCGTCGTAGTCGCCTCGGGCCGCGCCGCGCACGCGAGCGCCGACCACCGCGGCCGGCGCGTCGCCGACCTTCACGATGAGCAGCCGCGGCCGCTCGCGCTGCGCGTGTGCCATGCGCTCGGTGTACTCGACCGAGCCCGCCCGCGCCTGCGTCGGTTCGGCGCGCGCAGGTGCCCGACGCGCGCGCTCCGGCTACCCTCGCCCGGATGGCGCGCGGCCGACTGTCGATCCCGACGCGGGTGTTCTTGGGCTTCGCCTTGGTGCTCGTCGCGTTCGGTGCGGTCGCCGGCGTCAGCCTGTGGCAGCACGCGCGCACGACGCGCACCCTCCGGCTCCTGAACGAGGGGTACCTCCCGCTCGCGTTGACGCTCGGCGAGGCGAAGGCGACGCAGGCGCTGTACGCGACGCTCCTCGACCGGGTCGTCGCGGACCCGAGAGCGTCGCCGGCGCGGAGCTGGCTGAACGCCGCGCGGCACGTGCGCCCCGCGACGCTCCGCCGCGCCTACGACGAGCTGAGCCGCGCCGACGCGCTCGCCGTGACCGCGGCCGACCGCAGCACGCTGCGCGGGGTGCGCGCGTCGCTCGACGAGGTCGGCACGGCGTACGGCGAGCTCGACGACGAGTACGACACGCTCTTCGCGCAGGTGGACGCCGGCTCGAAGGCCCCGCTCGCGGCGGCGTTCAAGGCGATCGAACTCCGCGAGCTGGGTGTGCAGCGGCACTATCGCGACGGCTGGGCGGCCCTGCAGCACAGGCTCGCGACCACGAGCGCGGAGGCCGCCGCGCAGGAGCGACGGGCCGCGCTGCTGCTGGGCTTGCTCACGCTGCTCGGGCTCGCAGGCGGGGTCGCGGCGACGTGGTGGACGCAACGCCTGCTCGAGCCGCTGCCGCGCCTTCACGAGCGGGTGCTGGCCGTCGCGCGCGGCGATCTGTCGCGCGATGTGCTCCGGTCGAGCCGCGACGACGAGCTCGGTCGGCTCACGAACGAGTTCGAGCGCATGGTCGAGGCGCTCAGCGAGCGCGACGCGCAGCTCATCCGGGCCGAGCGGCTCGCCGCCATCGGGCGCATGGCCGCGCACGTGACCCACGAGGTGCGCAACCCGCTCTCGAGCATCGGGCTGAACGTCGAGATGCTCGGCGACGAGCTGTCCGACGCGGGCGACGAGGCGCGCGCGCTGATGGCGGCGATCCAGCGCGAGATCGACCGGCTCGGCGGCATCACCGAGGAGTACCTCCGCCTCGCACGGCTGCCGCGCCCGCGCCTCGCACCCGACGACCTCACCGAGCTCGTGCGCTCGGTCGAGCGCTTCGTCGGGCCGGAGATGGAGCAGGCAGGGGTCACGCTGAGCGTCGTGACTCGCGAAGTGCCTCGCGTCGCCATCGACGAGCCGCAGCTCCGGCAGGCGCTCCTCAACCTGCTGCGCAACGCGCGGGAGGCGATGCCCGGCGGAGGCCGGGTGCAGGTCACGCTCGAGCCGGCCGCGCGAGGCGAGGGCGCCGGCGACCCGGCGGGCGTGCGCCTGCGCGTCGAGGACGACGGCCAAGGCATCCCGCCGGACGTGCGCGAGCAGATCTTCGATCTCTTCTACACGACGAAGGAGCGCGGCACGGGGCTCGGGCTGCCGCTCACCCATCAGATCGTCGTGGCGCATGGCGGGCAGCTCCGGTGCTTGCCTCGGCAGCCGCGCGGCACGGTCTTCGAGCTGTGGCTCCCTGCGTATCAAGCTGGGCGCGGGGAGACACCCTGAGCCCCGCCGCCGCGCGTCGGTCGACCGCGCGGCTCAGCGGCGCTTCAGCGAGCGCTCAGAGGCCCACCTCGCCGGTCGACATCACGATGGACCAGAGCTGCGCCCGCCGCGCGCGGAACAGCGCCGCGCTCGCGCAGAGGTAGTAGCGCCACATGCGGCGGAAGGTCTCGTCGAACTTCGCGGTCGGCTTCGGTCGCGCGCCTGAGTGCTCGACGGCCTGCCGCGACGCGTCGTCCGCCCCGCCGCCCTGCGCGGTCGCCCGGCTCAGCTCGGGCCAGCTCGCCTCGAAGCGCTCGAGCCACGCCATCACCGTGCGGTCGTAGTCGGGGCCGGTGTTCTCCCAGTCCTCGACGATGAAGGTCCCCTCGACGGCCTCGGCGATCTGCACCATCGACGGCAGCGAGGCGTTCGGGAAGATGTACCGGTCGAACCACGGATCCATGCCGCGGGTCGTCTCGTTGCTGCCGATGGTCCGCAGCAAAAAGCGCCCGTCCGCGACGAGGCAGCGCCGCACGGTCTTCATGAAGCGGCGGTAGTTCTTCGAGCCGACGTGCTCGAACATGCCGACCGAGACGATGCGATCGAAGCCTTCGTTGAGCTCGCGGTAGTCCTGCAACCGAATGTCGATGGGCAGCCCGTCGCAGAGCGCGCGCGCGAAACGCGCCTGCTCGGACGAGACCGTGACCCCCACGCCCTCGACGCCGTAGCGCTCCGCGGCGAACTTCAGCGTCTCGCCCCAGCCGCAGCCGACGTCGAGCAGCCGCATCCCCGGCTCGAGGCCGAGCTTGCGACAGACGCGATCGAGCTTCGCCTCCTGCGCCTCGTCGAGGTCGTCCGTGTCGGCGAAGTACGCGCAGCTATAGACGAGCCGCTTGCCGAGCATCCGCTCGTAGAGATCGTTGCCGACGTTGTAGTGGCGCTCGCCGACCTCGAACGCGCGCGAGCGCTTCTGGAGGTTCTCGAGGTGCGCGCGGGCGAAGGCGATCGCGTCGTCGAGGCCGAGCACGTGCAGGTCGAGCTTCGCGCGCATCAGCCGAAAGAGACACACGTCGAGCGCCTCCGCGTCCCACCAGCCCTCCATGTATGCCTCGCCGAGGCCGAGCGAGCCGTGCGCGAGCACGCGCGCGTACAGGTCGTCGTCGTGGACCTCTATGTCCCACGGGTTCGGGCCGTTGATCTGGACCCCGGTGCGGTCGAGTAGTCGCTCGACGACCTCACGGGCCGTCGGTTCGACGAGAGCTTTGGCGTGTTCGAGCATCGCAGCCTCCGTGGCTCAGCCTCCAGCCGGCGGGGCGAGTGCGGCCAGCGGTGCGGGGGCGGTCGGCACGTCTCGGGGCTAGGCTTACACCTACACCTCATTGCATCGGGCGCGCGGCCCACGGCGTCAAGGGCCCGGGGGAGAGGGTGGGGCCCGCTTGCCCGAGTCGTGGTGGCTCGAGGGGGTCTGACCTTGCTACGATGAGCGCCGATGTCCCCGAGCCTGCGCTCGGCGCCGCGGCACGCCGCAGGCGCCAGGTTTCGTATTGAGGAGCGCCTCGGCATGGGTGGCATGGGCACCGTGTATCGGGCCTATGACGCGGAGCGCGGCGCCACCGTCGCGCTCAAGACGCTCGATGCCGTCGAGCCGGCGCGCATCTACCGCTTCAAGCAAGAGTTCCGGGCTCGCGCCGGCATCGACCACCCGAACCTCATGCGGGTCTACGAGCTCGTCGAGCACGACGGGGCCTGGTTCTTGTCGATGGAGCTCGTCGAGGGCACCGACCTGCTGTCGTGGGTGCGGCCGGGCGCAATGGGCGTCCGGGACAGGGGCGACGAGGTCACCACGCTCGTCGACGGCAGCCGGAGGGCTCCGCCATCGCCGCTGCCGCGCGCGGTCGTCGACGCGCCGCTCGACGAGGCGCGCCTTCGGGACGCCCTGACGCAGCTCTCCGAAGCGCTCGACGCGCTTCACTCGCGCGACCTCGTGCACCGCGATCTCAAGCCGTCGAACGTCCTCGTGACCCCGGCCGGCGAGGCGAAGCTCTGTGATTTTGGGCTCCTCGAGCGCCTCGACAGGGTCGGCGCGCGGTCGACGGGCGGCTCGGCGCCCTACATGTCCCCGGAGCAGGCGGCCGGCTCCCCGCTGACCGACCGCTCGGACATCTACGGCTTCGGCGTGATGCTCTACCTGGCGCTCTGTGGCTCGCTGCCCTTCGACGGCGCCGGTGAGGACGTCCTCGTCCGCAAGCAGTACCTGCCTGCCCCGCGGATGCGCGCGCAGCCGGGCGAGCAGATCCCGGAGGATCTCGAGCAGCTCGCCTATGACATGCTCGCGATCCGCCCGGCCGACCGGCCGTCGACGCGCGAGGTGCGCATCGTCTTGCGCGGCGGCGTCGGGCGCCGCCCCTCGGCGCTGCCGCCGCCGGCCTGCGAGCTGGTCGGCCGTGACACGGAGCTCGACGCGTTGCGCACGCTCTTCGCCCGCGCCAAGGACGGCCGGGGCGGCGTCGCGCTCGTGTCCGGGGCCTCCGGCATCGGCAAGTCGAGCCTGCTGGGCACGTTCGGCAGTGCGCTGCTCGACGCGGGCGCCGCGACGGTCTGTTACGGCAAGTGCTACCACCGCGAGACGCTCGCCCACCGCGCGTTCGACGCGCTCGTCGACGACCTGACGCGCCACCTGCTCGACCTCGACGACGCCGCCGTCGCTTCCGTCATCCCGGAGGACGCAGCGCTGCTCGGCCAGCTCTTCCCGGTCCTGCGCGGGGTCGCACGCTTTGCCGACGCGCCCGCGGTCGTCGTCCCGGACACGCGCGAGCGCCGCCGCCGCGCGTGCCGGGCGCTCGGGTCGCTCTGCGCGCGCATGGCGCGCCTCGAGCCCCTCGTCCTGATGATCGATGACCTGCAGTGGGCAGACTCCGAGAGCGAGCCCTTCCTGACCGAGATCGTCTCTCGCGGGGCGACGGCGCCGATCTTCTTCGTCGGGGCGTTTCGCTCAGGCGCGCTGCACGAGAGCGCGCCGCTGCGCTCGCTGCTGCAGACGTACCGGCGCAACCGGGCCTTCGTCGACGCGGTGGAGATCGCCCTCGAGCCGCTCGATGACGCCGCCGCCGAGGCGCTGGCGCGCGCGCTGCTGACGCACTCCGAGGACCTGCTGAGCGCAGGCTCAGCGAGCGAAGAGTGCGCGCGGATCGCCGCGCGCGAGGCCAACGGCAGCCCCTTCTTCATCGAGCAGCTCGTCTACGCGATGCTCCAGACCCAGTGCAGGACGCTCGGGCTCGACGCCGCCCTCGAGCTGCGAGTACACGACCTCACCGAGCCGGCGAGGCACCTGCTCGCGATCGCCGCGCTGGCGGGCCGGCCGCGGCGGCTGCGCGTGCTCTTCGAGGCGGCGGGTCTCGTCGAAGGGCAGCAGCATGCGCTCGCGGAGCTGCTCGACCGCCAGCTCATCGACGCCAACGGGGTCGGCGCGAACGACCGCGCCGCCGTCTATCACGACCGGATCCGCGAGGCGACGCTCGCCACCCTCGACCCGGACGCGCTCGCGCGGGGCCACCGGGCGCTGGCGCGCGCGCTCGAGCAAGCGTTCGAGGGAGGCCGCGGCTCGGACGCCGACCTCGACGCGCTCGTCGAGCACTGCCGCGGCGCCGGCGAGCTCGACGCGGCCGCGCGGTACGCGGTGCTCGCGGCGGAGCGGGCCGACGCCGCGCTCACCTTCGACCGCGCCGCCCACCTCTACCGCCTGGCGGTCGCGTTCGAGACGGAGCTGGCGGCGCGCGCGCCCGACCGGTCGGCGACCGCGACCGCCCGCACGCAGGGCCTGCGGGTGCACCTCGCCGAGAGCCTCGTCAAGGCTGGCCGCGAACGCGACGCCGGCCACGCCTACCTCGAAGCCGCCGCCGCGTCCGCCCCCGACGAAGCGCCGTGGTACCGCCAGCTCGCCGCCGGCTGCCTGGTGCGCGCGGGCGAGCTTGGGGAGGGCCTGCCGCTGCTCGACGCGGCGCTCGCCGACGCTGGCCTGTCCGTGCCGCGCGGCGCGCTCGACGCGTGGGGCCGCTGGGCGGCGGTCTCGGCCCGCATCACGGTCGAGAGCGCGCTCGGCCGACACGCGACGCCGTCCGCGGACGAGGCGTCGCTCGATGTGCGTACGCGGCGACGGATCGACCTGTGCTGGGCGGGTACGCTCGGGCTGCTGGGCATCGAGTTCGGCCGAGGGGTTCACCTCGGGGCGCTGCACCTGCGAGAGGCGCTCGCGTCCGGCGTCCCGGAGCGCATCGGGCGCGGGTACGCGATCCAGTCGCTCGCGCACAGCGTGCTCGGGCGCCGCGGCGAGGCGCGTTCGACGGCCATCGCGCGGCGCGCTCGCGAGCTCACGACGCGCAGCGGCGACGCGTACGGGGTCGCGCTCTGCGATCTCGCCGATGGGTTGAGCGCCGGGTTCTGGGGCCGCTGGCCGCAGGCGATGGACGCGCTCGCCGCGGGGATGCAGCGCTTCCGCGCCGAGTGCGCCGGCGTGAGCTGGGAGATCGCCAAGACGCAGGACGCCTTCTTGTGGACGCTCGCCTACCTCGGCCGCCTGCGGGAGCTGCGCCAGCACGTCCCGGCGCTCCTCGGCGACGCCGAGCGACGCGGCGATCGCTACGGCGCGGCGATGTTCGGGCTGGGGCCGTCGAACCTCGCCTGGCTCGCGGCCGACGACCCCGCGTCCGCCATGGACGTCGCCGACGCGCACTTCGACCACTGGCGAAAGTCGCGCTTCGCCTACACCCACTACGCGTACATGACCGCGGCGTCGCGCATCGATCTGTACGCCGGGCGGCCCGAGCACGCGCTCGGGCGCCTCGACGCGATGCGGCGCGGGCTCGTCTGGTCCGGGCTCGGGCGGCTTGGCCTGTTTGGCGTCATCGCGCGCGAGCTGCGGGCGACCGCGACGCTCGCCGTGGCGGCCGACGCGCGTGGCCTCCGCCGCCGGCAGCTCATCCTGAAGGCGTCACGCACGACCGAGGCGCTGCATCGCTCGGGCGAAGCCAACGCCGACGCGCTCTCCGCCAGCCTGCGCGGTCAGGCCGAGGCGCTCCGAGGGAACACGCAGGCTGCCATCGCCGCGTTCGCCGACGCCGAGCGCCGCTTCAGCGGCTACCAGATGGCGAACCACGCCCGCTTCGCGCGCATGCGCCGCGGTGAGCTGATGGGCGGCGATGCCGGCGCCGCGCTGCTCGGCGAGGCCTCGGACGAGGTGCGCCGGAGCGGCGTCGCGGACCCGGCACGCATGGCCTGCGCGTTCATCGCGCCCGTGCGCTGAGGCCCGCGCCCGCGCGCCGCGTCCCA
>JAGQJE010000117.1 GCA_020430775.1 Myxococcales bacterium
CACGACCATCGTAGCGGCGGAGAGTCAGCTTTTTTATGTGCGGCGTAGGCGGGTGACACGAAGCGTCCGGTCTTCGGGTCTCGAACCGGCTTGCGCCGACCCGGCCCGTTCATCCCGTCTATCCCGCACCCGCACCCGCGCCCGCGCCCGCGCCCGATCCCGCACCCGCGCCCGCTCCCGCACCCGATCCCGTACCCGCGCCCGATCCCGATCCCGATCCCGGCTCGCCCCGCCCGCGCCCCGCAAACGGGGGCGTTGGCAGCCGGCCGCGGATCGGGTTAGCTCCCGGGCGACATGACCAAGCCAGTGATCGGGCTGACGGGCGGCATCGCGAGCGGCAAGAGCGCCGTGGCGGCCATGTTCGGCGACCTCGGCATCCCCGTCGTCGACGCGGACGCGCTCGCGCGAGACGTCGTCGCCCCCGGCACGCCCGGCCTCGCGCGCGTCGTCGAGGCGTTCGGGCCGGAGGTGCTCGCCGCGGACGGCACGCTCGACCGGGCCCGCGTCGGCGCGCGGGTCTTCGCGGACGCGGACGACCGCCGCAGGCTGAACGCGATCCTGCACCCCCTCATCGCGGCGGCGGGGCTCCAGCGGCTGGCGGCGCTCGAGCGAGAGAGCGACGCGCCCTACGTGCTGTACGAAGCGGCGCTGCTCGTCGAGACGGGCGGCGCGAAGCAGTTCTCGAAGCTCATCGTGGTCGCGGCGTCGGAGTCGACCCAGCTCGAGCGGCTGATGCGCCGCGAGGGCCTCTCGCACGCGGACGCGCAGGCCCGCATCGACGCGCAGCTCCCCCTCGAAGACAAGATCGCCCTCGCCGATCACGTCATCTGGAACGACGGCTCCCGCGACGAGACCCGCGGGCAGGTCGACGCGGTCCATGCCACCCTTGTCGCGGAGGCGACCCGATGAGCGCAGATGCGCACCGCCACGCGCTGTTGACCGGATTTCCGACCACGCCCCTCGCGCGTGGCGTGCTCTCGCGCCTGCTCCACGACGATCGCGCGCTGCACGTCGACTGCGTCGTCTTGCCGTCGGCGCTCGAGCACGCGGAGGCCGCGGTCGCGGCGCTCGAACCGCACGCGCGGGACCGGGTCACGCTGCTCCCGGGCGACGCCGCCGCGATCGACCTCGGGCTCTCGGGCCGCGAGTGGACGGCGCTCGCCGAGCGCGTGCAGCTCGTCCACGGCTGCGCCGCCGTGTCCTACTCGTGGGCCGATCGCGAGCTCGCCGAGCGCGTGAACATCGGCTCGGCCCAAGAGCTGCTCGAGCTCGCCGACGCCGCGCCACGCCTCCAGCGCGTGGTGTACTGGTCGACGACGCGCGTGTCGGGCTCGCGTCGCGGCTACGTGCGCGAAGATGAGCTGCGCGACGACTTCGGCTTTCGCGGACCGGTCGAAGAGTCGCGGATGCGCGCCGAGGCCGTCGTGCGCGAGGGGATGCAGCGGCACGACATCGTCATCCTGCGCCCGAGCCACATCGTCGACGTGCTGCCGGGCGCGGGCCCCGAGCGGCTCGACGGCCCCTACCTGCTCGCCCAGATCATGCTCGGCGCGCCGATGGACATCCCGCTGCCGGTCCCGGGCGGCGGCGACACCCCGATCCACGTCGTGCCGCTCGACTACGTGCTCGACGCCGGCATGGCCATCGCCGCCCACCCGGACGCGGCGGGCCGCACCTTTCACCTGGTCGACGGCCGCCCCGTCACCGTGCGGCGCGCGCTCGAGCTGGTGGCGACCTCGTGCGCCCGCCCCGCCCCGCGCATCGCGGTGCCGACGCGCTGGGCCGCGAAGCTCGTCCGCAACACCGGCCTCGAGCGCCTCGCGAACGTGCCGCGCGCCTTCCTCGAAGAGATCTCCACCGAGGTCATCTACGACGACACGAACACGCGCGAGCTGTTGAGCGGCACCGAGATCGAGTGCCCGCCCTTCGAGACCTACGTCGACGCGATCGTAGGGCGCGTCCGCCGCCAGCGCACCGCCGAACGCGAGGCGCTCGAAGACCAGCGCGCCAAGGCCCACTCGACCGTGTAGCCGCCGGGTCAGGTGCCGGCGACGGTCATCTCGGTCACGCGGAAGGTGGGGCTCGCGGTCGCGGTGCGGAGGTCGAGGTCGCTCGCGACGGCGTCGATGCGCTTCAGCATGGTGTCGAGGTTGAGCGAGATGGTGACCTCGGAGACCGGCTGGGTGAGCTCACCGCCCTCGATGAGGAAGCCCGACGCGCCGCGGCTGAAGTCGCCCGTGACGCCGTTGAAGCCGAAGCCCATCATCTCCGTGACGTAGAGCCCGCGCGGGGTGTCCGCGAGCAGGGCCTCCGCGGAGACGTCGCCGGGCTCTAGGAAGAAGTTGGTCGTCGATGGGCCGACGCCGCCGCTCGCGCCGCGCGAGGCGCTCGCCGTGCTCGGGACCTCGAGCTTGCGGCCGCTGTACGTGTCGGTGAGGTAGAGCGCGAGCCGGCCGCGCTCGACGACGACGTTGCGGTGCGCGGCGAGCCCTTCACCGTCGTAGGCGCGCGAGCCGGGGGCCCGCGGGATGAGCGGGTCGTCGACCAGCGTGACGAGCGGACTCGCGACCTCGGTGCCGACGCGGCCGAGCAGGTAACTGCTCCTGCGCCAGACCGCGCCGCCGTTCACGCAGCCCGCGAAGAGCCCGACGATCGTCCGCGCCGCCTCGGGCGCGAACACGACCGGCATCTGCGCCGTCGGGAGCTTGCGGGCGCCGAGCTTGCGCAGCGTCCGCCGCGCGGCCTCCTCGCCGATCTCCACGGCCGGGCGCATCTCGTCGAAGTGCCGCCGCGCGTCCCAGTAGTACCCGCTGCGCTTCTTGCCGCCCTCGTCCTCCGCGACCGGGTTCACGACGAGCGAGGCGTAGCTGCCCTCGCTGCCGCCGCGGAAGCCGCCGCTCGTGACGAGCGCGCTCAGCCCGGCGGCGCGCGTGAAGGTGCTGCCCTCGCTGTTCGTGATGCGCGGGTCGAGATCGAGCGCCGCGCGTTCGGCCTCGATGGCGAGCCCGAGCGCCTCGCCCGCGCGGACGCGGCTCACCTCGGGATCGAAGGTGTCGAGGTCCGGGAGCGCGTCCTCCGCGGCCAAGAGCGACGGATCCGGAGGGCCGGCGAACGCGTCCGGTTGGCTCAGGCGGGCGAGCTCGACCGCGTCGAGGGCGAGCCGCTCGAGCCCCGCCTCGCTCATGTCGCTCGTGTAGGTCACGGCGACCTGCTGGCCGAGCATCACGCGCAGGCCGACCGAGCGCGACCCGGCCTCCTCGACCAGCTCCGCCTCCTGCATCCGGACCTTCGTCGACAGGTGCGAGCCCTCGCGGACCGCCGCCTCCGCGACGTCGGCGCCGGCGCGCACGGCGCGGGCGACGACCTGGTCGCCAAGCGCCTTGAGCTCTTCGATGCGTTCTGAAGCCATGGAGCGTCCGAGGTTGGCTGAGGTGTAGGTGTTCCGAGCGCGGCGCGGGCGCTGACGACGCGCGCGGGCCGCCGGGAGCGTGACGATCAGTCGCCGCCGAGCTGGGTCCCGCCGACCGTCATCGACGCGATCTTGACGGTGGGGCAGCCGACGCCGACCGGGACCGACTGACCGTCCTTGCCGCAGGTCCAGATGCCGTCCGAGGTCTCGAGGTCGTTGCCGAGCATCACGACCTTGCGCATCACGTCCGGGCCGTTGCCGATGAGGTTCACGCCCTTGAGCGGCGCGGTGATGTGCCCGTCCTCGATGAGGTAGCCCTCGGTGAGCGAGAAGACGAAGTCGCCGTTCGAGATGTCGACCTGGCCGCCGCCGAACTTCCGAGCGTAGACGCCGCGCTTGACGCTGCGGACGATCTCCTCCGGATCGCTCCCGCCGGCGAGCAGCAGCGTGTTGGTCATCCGCGGCATGGGGTGGCTCTTGAAGCTCTCGCGGCGGCCGTTGCCCGTCGGGGCCGCCTTGAAGAAGCCCGCGCTGTGCCGGTCCTGCATGTAACCGGCGAGCACGCCGTTCTCGATGAGCGTCGCGCGGTGCGGCTCCTGCCCCTCGTCGTCGACGTTGATCGTGCCGCGCGAGCCCTCGAGCGTCGCGTCGTCGACCACCGTGCACAGCTCGCTCGCGACGACCTCGCCGATCTGGTCGGTGTAGTTGCTCGTGCGCTTGCGGTTGAAGTCCGCCTCGAGGCCGTGCCCGACCGCCTCGTGCAGCAGGATGCCGCTGTCGCCCGGCGCGAGGACGACCTCCATCTCGCCGGCGGGCGCCTCGCGCGCGTCGAGCATCGCCACCGCCTGCCGCACCGCCTCGACGGCGTGCGCCTCGGGGGTCTTCGCGTCGAAGTATTCGAGGCCGACGCGGCCGCCGCCCCCGGAGGAGCCCGCCTGACGCTTGCCCCCGCCCTCGACGATCGCCGACACGCCGAAGCGCAGCAGCGGCTGCCGGTCGCGCACGAAGCGCCCGAGGCTCGTCACGATCAGCAGCTCGCGCAGCTCCTCGTGCAGCGACGCCGTCACCCGCACGACGCGCGGATCGGCGGCGCGTGCGGCGACGTCGGCGCGCTCGAGCAACGCGCGCTTCTGCGCGCCGCCCGCCTCGAGCGAGAGCTGCTCGGCGCGGTAGCGGGACTGGAGCTTGCGCGCCTCGATGGCGACCGGCTTCACGAGCCCGCCGCTCGCCGCGATCTGCGCGGCCGTGCGCGCCGCGTGCGACATCGCGTCCATCGTGAAGCTCTCGACGTAGGCGTAGCCGGTCGCGTCGCCCTTCATCACGCGCACCCCGAGCCCCATCGACACCGCGCGCCCGGCGGACTTGAGGATGCTCTCGTCGAACGCGTAGCTGCCGCTCACGGCGTATTCGAAGAAGAGGTCGGCGTAGTCGCCCCCCTTCGCGAGCGCGAGCTCGAGCAGCTTCCGGGCGATCGCGGCGTCGATCGGCGTCGGCCCTTCGGGCGCGAACGGCGCCTGATAGCGGAGACCCATGCAGGCACTGTAAAGCTCCAGCCCAACCGTTGCCACCGACACTATCACGCGGGCGCACACCGTGATCGGCGCCAGCCGCGGCGGGGGAGACGAAGGCGCAGCCGTGATAGCGTCGGGTTTGGCCTCAGCGGTCGCCGGCGCGCTGCACCGATCGGGCGTCGCGCCCTCAACGGTAGGGACGAAGACAATGAAGACATTGGCTATGATGGGACTCTCGCTCGTCGCCGCGCTGGCCGGGTGTGCCTCGACGAGCGGCGCGACGGGTGAGCCGACGACGAGCGCCGCCACGACGCCGGCCGCGGGAACCGCCGCGGGCGGATACGCCCGTGACGGCCAGGCTGGTCGAATGGCTCGGACGTGCCCGATGCGGGTCCC
The DNA here is from genome assembly GCA_020430775.1 of Myxococcales bacterium. Classification (GTDB taxonomy): domain Bacteria; phylum Myxococcota_A; class Polyangia; order Polyangiales; family Houyiibacteriaceae; genus JAGQJE01. The sequence goes on from JAGQJE010000117.1 coordinate 5,317, forward strand.
GGGGACGACGGTCGTCGCTGCGGACGTCGACGGCGGCGCTGCGCTCACGTTCACGACGACCGAGGGTGACGTCGCGGAGCTCCGCCGGCGAGTCCGCGCTCGCGCCGACATGCACAACAAGCGGATGATGAAGCGACAACAGTGCGCGGCAGACGCTTCATCGACCCAGTGCCAGGCGCGCCGACGCGACGCCGCGATGGCCGGTCGCGAGGCGATGCCCCCGGCCACCGCGTCCGTCGAGGACGTCGATCACGGCGCGCGACTCGTCGTGCGGCCGAAGGACCCGAGCCAGGTCGACGCGCTACGCGAGCGCGTTCACATGAAAGCCGAACGGATGGCGAGCGGCCAATGCCCGATGCGATCTCGTCGCGGCGCCGCGCCGCCGCCGGCCAACTGACCCGGCGCGAGCCGATCAAAGAGCGACGTCATGAAAGTTGTCGTCATCGGAGGCGGGGTCGCGGGGCTTGGCGCGGCGACCTACGCGGCCAAAGCAGGTCACGACGTCGTCGTGCTGGAGGCCGCTGACCAGGTCGGCGGTCGGGCGAAGACCCTGCGCTACCGCGGCGACATCTGTGACGTCGGCACGCAGTACTACCACTCGAGCTACACCCGCGCGCTTGGGCTGATGCGCGACGTGGGGATGGAGCGAACCCTGACAAAGATTCAGGGGACGACGCGCTTCTTCGACGGCCGCGCCACCGAAGGCTCGTTCCTCGTCGGGCACCGCCTGCCGTGGTTTGCACCGGCCGGCACGCGCGGAAACCTTCGGCTGATCTGGAACGTCGCCCGGCTGATCGCTGGCAACCGCATCCAGACCTTCGCGCTCGCGGACAAGGTCCCAGCGATCGACTCCGTGCGCGCGCTGGACGTGATCACGGATCGGGCATCGATCGAGTTCATGGTGCGCGCGCTGACGGTGGCCGGCGCGATCACCGAGCCGGAGCCGACGGACGTGAGCCTCCTGCACATCGTGCGCTTGCTGCGAATTATCGTGCTGACCGACTACCTCTCGTGCGATCGCGGAAACCTCTTCTTCCACGAGCAGCTCGCAGAGCGCCTCGACGTGCGGCTCGGGACCCCCGCGACGGGTCTTGTCGAAGAGGCGCACCAGGTTGTCGGGGTCGAGGTCGACGGAGAGACCCTCGGCGCGGATCACGTCATCGTCGCGACGCCCCCTCCCGCCGCGCTCCGCTTCGTGCCGGATGAGTGGACCGCGGAGCGGGCGTTCCTCGAGAGCGTGCGCATCCCGCCCTTCGCGTTCCCGACGTTCTTTTTGGACCGCCCGCTCGAGAAGGGCGTGTGGTCCTACATGGCGCCATGGGGTGAGGGCCACATGCTCAGTTGCATGCTCGACGCCGCGCAGAAGAACCCCAAGATGGCGCCGTCCGGCAAAGCGATCTTGCAGCCCTGGCCATCGTACCCCGCGTGGGAGCGGCTCAAAGACCTGGACGACGCGAGCATCGTCGAGGCGGTCCTCGGTGAGCTGGAGCTCTTCTTCCCGCAGATCCGTTCGTGGATCGAGCACGTCGAGGTCACCCGGCATCCCTACGCGGTGCCCTTCCATGCGGTCGGTCACCAGGCGCGGGCGACGGCGTTTTTGGAGGCGGTCGACCAGCGCGAGGGCGTCTCGTTCGTCGGAGACTATCTCTCGGGCGGGTATGTCGAGCCCGCGTTGTGGACGGCGGAGCGTGCCGTGCGACGCCTCGGGACGGACTCGTCGACGGCCGTTCGGCCCTCCTGATCTCCACCGCGGCCGACACGTGGCACGCGCCATGTGTCGCGTGAGCTCGGCATCGCGCCCGCACCGAGCCTTCATGCGATGGTATCGTCCGAGGGCGCGGCGACGCCCCGTGAGGGCGCGAAGGAGGGCAGGATGGAGCGCTACATCGACGCCATGATCAAGTCGCTGACCGCGGTCGCGTGGGCGGACGGGCACCTGGCCGAGGGCGAGTCCGACGTGATCGAGGGGCTCCTCGCCGCGTTCAAGGTACCCGAGGCCGAGGCAGCGGCGCTCCGGGAGTACGGCCGGGAGCCGCGAGACCTCGACGCGATCCCGCTCACCGAGCTGAGCGCGCACGACCGCCGCCTGCTGCTGCAGCACGCGACGATCCTCGCCTACGCGGACGGCGAGGAGAGCGCGGAGGAGACCGCGGTCATCAAAGACCTCGCGGGCCGCCTCAAGATCCCGGAGCCGGAGCGCAGCGAGCTGCTCGCCGCGTCGCGCGAACGCGCCAAGCGCCTGCTCGACCTGCTCTGACCGAGCGCGCCGGGCGCCGCGCCCTACGCGCGCAAGAACGACACGATCGTGTCGACCACCCGGCGCTGGCGGGCCTCGTCGAGCTCCGGATAGACGGGGATGGCGAGGACCTCCTCGCTCGCGCGCTCGGCCACCGGCAGGCTGCCGTCGGCGTAGCCGAGGTTCGCGAAGCAGCCCTGGCGGTGCAGGCAGAGCGGGTAGTAGATCGCGTGCCCGATGCCGGCGTCGCCGAGGTGCGCGGCGAGCGCGTCGCGCCGATCGGTGCGCAGCACGTACTGGTTGTAGACGTGCCCCTCGGAGCGGCGGACGGGCGTCCGCAGGCGCTCGGGCGGCAGGCCGGCCTCGGCGAAGAGCGCGTCGTAGCGGCGGGCGTTGTCGCGCCGGCCGGCGGCCCAAGCGTCGAGGTGCGGGAGCTTCACCGCGAGCAGCGCCGCCTGCAGCGCGTCGAGGCGGAAGTTGCCGCCGATCACCGCGTGGAAGTACTTCGGCTTGCTGCCGTGCACGCGGATGACGCGCGCGCGCTCGGCGAGCGCGGCGTCGAGGGTCGTGACGAGCCCTCCGTCGCCGAAGCCGCCGAGGTTCTTCGACGGAAAGAACGAAAAGCAGCCGAACGCCCCGAGCGCGCCGACCACACCCTGCTCGGTGCGCGCGCCGAGCGCCTGCGCCGCGTCCTCGACGATGGGCACGCCCCGCGGCTCGGTAATCGCGCGCAGCTCGGCCATGTCGCAGGGCTGGCCGAAGAGGTGCACCGGCATCACGGCCTTGGTGCGCTCGTTGATCGCAGCCTCGACGCCGTCCGGATCGAGGTTGAACGTCTCGGGGTCGATGTCGACGAAGACCGGCGTCGCCCCGAGGCGCGCGATGGAGCCGGCCGTCGCGAAGAACGAAAAGGGCGTCGTCACGACCTCGTCGCCCGGCCCGACGCCGAGGGCCATCAGCGCGACCAAGAGCGCGTCGGTGCCGCTCGACACCCCGATGGCGTGCGGTACGCCGAGGTACTCGGCGACGGCTCGCTCGAACGCGCTCACCTCCGGGCCGAGGATGAACGCCCCCTTGTCGAGCACGCGGTCGAAGGCGGCGCGCAGCGCCTCGAAGAGCGGCGCGTTCTGCGCGTGGATGTCGAGCAGCGGGATCGGATCGTCGGCCATCATGGCTCCTGTAGCGAGACGCCGGTCTCGCTCACGGTGTAGCGGTCGCCGCAGCGGGCGCAGCGCGGGGCCGGGACGTCGTCGAGCGCCTCACCGCAGCGGCAGACCCACCCGTGCCGGCGCGCCGGCGCGCCGTAGACGAGGGCGTGCGGGGGCACGTCGCGCGTGACGACCGCGCCGGCGCCGATGAAGGCGTACGCGCCGATGTCGTGGCCGCAGACGATCGTGGCGTTCGCGCCGATCGTCGCGCCGACGCCGACGCGGGTCGGGCGGAACTCGTCCTTGCGCTCGACGTGGGCGCGCGGGTTCATGACGTTCGTGAACACGCAGCTCGGGCCGAGGAAGGCGTCGTCGCCGACCTCGACGCCGGCATAGACCGACACGTTGTTCTGCACCTTGACGCCGCGGCCGAGCTTGACGCCGCCCGCGATGAAGACGTTCTGCCCGAGGACCGTCCCGGCGCCCACCTGCGCGCCGGCGCAGACGTGTACGAAGTGCCAGACCTTGACGCCGTCGTGGAGCACCGCGCCCTCGTCGACGACCGCCGTCTCGTGCACGAAGGGTGCGGCCACGGCTCAGCCCTCCTCGACGGCGATGCGGACGCCGCGGTTGCGGAGGGAGCGCGTGCCGGCCTCGAGCGCGCGGACCACCTCGAGCCCCGACCTGCCGTCCGAACGAGGCGCCTCGCGCGTGCGGACCGCGCGCAGGAAGTCCTCGCACTCGCGGCGCAGCGGCTCGGCCATCCGCAGCGCCGGGATGCGGATGTCACCGGTGCGGATGCGCACGCCCTGCTCGTAGCTGAGCGCCGCGGGCGGCTCGACGCCCTTGTCGAAGATGGTGAGCTTCTGGTCGGGCGACGTGTCGCTGAACACGGCCATCTTGCGGTCGCCGACGACGGTGAGGTTGCGCGTCTTGTGCGGGTCGAGCCAGCTCACGTGGACGTGCGCGATCCGGCCGCCCGGGTAGTGCACCGTCGCGAAGACCACGTCCTCGACGTTCTGCTCGCGCTGCAGGAAGGTCGCGCCCGTCGCGCTGACGGCCTCGGGGTCGGCGTCGAAGAGGTAGTTCGCGACCGACAGATCGTGCGGCGCGAGCGACCACCACGCGTTCTCGTCGCGGCGCACGACGCCGAGGTTCAGGCGTTGCGCGTAGAGGTAGAGCACCTCGCCGAGCTCACCTGCGACGACGAGCGCGCGGAGCTCCTCGACGGCGGGGTGGTAGAGGAGCAGGTGGCCGACCATCAACACGCGCTCGCCCTCGTCGGCCACCTCGCAGAGCTCGCGCGCGTGCGCTGACGACAGCGCCATCGGCTTCTCGACGAAGACGTCCTTACCGGCGCGCAGGGCCTGCAAGGCCACGGCGTAGTGCGACGGCGCGTCCGTCGCGATGACCACCGCCTCGACCGCGTCGTCGTCGAGCGCGCGGCGGACGTTGTCCGCGACGGTGACGTCCGGGTACGCGGCCTCGATGCGCAGGCGAACGTCCGGCGAGCGATCGCACACGTAGAGCAGCTCCGCCTCCGGCATCGCCGCGTAGTTGCGGACGTGGTTTTTGCCCCAGCCACCCGCACCGACGATGGCCACGCCCGTAGTCTGCTCGCTCATCGCGCGCCATTGTCTCAACAACCTCGCCCGCGACGCAACCTCGCCCGCGTCGCGCTCGAGACCTTTGCCGCGACCGCGAGGATCGCGTCGCCGCAGGGCCGCGCGCGGTCAGCGCAGCGTGCGCAGGACGCGGCCGCACTCGGCCACGTACTTCCCCTCGACGCCCGGCCGGACGCAGCGCTCGTAGGCCTCGCGAGCGGCGTCGGTGTCCCCGAGCGCCTGCTTCGCGGCGCCGAGGGTGATCCAGGCCTCCGAGCTCGAAGGCTCGAGCGCGGCGGCGCGCTCGGCGAGCGACGCTGCGCGCTCGTTGCGGCCCGCGGACAGGGCCCTGAGCGCCTGCTTGGTGAGCTCGGCGACGCTCTGCCCGGGCTCGGCCTTCGAGGTTGGGCGCTTGGTGTCCGGCCGCGGCGGGGCCTCTCGCTGCGGCGCGGAGCCGCTCGGCGGGCGCGGCTGGTCGCCGGCGCTGGCGCTCTTGGCCGGTGGCGCCTTCGTCTCCTCGACCTCGTCCGCCGGGTGGTGCACCGCCGCCGGCGCCGCGGCAGCCGCAGCCGGCGGCGCGGGAGCTTCGGCGCGCGCGTCGCTCGCTGGGGACGGCTCGCCCGGCGCGCCCGCGGGGGTGCGCTCGACCGCTTCGCCCTCGGGCGCTGCGGAGGGCTCGGCCGGAGGGGGCTCGGCCTTGGGTGGCGTCTCGTGGGCGGGGGCCGAGGCCCTCCGGGAGCTCGCGTCCTGCGACGCTCGACGGTCGAGCGCCAGCATGCTGACCGACAGCGCGGCCGCGAGCAGCAGTAAGAGGGTGACCAGCGACCACCCGGAGCGCTTCGGCAGCCCGGCGGCGCGCAGCGCGTCCGAGTCCGGGCCGAGCTCGGACACCGGCCCGCTGCGATCCGCCGGCGCCGCGGCCGCTCCGTCTCGCAGAGGCGAATTCGCTTCACCCGCGAGACGCGCCGCGGGCTCCTCGCGCGGCGCAGCCGCCTCGTCCCCACTACGGGCCGCGAGCGCTCCCTCGACGCGCGGCGCAGCCGCCTCGCCTCCGGCTGGGCCCGCGGGCTCTGCGGTCGCGAGCGGAACCCGCGCTCCGAACGCTCGCGGCGCCGGCTCGCTCGGCGAGGACACCCTGAACGGACCGCGCGCGACGGGCCAGGATCGGACCTCGACCGCCGCGCCCTTCACGCCCGCTCGCCGCTGCTCGCCCGACCCGCGCTCCTTCGGCACCGGGCCGCTGTCCGCCGGGTCGTAGGGGTGGGTCGGCG
>JAGQJE010000015.1 GCA_020430775.1 Myxococcales bacterium
CCGCCGGGTACTCGCCCGGCAGGCCGCGGGAGACGCCGTACTGCGCCATGATGAGGTCGTAGACGGTGGTCACGTGCTCGGGCCCGTGGACCGTCTCGACCTCGACGACCGGGACGCCGCGGAGCGCGTCGGTCCCGAGCCCGAACTCGGCGAGCTTTACGTAGGCGGTGCCCTTCGCCCGGCCGAGGAGGGTGAGCACCGGGTCGTAGGGCTCCCCGTCGCCCGCGCTCACGTACTCGAGGTTCCAGTGGCCAGGGGCCTCGTCCCAGCGCGACCCTGCGCTGCCCTGAGGCACGACGTAGCGGCCGGTCTCGGCGTCGATGTTGACGAACTTCCACTCGCCGAGCGGGAGGTCCGCGTGCTGCGGCAGCTCCTGCGCGCGCAGCAGCCGCCCCGGCGTGAAGTGCTCGCCGTCGCGGTCGAGCTTCACCAAGAACGCCCCGTCGGTGTAGCGCTTCACGTAGTCGAGGAAGTAGGGCGACGGGCTCTCGTGATGAAACTCCTTCAGGATGACGTGCGTCACCGCCATCCAGAACGCGCCATCGCTCCCCGCATGCAGCGGCACCCACTGGTCGGCGTACTTACACACCTGGCTGAAGTCGGGCGCGAACACGACCGCCTTGGTGCCGTTGTGTCGAGACTCCGCGAAGAAGTGACAGTCCGGCGTGCGCGTCATATTGAGACACGCGCCCATGTCTGCGATCATCTTGGCGTTGTACCAGTCGGCGCTCTCGCAGACGTCGGTCTGGTCGCCCCATATCTCGGGGAACGCCGGCGGCAGGTCGCAGTACCAGTCGTAGAAGCTCAGGTTCACGCCGCCGAAGAGCTGAAGGAAGCGAGCCCCAGCCGCGTAGCTGAGCATGGACATCGCGGGGATGGGGGAGAAGCCGACGACGCGGTCCGGCCCGTACTCTTTGGCCGTGTAGAGGTTCGCGACCGCCATGATCTCGAGCACCTCGTCCCACGAGACGCGGCGAAACCCGCCCTTGCCGCGGGCCTTCTGGTAGCGGCGGCGGGCCTGCTCGTCGGCCTGTAGGGCGACCCACGCCTCCATCGGGTCGCCGGTCTCGCGCTTTTTTTCGCGGTAAGCGTCGATGAGCGACCCGCGGATCAGCGGGTACTTGATGCGCAGCGGGCTGTAGAGATACCAGGAGTACGAGATGCCGCGCTGGCACCCGCGCGGCTCGTAGGGCGGGAGCTTGTCGTCGAGCAGCGGGTAGTCGAGTTGCTGCGTCTCCCACGTCACGATGCCGTCTTTGACGTGGATCTGCCATGAGCAGCCGCCCGTGCAGTTGACGCCGTGGGTGCTCCGCACGACGCGGTCGTGCTGGAAGCGGTTCCGATAGAACTCCTCCCACTTGCGTGTCTGCGGGGAGGCGATGTCTTTGATCCAGCCCATGATCGTGCTTCCCTCGGCTTAGTTGGATGACGCGATCTGCCGGTCGTAGATCGCCTGGTTGACGGACTTCTTCCGCCGCTTACGCCAGAGCAAGGCGTAGAGAATGAACAAGATCGCGGCGCCGATGACGCCGCTGATGGCGAGTTTTGGGCCGTAGTCGCGCGGCTGTCGGAGCGCGTGGTGCTCGTCCGCCGAGCGCAGAAAGCCGACGAGCGACGTGACCTCGTCCTTCGTAAGCGGACGCCCGAGGTAGGCCTGCTGCATCACGGGAAAGGGCGGGGAGCCAAGGATGGCGCGCACCCCCGAGCCCCCGAGCCGGCTGAAGACCGTCGTCAGCTCGCGTGCGAGCACGCCCCCGCCGATGACGTCGGCGTGCTTCACGTCGTGGCACGAGTTGCAGGCGGGGCCGCCGTTCTCGAGACGGACCTTGCCCTGAAAGAGCGCCTCCCCGCGCGCGATCTCCGCGGGCGACGCCTCGGGCTCGGGCTCGGGCGCAGCGCTCCCCTCGCCGCCGGAGCGGATGTAGTCGAGGACGGAGACGATCTCCGCCTTCGTGAGCGGCTGATCGGGCATCACCGTCGGCGCGAACTCCTTCGAGAGCGCGACGGCGGTCGCGTCGCCCGCCTCGATGGCCGTCGCCGGCGACTGCACGAAGTGGATGATCCACGCCTCGTCGCGGCGCTCGCTGACGCCTTTCAGATCAGGTCCGACGAGCCGCCCGCCCCCGATCGTGTGGCACGGGGCGCAGCGGGTCTTGAAGATCTCGGCCCCCGTCTCGGCGCGCGCAGAGGAGGCGTGCACGGAGACGACCAGCCCCACGACGAGGAGCCACGTCGGGGCGACGAGCGACCCGGTCTCGAGGACGGTCTTGCGCATCGGCTCACCTCCGACCGCTCGCACCGTGGCGAGCGTGGAGGGAGCGTAGGGCGGGCCGCTTACAGCCCACTTACACGCAGCGCGCTATCTCGCGGAGCGTCGCCCGAGGGGCAGCCCGAGCCTGCGGCCGAGCGTCGACATGTGCGCGTCGAGGGGCGCCTCCCCATCAGCCCACGCGACCTCGAGGAAGACCTCGAAGCAGTCGCGCGCCTCGTCGACGCGGTGGGCGCGCTCGAGGGCCTCGATGAGGCGCTGGTGCGCAGACTCGCGAAACGGGTCGGCCTGCACCGCCCGTCGCAATGTGAGCACCGCGCGGTCCGCCTCACCGACCCGCTCGTACAGGCGCGCGAGCCGGTCGAGGGCGTCGAGGAGCTGGTCGCGACACGTCGCCCGCGCCGCGAGGCACCACGCGCTGTCCGGGTCGTCGGCGAAGAGGTCCCCGCGATACAAGGCGGTCGCGCGCTCGAGCAGCCCGATCACCTCCGCGTCGCCCGCTCCCTTGGCGTTCGCCGTGCGCGCGGCCGCGAGCAGCTCTCGCCACTGCAGCAGGTCGACCGAGCAGTTGGACCCGAGATCGAGGAAGAACATGTCGCCGTGGCTCAGCACGTAGTCCCACCGCCGGCCCGGCCGATCGGGCTCGACGACGCGCCTGAGGTCGTGCATCGCGACGTGCAGGCTGCGGGCGCCCGCCTCGAGGTCGGCGTCCGGCCACAGGCGCTCGACCAGCGCGTCGCGCGAGATCGGCCTGCCCTGGCGGAGGATCAGCGTCTTCAGGATGTCGAGCGCTTTGGCGCGCCGAAACGCGCTGCGCGGCACGAGGCGACCGTCGACGTAGACGGTGAACGGACCGAAGCACTGCAGGCCGAGGTGGTGCGTGTCGCGGCCCGTCACCGGCGCGAAGACCGCGGGCACGGGCCGCGCCTCGAAGGTCGGCCGGAGGCTCGCCGGGAGGCTCCAGCCCATGAAGAGCAATGACGCGAGCAGCCGCGTCGGGCGCCGCTCGACCGGCTCTCGCCAGGCGAGGCTCGCGTACCCGAGCGTCTCGCCCTCGTCCCGCAGCGGGACCTCCATCACCTGCGCGTAGCCGGCCGGCAGCGTGCAACGGCACGGCGCCGGCCAGCGCGAGCGCGGCCCCTCGAGCACGTGCCCATGCGCGAGCGCGTCCGCGTGGGGGCATCCGGCGGGGCCCGCGGTGGAGAGCCTCGTGCAGAGCACTCGCGTCGCGCCGCTCGAGCCGCAGTCGGCGACGCCCTTCGAGTCCGGGGTGAGCAAGGCGACGCTCACCTCCTCGGCGTGGCTGAAGCGCTGCAGCCGCTGCGCCTGGTCGTCGAGCCACTCGCCGACCGCGCGCGTGCCCCGCGGCGCGGGGAGGCTCTCGAGGTCTCCACGCGCCGCGAGCAGGGCCGCCGTGAGCACCGGCGCGACCGCCTCGACGAAGCGCTGACCACGCGCGACGTCCGGCGAGCCCGCGCTCCAGGCGACCTGGAGCGTGCCGAAGAGGCGCTCCCCTCGCAGGAGCGGGACGGCCGCGTACGCGTGGTATCCGCGCGCGAGCACCTCCGGTCGCAGGTAGCGCGCGTCGGAGCGCAGCTCGCGGGTGGACAGGGCGTGGCGGCTCTGCGCGACGACGCCCGGGTAGCCCTCGCCGACGTCGAAGCGCTCGACGCTGCAGAACGCGTCGGCGTCGGAGCCCTCGGCGCCGACCAGCCAAAGCGACGCCGCGCCGCGCTCGAGCACGAAGAGCTCCGACGCGTCGGCGAAGGCGCCTACCCGCACCAGGTGCAGCGCCTCGTCCACCCACTCGGGGAAACGCTTCGAGTGGGTCACGGCCGCGATACGACCGAGCAACGCGAGCCCGGCCGTCGAGAGCTCCCGCGGGTCGGTCGTGCGAGCCTCTCTGACCACCCGGGTATCTTACAACGTGACAACAAAGCGGCCACGGGACCTGCGGGCGACGCGAGGCGTGAGGCGTGAGGCGCGGCGCTAGAAGCTGAGGCCCCACAAGGTCGCGACCGCCCAACCGAGCGCGGCGAGCCACATGCTCGGCGAGCGCACGAGCAGATCGACCGGGTTGTCTCCTTCGTCGCGGACGTGCGCGACGCGCAGGTAGTCGAGCACGCCGAAGACGACGAAAGGCAGGCTCGCGAACTCACGCCCGGGCACGAAGACACGCGCGTCGCGGAGGTAGAGCGCGTAGGCGATGATGCACATCCCCGCCATGATCGACATCGCCTGCTCGAGGTAGCTCGCGGTGTAACCGCTGAGCGAGGGCCGGTACGTCGCGTCGGCGCCTTTGACGAGGTCGCTCCGGCGCTTGGCGAGCGAGAGGAAGAGCGCGAGCGCGCTCGAGCAGAGCAGGAGCCAGTTCGACGCGACGACGGCGAGCAGCGCGCAGCCGAAGAGCACCCGCAGCACGAAGCCGGCGGAGAGCAGGAACACGTCGAGCAGCGGCACGTCGCGGCCGCCGATGCTGTAGACGACGTTGATCGCGAAGTAGATGACGATGAACATCGCGGCGCCGTCGCCCGCGGCCGAGTAGGCCATCGCGAGCGAGACCAGCGCGAGCACGCCGCTCAGCAGGAACGCGGCCGCCTGTGATATGCGGCCGGCGGCGACCGGGCGGTGGCGCTTGCGCACGTGCAGCCGGTCGCGCTCCGCGTCGCGGGCGTCGTTGAACGCGTACACCGCCGACGCCGCGAGGCAGAACGCGAACAGCCCGAGCGCAAACACGCCCGGATCGAGGTGCGCGCCGGCGGCGACCGCGAAGGGCACCGGCATGAAGACGAAGGCGTTCTTCAGCCAGTGCTTGGGTCGACACAGCGCGATGAGGTCCCGGACCACGGCGCCTCCTCGGCTCGGGTACACGGCGGATGGCGGGGCTGCCGGAGGTTAGCAGCAAGCACACGCGCGCCACACTTTGACCTCGCTCGTAGGTGCGCAGCGTGCGGCTTCGGCTGCGTTTGGTGGTACAACAATGTTGCGCTCGGGGCGCATTTGACGTCGCGCGCGTATTCCTCGCCCTCTCGCCGCCGACCCCGCCATGCCGCGCTCACCCCTTCGCTTCTGTCCACCCGCCCTCTTGCTCACGTCGCTGCTGATGGCGGCCGGCTGCGGAGGCGGCGGAACGTCGACCGGCGGC
>JAGQJE010000118.1 GCA_020430775.1 Myxococcales bacterium
CACCGCGCTGGGCAGGGGGTTCGGCAGATCGCCCGCGAGACGGGCGCCGACCGCAAGACGGTGCGGCGCTACCTCGAGGCGGCGAAGGGCTTCGTCGAGGACGAGCTGAGCGAGGAGCAGGTGCTGGCCGTCGCGCGCCAGGTGCAGGTGCGCGAGCTGCCGGCGCCGAGCGAGCCCCGCGTGATGCTCGCGCACCACCGTGCGCAGCTCGAGACGTGGCTCGTTGGCGAGCGGCCGCTGAAGCTGACGAAGGTGCACGCGCTGCTCGAGCGCCGCGGCGTGCGCGTCACGTACCCGACGCTGCGTCGCTTCGCGATCGACGAGCTCGGCTGGGGGCGGCGGCGCACGAGCGTGCGCGTCGACGACCCGCCGCCGGCGCAGGAGGCGCAGGCCGACTTCGGGCGGATGGGTCGGATGCGCGACCCCGAGACGGGCAAGATGAGGACGGTCCACGCGCTGATCGTGACGCTGGCGTTCAGCCGCCATCAGTTCGTGTGGCCGACCTTCGTGCAGACCATGGAGGCCGTTTGCGAGGGGCTGGACGCGGCCTGGCGCTTCTTCGGCGGAGTGCCGCACCGGCTCGTCGTCGACAATCTCAAGCCCGTGGTCGCGAAGGCGGACCCGCAGACGCCGACGATCACGGAGGCCTTCGCCGAGTACGCCGAGGCGCGCGGGCTCTTCGTCGACCCGACGCGTGTCCGCGATCCGCAGGGCAAGCCACGCGTCGAGAATCAGGTGGCCTACGTCCGTGAGAGCTGCTTCGAGGGCGAGGACTTCGCGAGCCTCGATGAGGCACGCCGATCGGCGGCCGAGTGGTGCCTGACGACGGCGGGCACGCGCGTCCACGGCACGACGCGCCGCGTCCCGCTCGAGGTCTACGAGCAGCAGGAGCGCCCGCTCATGCTGCCGGCGCCGACGTCTCCCTTCGACGTCCCGCGCTGGGTCGACGCGAAGGTCCACCCCGACCACCACATCAAGGTCGCGCACGCGCTCTACTCGGTGCCGACGCGCTACGTCGGGCAGTGGGTGCGCGTCCGCGTCGACCGGCAGCTCGTGAAGATCTACGCCCGCCTCGAGCTCATCAAGACGCACCCGCGGCAAGCGCAGGGCGGCCGCTCCACCGACACGAGCGACTACCCGACGGGCAAGGCGCCTTACGCCACACGGAGCGTCGACGACCTGTGCGACCGCGCCTACGCCGAGGGGACGCACGTCGGGGACTTCATCGGGCGCCTGCTCGATGGGCCGCTGCCGTGGACGCGGATGCGCCAGGCCTACGGCCTGCTCCGGCTGTGCAAGAAGTACGGCGCACGCCGGGTCGACGAGGCGTGCAAGCGAGCGCTCGCCTTCGACGTGCTCGACACGCGCCGGGTCGAGGGGACGCTGAAGGCGGCGATGCGCACCGAGGTCGACGCCGCCGAGCGCGGGACGCTGGTGCAGCTCCCGCTGCCGGGCGCGCGCTTCGCACGCACCACCGACGCCTTCGAGACGCGCAAGCGTGATGGACAGGAGGAGGAGCGATGAAGACCCTCGACATCGCGCCGGAGCTGAAGGGTGCGCTCAAGCGCCTCAAGCTCGGTCACCTCATCGATGTGCTGCCGCAGCGGCTCACGCTCGCCGAACAGCAGGGCATGAGCTTCGACGAGCTGCTGCTGCTCCTGCTCAGCGACGAGATCTCGCGACGCGACAGCACCGCGGCCCTGCGTCGTGCGACCGACGGCGGGCTCGACCCCGACATGGTCCTCGAGCGATGGGACAAGACGGCGAAGGTGAGCTTCGACCGCCGCGTCCTCAACGAGCTCGCGAGCCTGCGCTTCGTCGACGCGGCGCGGAACGTCGTCGTCCTCGGCCCGGTCGGGGTCGGCAAGACCTTCCTCGCCAACGCGCTCGGACACGTCGCCTGCCGCAACGGCTACCGCGTGCTCTTCCGCCGCGCCGACGAGATGCTCAAGGCGCTGCGCCAGAGCCGCTTCGACAACTCACGCGACGTGGTGATGCTCGAGCTCTGCACGGTGGACCTGCTGATCATCGACGACTTCGCCCTCGAGCCGATGGACCGCGACGAGAGCCGCGACGTCTACCAGCTCTTCGTCGAGCGCTCCGGCCGCGCCGCCACGATCGTCACCTCGAACCGCGACACCGCAGAGTGGATCGGCGCCTTCGCCGACGTCCTGCAGGCCCAGAGCGCCGTCGACCGCTTCATCAA
>JAGQJE010000119.1 GCA_020430775.1 Myxococcales bacterium
ACGGAGAGTGCGCCTCAGTCGGGCCTTGCGGGGGCGCACGCTCACTGGACCCCTCAGAACCCGAAGCTCGCATCGCTTGGGAGGCCGGGGTGAACGCATTCGGGCCCTGAGCGGCCCATTGAGCGGCCCGGGTCGCCGGCAGGATGACAGACGCCCCGGCCTCCATGAGGGAGACCGGGGCGTTCGCTAGGCCATGGGCGCGCTCAGTTGGCGCGGTCGAGGTGGACGTCCATCTGCGGGAAGGGGATCCCGATGTTGGCGCCGTCCAGCGCCTCCTTCGTCGCCTTCGTCGCCGCCTGCCACACGTCCCAGTAGTCCGCGCTCTTGCACCAGATGCGCACCTGCCAATTGATAGACGAGTCGCCGAGGTTGTTCAGGAAGACCTGGGGTGCGGGATCGCTCAGCACGCCCTTCACCTTCGAGGCGACCGACTCGAGCGCGCGCCGCGTCTCGTCGAGGTTCGCCGAGTAGTCCGCGCCGACTGCGATGTCCACGCGGCGCGTCTCGTACGCGCTGACGTTCTCGATGATCGCCCCGAAGATCTGCGTGTTGGGCACGACGATCTTTCGGTTATCCGGAGTCCGGAAGGTCGACGTGAACAGCTCGATCTCTTCGCAGGTTCCCGCGGTGCCGGCGACCTTGACGTAGTCGCCGATCTTGAAGGGGCGGAAGACCAGGAGCATCACCCCGGCGGCGAAGTTGCTGAGAGTCCCTTGGAAGGCGAGACCGACCGCCAAGCCGGCGGAACCGATGACGACCGCGAAGGTCGAGGTCTGGATGCCAAAGACGCCGAGGCAGCCGAGCACCACCGCGACGAGGATGAGCCACTTGAGGATGTTCGCGAAGAAGCGTCCGAGGGTGGGATCGAAGTGGCGCTTGTCAAGGCTGTCGCGGAGCTTGCGCCCGGCCCACGCGGCGATGAGCCAGCCGACGAAGAGCGCGACGAGCACCGCGATGACCTTCGGAGCCCACACGAAGAGGAGCTCGACCATCTTCTGGGTCGCTTCACTGACGTTGACGTTCATGGATCAATCCTTTGCAGATGACAATGACGCTGACGTGTGACTAGAGCAGCGTGTAGAGGAGGTTCACGGTCGTTGCGGTGTCTAGCTTCTTCGCGGACGCCGGGACCCGGTCGTAGAGGAGCTGGAAACGAACCGACCCCGAGAGCTTCTTCATGAGCTTCGCGGTCATCTCTGCGTGGAAGTCGATGCGCACGTCGCGCCCCGCCTTCGCCTGCTTGATGTCGAGGTCGTTCAGGTTGTCGATGAGCTGGAACCCGGCAAGCGCCTGGAGGTCGTCGCTGATCTTGTGCGTAGAGTCGAACGCGAAGAGCGCGCCGTGAATGGACTGATGGTCGCCGAGCACCGTGGTCATGTCGGTCTTGTCGACCAGGGGCGTGTGATACAGCTCGTAGGTGTAGCTGTAGCCGAGGCGGAGCGTGAGGCTGTGGTTCGCCGTCTTGCAGAGGACGCGGAGGTAACCACCCTCGGCGCGGAACTGCGTGTCGAAGTTCGCGAACGTGTCCCACCGCTCGGCCGCCGCGACCCAGACCGCGTCGCGCTTGGTGAAGTAGTAGTCGTATCGACCGTCGAGGTTCAGGTTCTTGACGGTGTCCTGGTAGCCCTTGTCCGGCGTGTCATCGGGTGCGTTGGCTTGTCCGTAGTTGAACGCCGCGTTCGCGGTGAACTGGTGTGGCCCGCGGACGAGGCCGAACGCGGAGCCGGCGTTCACCGACCACGACTGGGTGTTGCCCGTGTTGAGCACGCCGCCGGCGCCGAGGGTCCAGGTGGTCTTGTCGTCGGAGGCCTTCGCGGGGGCCGCCGCGCTGAACTGCGGTGCGGCGGTCGGGCCGTCCGCCCGGGCGCTGCGGGGCGCGCAGAGGCAGCAGAGCCCGGCAGCGGCCAGGAAGACGCCGCTCGCGGTGAGGGCGGGGGAAGAGGGACGAGAGAGACGCGTGAACATCAGGTGGCTCCTCCTGGGTGAGCGGCCCGAGGTCGTGGGCCGTGGGGACTGAGGGCGCGCGAGGGCGACCCGAACCGCGGCGCTCGAGCGCACGTGGGGCCCGCTCCTCACATGGCCGCCACTGTAGGACAGATGGCGGAGAATGCCCGTAGATACGGACACACGGCGCGGCGGCTGGGGACGATACGGGAGCAGCGCGCGTCAGGCGAGGAGCTGCTCGAGGAGCGCGAGGTTCTCGACCTCTTCGTCGTCGACGCGGCCGTCGGCGAGGATCATCGCCCGCGCCGCGTCGAGGAAGATTTGGCGGTGCGCGTGCGGCACGTCGAGGGGATCGATCTCTTCGGCGGGCGGCGGGACCTCCAGCCACGACTGGACCTGCGCGCGCTCCTCCTCGTCGAGCTGCAGCCGCTCGACCATCTGCGACACGAAGTCGCGCTCGTTCGCCGCGACGTCGAGGTCGGCCCACGCGAACGAGCAGATGAACTTCATCAGCCGCAGGCGGTCTTCGCGATCGAGGGAGTCGAGCATCGCCCGATGCTACCCCGAGCCGGCCGTCCCTGGATACCCCGTCGTTGCTCGGGGCGCCCGGTTCGGCTCGGTGAGACACCAGAGTCACGCCCTCGCCCTCGACCCCGCCCCCGATCGTGTTCCGGCTCCCGCCCTCGCGCTCGCTCCCGCCCCCGACCCGGCTCTCAGCGCCCGGCGTCGCCTCCCGTGACGGTCTGGAAGGTGCGCGCGGCGCACGAGCCCGCGCCGGCGCGGCCCATCGCGGCCCACGCCCACAGGCCACCCACGACCGCCGCCACGAGCAGCGCGACGAGGCGAACGACGAAGCGGCGGTCGCCCCGGCGCATCGGATCGACGGGCGGATCGGCCACGCGCCAAGCCTGCCGCGCCGCCCTGGTCGCCGCAAACGTGGGCCCGATGCCCCGCGCCACGCTGGCGTCGACCGCCGCGGTCGCAGTCGAGCCCTACCAGGCGCGCGCGATTGGTGTATGGTCCGCTCAGCTTGGAGGTCTCATGGCGACGAAAGTGACCATGCCGCAGCTCGGCGAGAGCGTCGTGGAAGGCACCGTGGGCAAGTGGCTCGTCGAGGAGGGCGACCACGTCGAGGCCGACCAGCCCATCGTCGAGATCATGACCGACAAGGCCGACACGGAGGTGCCGTCCCCGGTGGCGGGGGTCGTCGTGTCCCTGAAGGCCAAGGTCGACGAGGTGGTCGCGGTCGGCGGCGAGCTCTGCATCATCGACGAGAGCGCGGCGGCGGCCGGCGGCTCGGGAGGCGGCGGCGCGGCGGATGCCGGCGCCGAGGCGGCGCACGACGCCGACGCCGGCAAGGGCGGCAAGGCGAAGGCCGACGACGGCGGCAAGGCTGGCAAGCCGAAGGCCAACAAGGGCGGCGCGGCGAAAGCCGACGAGGCCGGCAAGGGCGGTCAGCGATCGCCGTCGGTCCGGCGCCTCGCGCGCGAGCTCGGCGTCGACCTCGACGACGTGTCCGGCAGCGGGGACGGCGGGCGCATCACGGCGGCCGACGTACGGTCGGCGGCGGAGTCGTCGGAGCCCGCCGCAGGCGAAGGCGACGAGACGCCGTCGAGCCCACGCCAGGACCGCGCGCGGGGCGAGCTGACGCCGCCGCCGGCGCCCGAAGCGCCCGCCTCGGCCAAGACGCTCACGGGGGTGCCGGCGTCGCAACCGACCAGCGCGTTCCGCCCGCCGCCCTACGTCCCGCGTCCCGGCGACGAGGTCGTCCCCTTCACCCGGCGCCGGCGGATCATCGCCGACCACATGGTGTACTCGAAGCACACCGCGCCGGACGTGGTCACGTTCGCGGAGTGCGACCTGGACCGGACGGCGCGGCTGCGCGAGGCCAACAAGGCCCGCTACCAGCGTGAGGGCGTGAGCCTCACGTTCCTCGCGTTCGCGCTGGCGGCCACCGCGCGGGCGCTGCGCGAGTTCCCGGAGCTGAACGCGCGCGTCCTCGACGACGCGATCGTCAAGCTGCACGACGTCAACCTCGGCATCGCGGTCGACACCGAGCAGGGGCTCGTCGTGCCCGTGATCAAGAACGCCGACGAGCTCACGGTGCGCGGGCTCGCGCGCGCGGTGGCCGACACGGCCGAGCGCGCACGCGACGGGAAGCTCACGCCGGACGACCTCTCCGGGAAGACCTTCTCCGTGAGCAACCCCGGCCGCCGCGGCAACACGGTCGGCGGGGCGATCATCTCGCAGCCGAACGTCGGCATCCTGCGCCTCGGGACCATCCAGAAGCGCGTCGTCGTCGTCGAACGCGACGGCGAGGACATGATGGTCATCCACCCGGTCATGTGGATGGCGCTCACCTACGACCACCGGGCCGTCGACGGGGTCCACGCGAACAGCTTCTTGTATCGCGTGAACGAGATCCTAGAGCAGGGCGACTTCGACGTCTGAGTCGGCGCCGTTGCGCTGGTCCGCCGCGAGGCGACCGCTCGCGTCGAGCGTCACGCAGCGGTCCGCGAGGTCCGCAAAGGCCGCGTCGTGCGTGATCGCGACGACCGCCTTGCCGCGCGCCCGCAGCTCCGGCAGCAGCTCTTCGTAGAACACCCGCTTGAACGCCGGGTCCTGGTCGGCCGCCCACTCGTCGAAGAGGTAGACGGGGCGGTCCTCGGCGTACGCCGCCAGCAGGGCGAGCCGGCGCCGCTGGCCGGAAGACAGCGCGAGGGTCGACGGCCGCCCCTCGCGCAGCTCGACGTGTCCGGCGAGGCCGAGCCGGCCGAGCCAGCGCGTCGCGGTGGCGTCCGCTTCGGCAGGGGGGACCCCGAGCAGCCGCTCGAAGAGGTGGAAGTCGAAGAACACGGCGGAGAAGAGCTGCCGGTAGGCCTCGCGTGACGGGCCTCCGTCGCCTCCGACCGGCGCGCCGTCCCACAAGACGTCGCCCGACGTCGGCGGGTACAGGCCGCACAGGACGCGCCCGAGGGTGGACTTGCCGCTCCCGTTCGGCCCGGTGACGAACACGACCTCCCCCGGCGCGACGCCCATGCACACGGGGCCGAGCGTGAACGTCCCGCCGGCGGGGAGGCTCGGGTCGTCCGCGTCGTCGTATCGGTAGACCACGTCACGCAGCTCGATGCGCTCGCGTACGCGCGGCGGCGCCGGTGACCCGTCTGCGCTCCCGCTCGGACCCCGCCCGAGCGGCGACGCGGGAGCAGCGTCCGTCGGCTCGTCCGAGAGCCGCACGCCGAGCGCCTCCACCCGCGCGAACGCGACGCGCGCGCGGGCGATCTGCGGGAGCGCGCCCAGCAGCGCGTTCAGCGGCCCGAGCACGTACAGGCAGGTGATGACGTACCCGGAGACCGCGTATGGCGGCACCGCGGGCAAGAGCGGCAGCGCGAACAGGGCGATGCCGAGCGCCGCGAAGAAGAAGAGCCGCCCGAGGCCCTGGCTGAGCAGGTAGCGCCGGTGCCCGTCGACCGTGTGCTCGACGACCGCGTCGAGCGACGGCGCGAGCTCGTCCCGGAGGTAGGCCTCCCGGCGCGGGCGGTGCAGCTTGAGCTCCTTCATGCCACGGCTGAGCGCGACGAGGTGGCTCACCATGCGGTCCTCGGCGGCGCGCGCGCGCTCGAAGGCCCGGCCGGCGCGGCCGCGGACCCCGACGTGCAGCGCGACGAACGACGCGAGCGGCGCGGCGAGCGCCACGAACGCGACCGGCGAGAGGTAGATCATGTACACGGCCCCGCCCGCGAGGATCGAGCCGTTCACCGTCAGCCCCGGGAGGAGGTAGAGCGCGGTCGCGATGACGGCGACGTCGTCGGTGAGTGCGGCGTACACGCGGCCGGGCCCGAGCTGCTCGAAGCGGCGCAGGGGCAGGCCGAGCAGCCGGCGCGCGAGGTCGAGGCGGACGTCGGCGACCGAGCGCTGTGCGTAGCGCACCATCAGCAGCTCGGCGCCGTAACCTGCGACCACCCGACCGAGCGCGAACGCCGCGAAGAGCGCGAGCAGGGACCTGGCCCCGACCGGTCGCGCGGTGATCGCTGCGTGCACGATCGCGATGAGCCCGGCGTTCAACGCTCCCGTGAGGACCGCCGCCACCGCGCTGAGCAGCACCCGCGAGCGAGCGGTGCGCACCAAAAAGCGGAGCAGCGGCATCTCCGCAGCCTAGCAGTCGCCCATCAGCCCGTTGAAATCGGGGTCGTCGGCTCGCTACTTTGGGAGCGTCGGCCGCGGGGTCTCCGCGAGCTCGAGACGGGCAGGGTCATCGACGCGTTCCGCGGCTGTCGCCGCGCCGCAGATGCGCGCGTGCGAGCGTGCAAACAGGCAAGAGGAGCCCTTGAACGAAGACGTCCAACGACTCCGTGAGATCGTGCGTGTGCTCGAGGCGTTCATCGCCACCGAGCCCGCGCACGCGGCCATGCTCGCGGCGCTCCGCAGCTACGGCTGGCTGCTCCCGTCGGGGGATGGGCTCCGCGCCTTCGTGCGCGGCCCGCTGCTCCACGAGCTGCTCGGGCGGGTCCCGGACGACGAGTTGCCGGCGCTCCACGCGCGCATCGAGGCCACGCTGCACACGGAATGACCGCCACGTCCGCGTCGACGCGACAGCAGGCACCGCGCGCGTCCGAGCCCGCCCGTGCGGCGACGGACGGGGCCCGCCGCTCAGGCGAGGTGGCCGCTGAGGCTCTCGACCTCGAGGTCGAACTGAGAGTCGCGCAACCGGTCGGGCGAGAAAGTGTCCTCGGCGGTCGGGTCGTCACACTCCGGCTCCGCGTCGTCGCAGCCGGGCAGGCGAGGGGGCTCGAGCGAGAGCGCCTCGAGGTTGTCGAGCACCGGCTGGTGGCATTCGTCGGTCAGCGACTTGCGTTCGTGCGGCATGGGGACTCCTTTCCGGCACGGCCGTCCTGCACATCCTCGGGCGCGATCCGCCGCTTCGCAACTGAACGGCGGAAGAGACTTTGACACTGCGTGCCGCGCGCCGACGCATGTGACTGAAAGCGACCTGCCGCAGTGTGCGGGCTCGGGTGGCACTGCGTGTCGCGTGCGCGGTGTCAGGGGAGCTCGATCTCGATCGATCGCGCGCGACCCCGCGCGACGTGGACGATCCGCTCCACGGTGGGCGTCGACGCGCGACCCGCGCCGATCACGTGACGGCCGGGCGAGACCGAGCGGCGGAGGGGCGCCCGGCCGAGGTAGCGTCCGTCGAGCCACACCTTGCCCCAGGGGACGACGGAGATGCGGATCGT
Source organism: Myxococcales bacterium (assembly GCA_020430775.1). Taxonomy (GTDB): domain Bacteria; phylum Myxococcota_A; class Polyangia; order Polyangiales; family Houyiibacteriaceae; genus JAGQJE01. The sequence continues at coordinate 7,179 of JAGQJE010000119.1, forward strand.
GCCCGGCCGGACCGCCGCTGGCGGGCGCGGCGGCGCGTGCCGGTGGGTGACCTCGGCCGCTGCGCCCGATGCCGCGGCCGCGAGAGACGCCGGGACCGTGATCCCGTCGGGCGCGCGCCGGAGGGTGGGCGGTGGCGCCTCGTGCGGTGCCGCAGCCGCGTGGTCGCCCGAGCCGACGTGGTCGCGAACCCGGTCGGCCGTCGGCGCCGCGGAC
>JAGQJE010000120.1 GCA_020430775.1 Myxococcales bacterium
AATGCTCGGGGGAGGGTGCTCAGACATTAGCTTGGTCACGGGGCTATTTTGCATAATAAGGAGGACATGTCAATGCGTGGATTTTGACACACTTAGCATCTTATTTAGTTTGTTTAGATAACATGTTGGAATCTTGACACACCTATTTTGTCTTGGTGATATACGTGTTGAGGATACCAGCAAAACCCGTGCCAAATCAGGGTGTACCGGGGGTCACTTGTAAACTTTACAGCGCACTTTGCAAACTTTACAAGTAGCAGCAATCGACATTTTCTCATTTATTATCTTGACATTTGGCTTAGCATGACCTATAGTCGAGGTAACGGTAACGCAACGCAAGGGAACCAAGACATTCGATGGTTCAAGACCTAGCAAGCGCACCGTTTACTTTTATGAGGAGCTAAGACAATGGAACACTCTGAAAAACAAGCATTCAATGACATCAGCGAAGTGTGCGAGCATTTCGCAAGTGTTAGAAATGACCGCGCGCGCATCATCGAACACTTCAGCTTGTATTATAGGTCAACGTTGGCAGTTGATAGGTACTTCGGCGAGATGAAAGGAAACGAGTTCAATATCTTCGCTAACGGCGACCCTGATAGCGGCTACATCGGCGGCTATAAGGGCGCGTACGACTTCGCGACGCGGCGCGTGCGTGCCATGATGGAGATGGTGAAGGATTGGACGGACCAGTATCGTATCGGCAACGCGCTCGAGGCCGCTCTCGACGAAGCCCGCATCGAGTGGGAGCGCATGCTCGACGAACACGCCGCGCAAGCTGTCTAGCCACGCACAGCGCTTGCCAGCCCTTGGGGCTCGACGGTTCATGACCGAGCAAGCGCGCCAACCCTTTTGAAGGAGCTAAGACAATGGAATACAGCGAAGAAATGGCGTTCGATGATGTCGCCGATGTGTGCGAGCATTTCGCTACGGATTCGGCTGACGGTCGCGCGCGCATCATCGAACACTTTTCGATGTACGACCGTAGCAGCTACGCCGTATACAAGCATTTCAGCGAAATGAGCGAAGACGAATTCGATGTCTTCGCTAACGGCGACCCTGATAGTGAGTACGTCGTAGGCTACGAAGGCGCGTACGATTTCGCCACTCGGCGAGTCCGCACCATGATGGAGATGGTGAAGGATTGGACGGACCAGTACCGTATCGGCAACGCGCTCGAGGCCGCTCTCGACGAAGCTCGTGATGAAT
>JAGQJE010000121.1 GCA_020430775.1 Myxococcales bacterium
CCGTGAAAATTGGTCAAAATCGGTCAAAATGGGGGGGGTCGTTTTTGGTCGTTTTTTGGGGGGTCCGTCCCATATGGGCAAAGCAGAAATGGTCAAAATCTGTCCGAGGCCGACCGAATTACCGTATACTTAGTGAAAATTTTTCGGTCAAAAAAATGACCACTTTTTTCACAAAAATCTCGATTTTTTCGAGATTTTTCTGAAAACGTTCGAAAAGTTTTCAAAAAGATGATCTATTTTATAAAATTATTGATAAAATTATAAATTTTATCAATAATTTTATAAAAAGATCAGGAAATTTGTCAAAAATCGACGAATTTGGGACCCGGGCCCAGACCCGTCCCCAGACCCCCATTTGGGGGTCTGGGGACGGATCTAGACCCAGGACCCAATTTTCATCAATTTTTGATCAAATTTGTCTCAATTGAATCTTCTATTCAATTCCAACGCCTCTATTGCGACGTTGGAATTGAATAGAAGACTCATTTGAGACGTTTGGACCCTCTTTTGGGACCCCCAGACCCATTTGGGTCCAGGGATCCCAAAAGAGGGTCCAAACCCCGAGTGCTCCAAGTAGAGCACTCGTCTTTCGTCCATTAGAGACCCATTTGGGACTCTAATAGACGGACAAAGAAAGCTCAGTGAAGCTTCTTTGTACCAATCCCGTACCCGGCTCTATTTGGGTCCCATTTGGAACTCTTCTGTAATAGCCATTACGCGAAGAGACCCAAAGATGAGACCCAAATAGAGTTCAAACCCATGTTCCAATAACCTTTACTAACCAATCCACTCACAAAGGCTACACACTGATCCAATTAACGACGCTTTGGGCTCAAATGGATCCAATAAGACCTCGTTCGGTCCCATTGGACCCTATTTGAGTCCCATTTGAGACCTCTTCTGTAATAGCCATTACGCGAAGAGCTCTCAAAGCAGCTCACAAAGCAAACCCAGGCAAAGCCCACAATACCAGATCCAATTAGCAATGAAGCATTGATCGTCTTTTGCCAATCTGCTTCATTGTGCCCTTCGGGACCTCATCTGACCCTTCCAGTGTGGGACCCAGGTCTCTGACCTGGACTGCTCTGTATCCTTCCGTTCCTCCCTCAGCTCTCTTAGAGCTCTGTTATAGACCTCGTCCGAGATCTATAATGCGAGTCTAATAGAGAACCACACTAAAGACTCCAACGAACCTAACGCAACTAACCCATTTCATGTAAATAGCACTCGAAAACCAAGCCCAAGGCTCAAATACACCAAAATCCACGAAAATCGTCAAAAATCACCAAAAATGTCAAAAATCGTCAAAAATCGTCAAAAATGGTCAAAAATCGAAAAATGGCCCAAAAACAGGTGGTTTTAAGGGTTTTGGCAAAATCGCGATTTTGGCCCCATATGGCGCCAAGCCAAAATGGACCCAAAAGTCCAAAAAACACCGTTTTTTCACCTTTTTCTATCGGGTCCCCTGGGACCCCCAAAATCGGTCAAAATCCACGAAAATCGACAAAAATGACCAAATTTGAGACCCTCACCTCGAATTCCACAAACTAGACTTCATTTGGACCAATTAACGGAACAAACCAAACCCAGTTAATACAAGACTCAAAAGACCCAAGTAATCGAACAATGCCAGACCCATTGAGCCAACGGAGCCACATTTCATTGAATTAACCAAACTAAGGTTCCCAAATGAGACCCCAAATCCAGGAAACGAGCCCAAACTGAGACCTCAACCCAGACCCAGATCCGGGTCCAAGACACCATTCTTCACCAAGTTAACAAAAACGAACCACATTTCAA
>JAGQJE010000122.1 GCA_020430775.1 Myxococcales bacterium
CCCAAGAACGGATGTAGTGGCGCCCCGCACGAACGCACCGCGAGCACGCCGAGGCAAAGCGGCTGCCCCCTCGGCGACCGAGGTCACCGAGAATCGGGCCTCCACAAGCAACGCGCTCGAGGCGCACACCGAGGAGGACAGCCGTGAACCATGTTGCCATCGATCTGGGGGGCAAGGAATCGCAGATCTGCATTCGCAGGTCGGACGGGACGATCGTCGAGGAGGCCCGCGTCGCGACGAAGCGACTCCCGGCCCGGATGGCGAGCTGGGAGCCTTGCCGCGTGATCCTGGAGACGTGCGCCGAGGCGTTCCACCTGGCCGACGCGGCCAAGCAAGCGGGGCACGACGTGCGCGTGGTGCCGGCGACGCTGGTGAAGACGCTCGGGGTCGGCGCGCGCGGCGTGAAGACGGACCGGCGGGACGCCCAGGTGCTGAGCGAGGTCTCGTGCCGGATCGACCTACCGTCGGTCCACGTGCCGACGACGTTGGCGCGCGAGCTGAAGTCGATCTGCGGCGCCCGCGAGTCGCTGATCGAGACCCGGACGAAGTTGATCAACAACACGCGCGGCTGGCTGCGCACGCAACTGTGGCGCGTGAAGACGGGCGCGACGAAGTCGTTCCCGGCACGCGTACGCGCCCACGCGACGATGCGCGAGACGCCGCTGCCGGAACACGTCGAGCGCCAGCTCCTGGTGATCGACGCCGTGAACGCACAGATCGCCCTCGCGGACGCGCAGGTGTCGCGGTTCGCGAGCGAGCATCCGATCTGCCGGCTGCTGATGACGGCGCCGGGCGTGGGGCCCGTGACCTCGGTGCGCTTCGTGGCGGCACTCGACGACGTGACCCGGTTCGCGACGGCACATCAGCTCGAGTCCTACCTGGGCCTGACGCCCGGGGAGCGCTCGAGCTCGCAGACGGTGCGCATGACCGGGATCACCAAGGCTGGCCCGATCGCGCTCCGTCGCGCGCTGGTGCAGGCCGCGTGGACCCTGCTGCGCACGCAGCCGAACGACCCTGCCACCCGATGGGCGACGACGATCGCCGCGCGCCGGGGAAGGTTCATCGCCGTGGTGGCGCTCGCGAGGAAGCTCGCCGGGATCCTGTTCGCGATGTGGCGCGACGGGACGCCGTACCGCCCATCGCGAAGCGCTCGGCCAGCGGACGCAACCGCGTAGCCGCGCTCCAGACGCACCCGGGTCAAGGCTGTCCAGAGGCGACGATCGCGAGGCCCACGTTCAGGCGTACCGATTCCGTCGGCGACGACCTGGTACCCACGAATGCGACGTCGCCGATGGATTTCGCTACTGCGCCGACGAGCGCGAATAGTCGAGTACGACAGCCCGACATCCTCCTTCCGGGACCGCCGAACCTCGGGTCGAACCAGGCGCCGCTCACGAACACGAGCGCGGCGAACGGCGGAGATCCGCGCTTGACCTCACCGCCACTACATAGTCGTGGGCCACGTCGCGACTCACGTCGACGACGCGAGCGGCGCGACCCACGCGGGCCGGTCGCTGGAGGTCGCGCTCCGGCGCGCGATGCGTGAGGCATCACCGAGGTGAACGCCACGGCCCGAGGAGTCGCGCGGCGAACCACGCCGCCGGCTGGCCGCGCCGCGCACCCTCCCGACCATCCTCCGCCGCCCTCTCCGGAGCCTCCGGGAGCCTGCGTCGACGCGACGTTCCTCCTTCAGGGCCGCCGCGCCGCTGGATCCGCCGCGCCAGGCGCCGGACGGACACCCCGCGGACACGGGCACGGGCGACGCCTGCTCGGCCGCTACGGCCGGACGTCGAAGCGGACGTACTCCTCGAGGACGCGCATGTCGCCCTCGGGGAAGTGCACGACCTGGACGCGCCGGGCCGGCAGGCCGCGATCGTCGAGGGTCAGCTCGACCTCGCCGATCGGGGCGCCGCCGAAGACGACGTGGAACGCCAGGGTGCGGCTCGCCGGATCGTCGTGCAGCCAGGTCGGCTCGTCGGTGCCGACCCAGTCGCGGATATCGCCGTTGCCGGTGTCGGGATCGGCGCCGCCGATGACGTTGGCCCAGTTGTGCAGCACGCCCATCCGGGTCACGCCGATGACGAGGCCGTCGGCCCACACCGGCGGACCGGTGTCGACCGCGGCCGCGGCGGTCGAGTCCCAGCGGGTCGCGATCGCGGTGCCGTCGAAGGTGCCTTCGAGCGCGATCGACGCGCCGGTGGCCCGGGCGATCTCGATCGTGCCGTCGAGCTCGGCGCGCGCCGCGCCGGACGCCGAGACCTGGGCGGTGATCGTGACGTGGTCGGCGGCGAGCAGGCGGGCCTCGAGGCCGCCGAGCGCGGCCACCGGGTCGCCGGCGAACGGATCCGG
>JAGQJE010000123.1 GCA_020430775.1 Myxococcales bacterium
CGCCTGCGTCGGAGGGTCACGCGCCCGGTCGCCCCGACCTCGGCGTCCATCCCCGCGCCCGCGCCCGACGCCGACGTGTCGCCCGCCGCGCTCGGCGCCGTCGACGCCCCGCTCGCCGCCGCCCTCGTCGGCCTCGTCGCCTTCGGCGTGGTGATGGTGTACAGCGCGAGCGCGGTCTTCGCGGACCACACCTTCCACGACGGCCAGCACTACTTCGTCCGCCAAGCGGCCTACGCCGTGGCGGGGCTCGGGCTGATGGCGGCGGCGGCGCGCTTCGACTACCACCGCCTGCGCCGCCTGACCTACCCGATCTTGCTCGCCGTGGTCGCGCTGATGGGCGTCGTGGCGCTCGGCTTCGGCCACCGGGCGGGCGGCGCGACGCGCTGGATCGCGCTCGGCCCCATCCACGTGCAGCCGTCCGAGCTGGCGAAGCTCGCGCTCGTCCTCTGGCTCGCTTACTCGCTCTCGAAGAAGAGCGAGCGCATGCACACCTTCTCGATCGGGTTCTTGCCGCACGTCATCGTCGCTGGGCTCTTGATGCTGCTCTGTCTCTTGCAGCCCGACTTCGGCAGCGCGATCATGATCGGTCTGCTGACCTTCGTGCTCCTCTTCGCGGGCGGGGCGAAGATCGGCTACCTGCTCGGGGCGGTCCTGTGCGCGCTCCCTGCCGGCTACGCGCTCATCGCGCGCTCGCCCTATCGCATGCGGCGCATCGTCGCTTTCCTCGACCCCTTCGAGCACCTGCGCGGGGCCGGGTATCAGGTCGCCGAGTCCCTCATGAGCTACGGCGCCGGCGGCGTCACGGGCGTCGGCCTCGGCGACAGCCGGCAGAAGCTCTTCTTCCTGCCCGAGGCCCACACGGACTTCATCGGCGCGATCGTCGGCGAAGAGCTCGGCTTCGTCGGGACCGTGTGCCTCGTGCTGGTCTTCGCGTTCGTCGTGTACCGGGGCGTGCGGGTGGCGATGCGCGCGGCCGACGACTACGGCGCCTACCTCGCGACCGGCGCGACCGTCTTCGTCGGCCTGCAGGCGTTCACCAACCTCGCCGTGGCCATGGGCATGGTCCCGACGAAGGGCCTCGTGCTCCCCTTCATCAGCTACGGCGGCTCGTCGCTGCTGGTGAACTGCGCCGCCGTCGGCGTGCTGCTGAGCGTCTCTCGAGGCCGCGACGCGCTCGAGCACGTCGCGCCCGAAGAGCGAGCGCGCCCTTCGCAGGCGCTCGATGCGCGCGGCGGCCGAGGACGCGCCTCGCGCGCGCTGGAGAGGCACGCGGCCGACGCGATCGCGACCACGGGAGGGACGCCATGATCGACCGGATGATCGTCGCCGGCGGCGGCACGGGCGGGCACCTCTTCCCGGGGCTCGCCGTGGTCGAGGAGCTGCGCCGCCGCAGCCCGCGCGCCGAGGTGCGCTTCGTCGGGACGCGGCGCGGCATCGAGGCGCGGGTGCTCCCGGAGCGGGGCGAGCGCGTGGACTTCCTCGACGTCACGCCGCTCAAGGGGCGGAGCGGCGCCGATCTCGCGAAGAGCGTCGGTCGCCTCCCGCAGGCGTTCGGGGAGGCCGCGCGCCTGCTCCGCGACGCGCGCCCCGACGTGGTCCTCGGCGTCGGCGGCTACGCCTCGGGCCCGCTCCTCGCCACCGCGGCGGCGATGGGGCTCCGCACGGCGCTGCTCGAGCAGAACGCCCACGTCGGCCTCACCAACCGCCTGCTCGCGCCGCTCGTCGGGCGCGCGTACGTCACCTTCGACGAGACGCGCGAGGTCTTCGGCGCGGGCCGCGCCCGGCTCGCCGGCAACCCGATCCGCCGGGCCTTCGTCGAGGCCGCGCGCGACGCCGTCGCCGACCCGGACGGGCTCGAGGCGCGGGCGCGGACGGTGCTCGTGCTCGGCGGGTCGCAGGGCGCGAAGTCCCTGAACGTCGCGGTCCCGAACGCGCTCGCGTCGGTCGGGCTCGCGGAGCGCGGCCTGCGCGTTGTCCACCAGACGGGGATGTCCATGCGCGACGAGGTAGCAGACCGATACGCGGCGCTCGGGGTCGACGCCGAGGTGTTGCCCTTCATCGACGACGTCGCCCGCGCCTACGCGAACGCAACGCTCGTCATCGCGCGCGCCGGGGCGACGACCCTCTCCGAGCTGTGCGCGATCGGTCGCGCGTCGATCCTCGTGCCCTTTCCGCACGCCGCCGACGACCACCAGCGCAAGAACGCCGACGCGCTCGAGGCGGCGGGCGCGGCCCGCGCGATCGACGAGCGCGAGCTCACCGAGGCGCGGCTCGTGCAAGAGGTGACCGCGCTGCTCGACGATCCCGCGCGGCGCCTCGCGATGGCGGCCGCCGCGCGCACGCGAGGGCGCCCGGACGCGGCGGCGCGGATCGTCGACGACCTGTGCGCGTGGGTCGCGGGCGAGGGCGCCGACTTCGCTGCCGACGCGAGCGCCGACCGCCCGGAGGTCGCCCGCGTGACGGCGCCCGCGTCGCGGGTGGCCGAGGCCGCGAAGTCGAGCCTGCCGTCTGCCCGCGGAGGCCAGGCCAAGGACCGAGGGCGGCCGTCGAGCCTGCGCGGCGGGCGCGCCTACGTCCCGCGGCCGATGGTCGGGCTGAACGGCCCGGCGTGCCGGGCGACGCAGCGCCCGCGCCAGCGCCGGCGGTTGGTCGTCGGCGACGTGGCGTGGGAGTAGTCGGCGATGTTCCACGGACGCATTCGCTCCATTCACTTCGTGGGCCTCGGGGGTGTCGGCATGAGCGGCATCGCCGAGGTGCTCCTCGACCACGGGTTCGCCGTCAGCGGATCGGACCTCCGGCCGAACGAGTACACAGAGCACCTGGCCGAGAAGGGCGCGCGCGTTCACTTCGGGCACGACGAGGCGCAGGTGCAGGACGCGGACGTCGTGGTGTTCTCGTCGGCTGTGCCGCGTGACAACGTCGAGCTGGTCGCCGCGCGCGCGCGGGGCGTCCCGGTCATCCCCCGCGCCGAGATGCTCGGCGAGCTGATGCGCCTCAAGGACGGCATCGCCATCGCCGGCTCGCACGGCAAGACGACGACGACCTCGCTCGTGGCGACCGTGCTCCGCGACGCCGGGGTCGACCCGACGGTGGTCATCGGCGGCAAGCTCAACGCGCTCGGCTCCGGCGCGGCGAGCGGCAAGGGCGACCTGCTCGTCGCGGAGGCCGACGAGTCCGACGGCTCATTTTTGCACCTCATCCCGGCCGTCGCCGTCGTCACGAACATCGACCCGGAGCACCTCGATCATTTCGGCACGCTCGAGGCGATCAAGAGCGCCTTCGTCTCGTTCGCGAACCGGGTCCCCTTCTACGGCGTCGTCATCGCCTGCCTCGACCACCCGAACGTCCAGGCGATCCTGCCGCGGCTCGACCGCCGCACCGTGACCTACGGGTTCGCGACCCAGGCCGACTACCGCGCCCGCGACGTGCGGGCGGCGGGCCTGTCGACGCGCTTCGAGCTCGTGCGCCGCGGCGAGGCGCTCGGCGACGTCGAGGTGCGGATGCCGGGCGACCACAACGTCCTGAACGCGCTCGCGACGATCGCGGTCGCCGACGAGCTGTCCGTGCCCCTCGATCGCGCGCGCGCCTCGCTCGCGGGGTTCACGGGCGTGCAGCGCCGGTTCACGGTCGTCGGCGAGCACGCGGGCGTGACGGTCATCGACGACTACGGTCACCACCCCGCCGAGATCGAGGTGACCCTCGACGCCGCCCAGCGCGCGTTCGGCCGGCGGGTCATCGTCGCGTTCCAGCCGCACCGCTACACGCGCACGCGCGACTGCTTCGACGCCCTGACGCGGGCCTTCAACCGCGCGGACGTGCTCCTGCTGACCGACGTGTACCCGGCGGGCGAGGCACCGATCCCGGGCGCTACCTCGGAGCGGCTCGCCGGCGCCATCCGCGCGCACGGGCACCGCGACGTGACCCTCGTCCCCGATCGGGCGGACCTGAGCGCCGCGCTGCTCGAGCGCGCCGAGCCGGGCGACGTGGTCATCACGCTCGGGGCAGGCAGCATCACGCTCACCGCGCGCGAGCTCCTCGACGCGCTCCGGGCGAGGCAGGACGACGGTCGTGCGACCGAGCGCTGAGCCGCGACGCGAAGGGCGCGCGAGCCTGCCCCCCGAGCGCCTCACGAACCGCCGCGCCGGCGGCGATGCAGGCCGCCCGTCCTCCGGTCCGCCGGAGGCCGGCGCGCCACGCGAGAACGCGCGCCGGCCCGCCCGGTGCAGGCCGAACGCGCGTCGCCAGGCGCCGACAGCGCGCTCCTCGCCGTCTTCTTGAGCGGCGTCACCAACGTCAGCGCCGTCTTCCTCGTCGCGCTCCTCGCCGGCTACCTCAGCGAACAGCTCCGCGACGCCGGCCGCCGCCTCAAGGTCGCCAGCCGCGACCTCGAATCGGCCCGCGCGATCAACGAGCGCATCATCCAGAGCATCCAGAGCGGCCTCGTCGCCTACACCCTCGAAGAAGACGACATCATCTTCTTCAACCCCGCCGCCGCCCGCATCACCGGCTTCGACGCCGCCGCCGTGCTCTACACCCCGGTGCACGCCGTCTTCCAGAAGCTCCCCGCCGGCGAAGACCCGCTCGCCCGCTGGGAGGCCGACTTCACCCGCCCCGAC
>JAGQJE010000124.1 GCA_020430775.1 Myxococcales bacterium
ACACGGTCGGGTCCTGGAGGTTGCCGAGCAGCGTGTTCGTCCAGCTCTGCACCATGTCGTCGAGCTCGGTGTCGAGCTGACCGATCCGGTCGCCAGCCTTGGTCCCGGCGAAGGGCTCCTCGACGGGGCGGAACGCGCAATGCGGGCAGATGGGATCGGCGTCGAGGTCCTGCTTCGTGAGGCTGAAGCAGGTCTTCAGGCCGAAGAGCGTGTTCTGGAAGTCGCGCAACTGCTGCGTCGGCATCATCTCGACCGTCGAGAGCTGCTGTAGCTGCTTGAGGCGCGGGTCCTGCCCCAGCCGAGCCTTGCGCTGGTCGTCGGTGGCCCCGAGGCGGGCCTGTACGTGGCGCTGCAGGTAGGCGTCCTGGTAGGCCGTCTTGAGCTCAGCGAGGGCCTGGCCGAGCGCCCGCTGGAAGCCCGAGTCGGCGCGGTGCTTCGGGCTCGTGATCTTGGCCATCAGCTCGCCGCGGCGCTCCCGCATCTGGTCCACCCAGGGGTGCCCGGCCTGGAGCACCGCCTCGGCCTTGCCCAGGTACGAGGTCGTGGGCCCGACCTGCTGTACCAGCTCGCCGAGCTCCTCGACCTCGCGCACGAGCGCGAGTCCGGGCCGCTGTGCCTGGATGGCGGCGACGTCGTGCGGGAAGCTCTTGAGCTTGCCGGCGGTGTTGAAGGCCTGAAGCGACTCGAGGAAGCGCTTCAGGTCGCCGAGGCGCTGCCGCCACTCCGTCTGCTCCTGCTCCGAGAGGATGGGCTTGCCCCACAGCACCATGTCGGCGACGTGGGCGTGCGCGAGCACTGCCTTGTTGACCAGTTCGGCGACCTTGGCCTGCAGCTGGGTCACCGCGTCGTCGCGTTTGGCAGGGTTGACGATCAGCCCCTTGGGCACGCCGAGCAGGTCGAAGAGCTCCTGGAGCGCGCCGAGCGGCAGGTCGCGCGGGCGCTCGATGTGCTTGAACTGCGCAATGTCGTTCACCGAGAGCTTCGCGAACTGGTCGATGGCGCCCGCGTCGATCTTCTTCCCGGTGATGCTCAGGACCACGTCGCCGCTGTGGACCAGCCCGGCCAGGACCACAGCCAGGAACTCCGGCTCGAGCCGGAAGCGGTTCCAGTAGTCGACCCCCGCCTGCTCCTGCACGAGCTCGGAGCGGTTGAGGACCTGGCCTTCGCCCTTGGCGCCCAGCTGCTCGATGATGTGCTTCGCGTAGCGAGACTCCCGCGGTCGAAGCTGGTCGCCGTCGAGCATCTCGAGCGCGTCGAGAACGGCGGCGCCGAGCTTGCTCTTCACGCTTCCGGCGATCCAGCGCAGGGCGTCCTGCGCCGCCTGCCCCCGGTTCGTGCGGGTGATGGGCGTGTCGAAGATCGGGTAGTCGGGCGCGGTGTCGGTGAAGTGGGTGGACAACGACACCGCCGCGGCGACGTCTACGTAGTCTCGGACGCCGCCGCGAGATGGGGCGCGAGCGAAGAGCGTCTGGAGAAGCTCGCCCAGGCTTCGCGCCTTGCTCTGGTACGTGACCTCGTAGACGGTGGTGAGCTTCTCTTGCAGCCAGCGGGTCAGCGTCCGCAGGTGCTCGAGCGCCTTGTCGTCGTAGATCTTCTTGTTGCTGCCCGAGGCGGTGGCGGAGAGCTCGCGCGCACCGGCGTAGAGCTTGAGCGCGCGGTCGAACTCCTCGTCCCGTTGCGTGAGCCGGAAGAAGACCTCGTCGGGCTTGCGCTCGTCCTTGAAGTACGGCGCTTCGAACGGCTGGATGAAGTAGATGTAGAAATCGCGCGGGGGCTGCGCGGTGGAGCGCTCGTTGGGCGCGCCGAAGAAGAGATAGCCGCTGCGGCCCGCCTTGCGCTCGCGCCACTCGAGCTCGTGCTCCCAGATGCGGTAGCCGGAGACGTAGGGCGGCGCCTCCGGGTCCTCGAGCACGACGCGGCGCAGACCATCGAAGTAGTAGCGATCGAGCTGGGAGTCGCTCAGCGACTCCGCCCGCTTGTCGATGAGCGAGTCGAAGTCGATGTCCTTCTTGAGGTCGAGGTAGTACTGGCCGTTCTCGCG
>JAGQJE010000125.1 GCA_020430775.1 Myxococcales bacterium
ATCACTTTGGGGTGGTGCATTAGACCGTCGTCCAGTTTCAGCCAGCTCATCGGACCTCCCGTATCGGTGTGGGTGGGGTGGGCGCCATCACGTGGACGACGCCTAACAGGACGGAGACGGCCTCTCGGGCGAGCGCGCCGAGCTGCTCGCGTACGACGACGCCGTAGCGACCGCGGCGCCGTCATTCCGCAAACGCCCCAAAAACAGGCGTGTACCCGCGCCCAATGCGCGCCTGCGCCAGACCGTACGTCGCCGCGTTGAGCTCGGCACCCAACGCGCGCCGGCCTTCGGTAGCCGCCGCGATGAGCGTCGAGCCACCGCCCGCGCACGGGTCGCACACGAGGTCGCCGGGCCGCGAGTAGTCGCGCACGATCGCGCGCATCAGCTCGATCGGCTTACCGCCCGCGACGATGCCGGTGTGGTCGCACGCCGACTGGTACAGGCCCGGCAACGAGCCCCAGCGCGCGAACTTGGCCGTCCTCGGCCGCGCGACCATGAGATAAACGAGGCACGACCCAGGCCCGTCACCGCTCAGGCGCGGTCGGTGCTGATAGACGCCTACCGGCGCGAACGAGCACAGCCCCGCGGCCTCGTAGGCGTCTCGGTACACGAGGGCGAGGTCCGCAGACGTCATCGCGCACATCCACCCCCGGCAGCGCGGCGCCCAGTGCGTCACGAACTCCGCGACGTCCTCGGGCGTCCAGTGCGCATAGCTGAGCCGCTGGCGGTCCGCGCCGTCGTACGACGAGCCACGACTGGCGTTGTGTTTCGCGTGCGTGCGTGCGCAGTACGGCGGATCGGTAACGAGCGCGTCCACCTCGCCCACGTGCGCGAGCGCAGAGCGCCAGTCGCCGAGGCGCAGGTCTATGTCGGCCAACGCAATGGCTCCACGATGCGCACGCGGGTCGGCGTGTACGCGGAGCACCACGCGTCTACCCACGCCGCGCACAGGCCTCGGTCCATCACCGCACCTCCCGTACGGGCCGCATCAGGTGCGACCTCAGCCCCTGGAGCACGGCGCTGGCCGTGTCGATGGCCTCGATGAGCAGCTCGCGCTCCTCGCGGTCG
>JAGQJE010000126.1 GCA_020430775.1 Myxococcales bacterium
CGGAGGCGCCGGGCGCGGCGCCTGCCGCTCGGCCCGCCGCGGCCGCGGACCGTCGTGGCCCCGACCACCCCGAGGGTGCGACCCGGGGCGAGGGCGGCGCCACCGATCCACTCACCTTCGGCGCGGCCTCCGTGCCGTCGGCGCGGTGGTTCGTCTTGCAGATGACGGGGCCGGTCCGTCGCATCGAGGGCGAGGCCGTTTCGGACGGCTTTCGCGTGACCATCCCGGGGGTCCGCTCGCGCACGCCCGCCGCGCCCATCGCGGCCGCGCTCGACGCGGTCGCGGGCTCGGGCGTGTTCAACCGCGGCGACCACTCTGAGCTGGTCGTCCGCTTCGACAAGGGCGCGACTCCTCGCTACCGGGTCGAGGCCCGCGGCTCGACGCTCCGCGTCGCCATCGAGCAGACCCCCGCGGCCCGTTGAAGCACCGAACCCGTGACGGCGCTTCAACGGGCGGCGATCCGCTCGATCAGTCGCCGTCGGCGCGCACGACCGTGAAGAACTGCCCACCGTCACGGCTCACGTAGAGCAGGGCCGAGCCGTCGCTGAACGCGGCCTGCACGTCGCGCGGGCCGCTGACGGGCTTTCGATCCGCGCGCAGCAGGACGTCTCCGCGCTGCAGCCCGGCGCGCGCCGCCGGTGAGCCGGGCGTGACCCCGTCGACGATCACCTTCCCGTCCCCGCTGTAGCCGAGCCGGCGCGCGAGGTCGGGCGTCAGCGGCTCGATGCTCAGCCCGAACCGGTCGAGCGACCGCCCCGCGGGGGCGCTCGCCGGTGCGGCCGCGGGTGACTGACCATCGGTCGGCCGGAGCCCGGCGACGACCACCGCCGTCTGCGCCTTGCCGTCGCGCTGCAGGCTGAGCTGGATCTTCGACCCGACCTTGTGGCGGAGCACGGCGTGGAGCAGGTCGCGGGAGTGGACGAGGGGCTCGCCGTCCACCGCCACGATGACGTCGCCCACCTGAAGGCCCGCCTTGTCCGCGGGGCCGCCCACGACCACCTCGCTGACGAGCGCGCCGCTCGTGTTGGGCGCGCCGAGGTGCGCCGCGAGATCCGGGTCGAGCGGCTGAAACGCGACCCCGAGCCACGCGCGCTGCACCGCGCCGTGCGCGATGAGCTGGCTTGCGACGCGCTCGGCGATCTCACCGGGGATGGCGAAGCCGATGCCGGTGCCGCGCCCGATGATCATGGTGTTGATCCCCAGCACACGCCCTCGCAGATCGACGAGGGGTCCGCCCGAGTTGCCCGGGTTGATGCTCGCGTCCGTCTGCAGGTAGTCCTCGATGGTGCCGGCGCGCAGGCCGCCGCGCCCCTTCGCGCTGAGGACGCCGGTGGTGACCGTGTAGTCGAGGCCGAAGGGTGAGCCGATGGCCATGACCCACTCACCGACGCGCGCGTTCTGGGACGACGCGAACTTCGCCGCGGGCAACCCGCTCGCCTTGACGCGGATCACCGCGAGGTCGCTCGCCGGGTCGGTGCCGACCAGGGTGGCCTGGTACTTGCGCCCGTCCTGTAGGTGTACCTCCATCCGCGCGGCGTGGTCGACGACGTGGTCGTTGGTGAGGATGTACCCGTCCGGCCGGATGATCACCCCCGAGCCGGTCCCGAGCGCGATGCCCGCGCGCGGCTCCGCCCCGAACCCAAAGGGAAAGAGCGACGGGCCCACCTGCTGGGGGACCTCGACGCGGATCGTCACCACCGACTTCGACACCTTGGCAGCGACGGCCTCGAAGGCGCTGCTGATCTGCTCGGCCTGGGCGAGCGCTTGCGGGTCGCCGGCGTCGGCGTGGGCGGCGGGCGCGACGACGCACGCGAGCGCGAGCAGGGCCGCGAGGCCCCCGAGCGCGGGCATGACGCGTCGGGTGACGTGACGACGATTTTGCAAAGATACTAGTACTGTAAACACTGAACCTCCAAAGAACTCTACGTTAGCGGGGCGTGCGCCAAGGCGGCCGGGGGGCGGCCCATCGCGGAGCGGCTCGTTGTGGTCAACCCCGCTCGCGGCGCTCCTGTTCCGACGGGCTTGGAGGCCAGCCGACGCGCCGCCCTTGCCATCGCGCGGTGCTCGGTCGCCGGCTCGAAGGCGGGCCGCTAGCGTTCGCCGGGAGGGACCGTCTTCGTGCCAGCGCGATCGAGGTCGATGATCTTCTGCTCGCCGACGTAGGCGGTCGTCTCGTACTTCGTGATCTTGCCGATCTTGCGCACGATGTCCGACATGCGCTCGGCTTCGGAGAGCATCGTGCGCGCGAACCCGGCCTCCGAGCTGTGGCGCGGCAGGCGGCGCTGAAGCATGTCCGCGTAGGCCATGATGCTCGTGAGGGGCTGGTTCAGCTCGTGGGCGGCCGTGCCGGCGAGCTCGGCGATGAGGGCCTGCTTTTCGCTCCGGACGAGCTGCTGGTGCGCTTCGGCGAGGCGGGCCTCCGCGGCGCGTTGGGCGCGCAGATCAGTGAAGATCGTCACGACCAAGGGGGAGCCCCCTCGCTCTTCGCTCAGCGCCGCCGAGAGCAGGACTGGCACGGGCTCGCCCGTCTCGCTCCGGACGTCGAGCTGAGTCGGCTCGACCTGGCCCTCCGGCCCGCGTTCGCTCGAGTGCAGCCACGCGCGGATCTTGGCGGCGACACCCTCGGGGTAGAGCGAGGCCCACCGGCGCTTGCCGATGACCTCGTCCGCGCGGACGCCGTAGATGCGCTCGGCCGCAGGGTTGAAGAGGACCACCTCGCCGTCCAACGTGGCCGCGGTGATACCGTCGACGCTGGTCTCGACGATCGACCGGAGGAACTCCGAGGTCTTGATGAGGTTTGCCTCCGTGCGACGCTGATCCGTCACGTCGTGAAACGAGATCACGATCGAGCCGTCGTTGTCGCCGAGCGGCGCGAACGAGCTGTTGCAGATGACCTCGGTGCCGTCGCCTCGGACGATGCGGACGTCGACGTCGCGCGCGTAGCGCTGCTCCGCGAGGTCTCTCCAGAGGCGGCGGACGAGCTCCCGATCCCGCTCGGCGATGAAATCGAGCGGCCGGCGGACCGAGCCCGCCGAGTAGCCGGCGAGCTCGTAGGCGCGTGGGTTCGCGAAGACGAGCTCGGCGTGCTTGTCGAACACCGCGATCCCCTCCGCGGTCGAGGCGAACATGTCGGCGAAGCGCTCGAGCGAGCGGAGGTGGCGCTCCGCCTCGAGGCGCGCGAAGCCGAGCTCGCGGTTGTGGCGCCGGAGCGACTCGATCGCCCGCGCGTTGCGCAGCGCGATCGCCGTGGCATTGGCGACGATCTGGCAGAAGTGCGCCTCGCGGTCGCTGAGGGCGCCGCGGCTCGAGGCGGCGCGCACGAAGAGCACGCCGATCGCGTCCTGCTCCCACACGATGGGCAAGAGGGTCACCGACGCGACGTCCGCGCCCAAGACGTCGTCGCGGACGGCGTCGAAGATCGGGTGCGTCGCGACGTCGCTGACCGTCAGCGCGGTCCGCGTCTCGAGCGCGCGCTCGATCTCCGGGTACTTGTGCAGGTCGAGCTCGCGGTTGATGAGGCTGACGTCGTCGCTCGCGGCGACGACGTAGCCGACGTGCTCCCCGTCCTCACGCGGGGCGAGGACGATCGAGACGCGCGCGACCTGCGTGACCTCCGCGATGCGCCTCACGACCGTGTAGAGGATCTCGTGGAAGTCGAGCGACGACGCGAACGTGCGCGTCAGCTCGAGGAGGAGCTGGGAGTCCTCCGTCGCGCCCGGGCCTCCCGATGGCTCGACGCGCGCGGTGAGCCGGCAGGCGAGCTCGTGCGGATCGCTCGACGCCAGCGCCACGTCGTGCGCGCCCGCGTCGAGCAGGCTTCGCGCCACGGCGGGGTCGGCGGTGTCCATGAGCGCGAGCGACAGCGGGGCAAAGCGCCGTCCGAGCGCCCTCAGCAGGCGAAGGAGCTCGAGGGCGCCGCCGAGGTTTCCGCGCGCGTCGATGACCCACGCCGTCTGTCGCGTCTCGCGCGCCCGCTCGCCGGCGGAGGTCCTCCGGCTGCGGCGGACCTCCCAGCCGGCCGCGGTGAGGGGGGCCTCTAGCCGGTCGCAGAGCGCCGGCTCGTCGCTGACGATTACCACGGAGGCAGCCATCGCCCCAATGGTACCAGAGCTTCGGGCGCGGGGGCGGGATCGGGCTCGGGATCGGGCTCGGGATCGGCCTCGGTCTCGGGCGCGGGATCGGGCACGGGCACGGGCACGGGGTCGAGAGCGGGATCGATTCGTGGGAAGCAACTCGATGTCGACGGGAGGCACCACAACATATCGTGGCCACCGACCGTCGTCGACCACATCATGTAGTGGGCCGTAGCCGGCCTGAGGAGTTGCTTCCCACGAA
>JAGQJE010000127.1 GCA_020430775.1 Myxococcales bacterium
CCGCGGCGCCCCGCGCCGCCGGGCCGGCTACTCCGTAGCCGCGGAGTCGGCGGGGTCGACGGCGAGGTCGTCTGGCTCGCGGTTCATGAACTTCGCGAGCAGGGCGGTGAACGCGAAGCCGAGCACGATGAGGCCGAGCGCGCCGAGCACCTGCGTGACCGACGGGCTGAAGAACGCGGTCGGCCACTTGCTCTCCGGGACCTTCGCGATGAGGGCCTCGGTCATGACCTGGCCGCGGAAGACCGCGCCCACCTCGGGGGGGACCCCGTGCTGGAAGGGCCACAGCCCGAAGACCGCGCCCACCAGCAGGCCGAGCAGCGCGCCGAGGGTCGGCTTTTCGTAGCGGAGCAGGAGCTTCTCGATGAGGTTGCTCACGATGAGCACCCCGAGGAGGACCCCGAGGCCGACGGGCAAGACGACCGCGATGCCGGGGCCGAGCGCCGCGTGCAGGTCGCCCGCGCGGACGGCGGTTTTCGCGTCGTCGATGGCGCCGAGGATGGGGACGTAGACGCCCATCAGCAGCAAGATGTAGCCGCCGCTCACGCCCGGGAGGATCATCGCGCTCGCGCCGAGCACCCCGGCGACGAACATCCACAGCACGCCGTCCTGCGCGATGGCGCTCGTGTCCTCCCGGCTCTGCAAGATCGCGAGGGCGATCATCGCGACCAGGCCGCAGGCGAAGCCGACGACGACGCCGCGCGTCTTTGGGCGCGCCATGCTCCACACCACCGGCACGCCGCCGAGGGTCAGCCCGATGAAGAGGCTGTACATGGCCCAACGCTGGTGGACGACCGCGCTCTTGACGGTGCCGGCGAGCAGCACGATCGAGAGCGCCGCCGAGAGGCCGATGACGCCGAGCACGAAGAGGGACCGTTTTCTGAAGCGGAGCCGGCTGAGGTCGGCGATGGCCTCGATGAAGCGCGGGTAGATGCCCGAGGCGACGAGCATCGTGCCGCCGCTGATGCCTGGGACGAGGTTCGCCAGGCCCATCAACACGCCGCCGACCGCGGCGCGCAGCCCGAGCATCGGCCATGGGCCGTAGCCGTAGACGGCGCCGACCTTCTCCTCGGGCTCTGGTGGGTCGGGCGGAAAGTGGCTGCCGCTGGTGTGGTCCATCGCTGCGTTCCAGGTGGGCCGATGCGCGCCCCCCGCACGCCTTGTAGATCAGCGCCCGCCCGGGCGCCAAGCCACCGGCCAAGGCGAGCGCCCGGCGCGGCGCCAGCTCGACGCGGGCGCGCTGCGTGCGCGGGCTCGACGCGAGCGCGACGAGCGGGGTGCGAGCGCGCAGCACCTGCACAGGGCGACGCGGACGGGGTAGCGTCGACCCCGAACGGCCGCGGCCCACGTGACGCCGGGGCGCGCGCGCGACCGGGCGAGGAGGAGTCGAGTGAGCTGGTACCGAGTGAAGACCGCGTTCACGGGGGTTCAACGCCTCATGGCGCTCTCCGAGGCGGACAAGCGCGCGTGCATCGACGCGTTCAAGTTCCTGCAGAAGATGCAGGACGGCGCGCCGACCGAGACCGCCGACGAGACGCGCGCGGTCGCGGACTACTACAAAGTCCTGAACAACATGCTCTCGGTGTTCGACCTCGAGAAGCTGTACATCCCGCCGCAGCTCGACACCCAGCAGGGGCTGTACGGCAACCAGCTCTTGGTCGAGCGCGCGGTCCTCGACGACCTGGCGCTCGAGGACCCGCCGCGGTCGCACCTGCTCGACATGGGCTGCGGGCGCGGGCGGATCTCGCATCACTTCGCGACGGTCACTGGCGGCCAGGTCTCGGGGTACAACATCGACCCGAACCAGATCGACAACGCGGTGGCGTGGGCGACGGAGTGCCGGATGACCGACCGCCTGCACTTCAAGGTCGGCGACCACCACGAGCCGCTCGCGTACGCCTCCGAGACCTTCGACGGATGCTTCTCGTTTCAGGCGGTCTGGCCCTTCTTCAAGAAGCACGAGCTCGACGACCTCGCCGTCGAGATGTTCCGCGTGTTGAAGCCGGGCGGGCGCTACGCGTGCTCCGAGTACCTGCTCACGCCGCACTTCGATTGGGACGATCCGGAACACGTCCGGTTGCACCGTTCGTACCTGCCGACGCTCGCGGCGACCCAGTCGATGTATCCCGCGGACGTCTGCGCCGCGCTCGAGCGTGCGGGCTTCGAGGTGCTCGTCTCGGCACCCTCGCGCGCGCCCGCGTGGCCGATCTGCGAGCAGAAGCGCGACCTCATCCTGCACGGACGCCGCGTGATCCGGGCGCTCGAGGCCGCGCGCATCGCCCCGCCCTGGGTCGAGGAGTCGCTCGAGCTGCTCCAGAGCGGCGGCGAGGCGTGGACCCTCGCTGAGAAGGCGAAGATCGCAGACCTCAACTGGCGCATCGTCGCGGAGAAGCCACGCGCGTCCTAACCGAAGCGGGTAGGGCCGGCCTGGGCCCCCAAGCGGGCACGAATGCGTTCTCCGTCGAGCTGGAAGCGAGGCGAGCTTCGTGTTCGATTGGGGTCCCAGGTCGAGCGCCCCCGCAGGGCCCGACTGAGGAATACTCTGAGTATTTCGCAGGGAGGGACCGAGGCGGTAAGCTGGCCTGGGGCCCGAAGCGGGCACGAATGCCCGACTGGCGGGGATGGTGCACCCACCTTAGGTTGTGCGCGTGGGTAAGCTGTTCCTGCTCTTTACCGTCGTCCCCTTCGTCGAGCTGTATCTGTTGATGAGGATCGGGGCCGCCGTCGGCTTCTTGCCGACCGTCGCGCTCGTCCTGCTCACGGGCGTCGTCGGTGCCGCGCTCGCCAAGGCGGAGGGGCTGCGCGTCCTGCGCCAGTCGCAGGAGGCGCTCGACCGCGGTGAGCTCCCCGCGGAGGGCGTGCTCGGCGGGGTGCTCGTGCTCATCGGGGGCGTCTTGCTCATCACGCCCGGGGTGCTGACCGACGCGGCCGGGCTGCTGCTCCTCGTACCGCCGGTTCGCCGGTGGGTGGCCGACAGGGTGCGGCACAACCTCGAGGCCCGCATCGCGCGCGGCGACGTGCACGTCTTCCACACGACGGTGATGCGGGGCGGCCCGTTCCCGCCCGAGCCGGGCGATCCGTTTGGCACCCCGCGGCGCGGTCCCGAGGGTCCCGACCGGACCGGCGCCGGCACCGTGATCGACGTCGAGGGCGAGGAGGTCTCGCGGACCGTCGAGCCGCGTCGGCTCGAGTGAGCGCCGCGCTTCGGGCGGCGGCCCGTGCGGCGCTATTTGCTGGACAGCATCCAAGGTCACGGGTAGGACGCGCGCATGCACAAGCTCCTGACCGTCGCCTTCCTCGCGACCGCGTTGCTCTTGCCCGCCTGTAACAAGAGCGCCCCGAAGGAAAACCACCCGGCCGCGCCACCGGCTCCGAGCGCCGAGCCGGCCGCCAAGGCCGGTACCGCCGCGACCGCGGAGGCCGAGAAGCCGAAGGCCGCGGAGGACATCCCCGCGCCCGCGGACGTCGCGGCGCCGCCGAAGGACGCCCAGACGACGAAGGACGGCCTCGCGAGCAAGGTGCTCGAGAAGGGGACCGGCACCGAGCACCCGACCGAGAACGCGATCGTGACCGTCGACTACAGCGGCTGGACGACCGACGGGAAGATGTTCGACAGCTCCGTCAAGCGCGGCCGGCCCGCGACCTTCCCGCTGAACCGCGTCATCCCCGGCTGGACCGAGGGCGTTCAGCTCATGGTCAAGGGCGAGCAGCGCCGCTTCTGGATCCCGGCGGCGCTGGCCTACGGCGACAACCCCCGCCCCGGCGCGCCGAAGGGCATGCTGGTGTTCGACGTGAAGCTCATCGACTTCAAGGAGCCGCCGCCGCCGCCGCCCGTGCCGAAGGACGTCGCGAAGCCGCCGAAGGACGCGAAGAAGATGAAGGACGGGCTCTACAGCAAGGTGCTCGAGAAGGGCACCGGCAAAGAGCACCCGACCAAGGATGACCTCGTCACGGTCGACTACACCGGCTGGACGACGGACGGCAACATGTTCGACAGCTCCATCACGCGCGGCAAGCCCGCGACCATCCCGCTGAGCCGCGTCATCCCCGGCTGGGCCGAAGGCGTCGAGCAGATGGTCGTCGGCGAGACCCGCCGGCTGTGGATCCCGGAGGAGCTCGCGTACAAGGGTCGTCCGGGCGCGCCGCAGGGCATGCTCGTGTTCGACATCAAGCTGCTGAACATCCAGAAGATGCCGCAGATGCCCGCTGGGCACCCTGGCGCAGCGCCGGCCGCCGAGCCCACCGACCACCCGACCGCCGCCCCGCACGACGACACGTCGGACAAGGGCGCCGACAAGGCCTCGGACAGCACGTCGGACAGCGCGGCGGACGGCGAGTAGACCGCTCACCGAACCAGCGCCGCGACGGGCCTGCCCTGACGGGGTGGGCCCGTCGCAATTGTGCCGCCGGGTGCGGCCTGAGCTGCCGACCTCGCCACGCTGGCCAACGCCCAGGGCGTATGTCACATGGGCCCGCATGGCGGACTACATCTTCACGATGGAGGGGGTGACCAAGGTTCACCCGCCGGACAAGAAGGTCGTCGAAGACCTGCACCTGTCGTTCCTGCCGGGCGCCAAGATCGGCGTCATCGGCGTCAACGGCACCGGTAAGTCGACCGTGCTGCGCATCATGGCCGGGGAGGACCAGACCTTCAGCGGCGAGGCGTGGCGGCGACCGGGCACGACCGTCGGCTACCTCGCGCAGGAGCCGGAGCTCGGCGACGCGAAGACCGTGCGCGAGGCGGTCGAGCAGGGCGTCCGCGAGACGCGCGCGCTCCTCGACGAGTTCAACGCGCTGAGCATGAAGCTCGGCGAGCCGATGAGCGACGACGAGATGACCGCGCTGCTCGAAAAGCAGGGCGCGCTGCAGGATCGGATCGACGCCGCCGATGGCTGGAACCTCGAGCACACGCTCGAGATCGCGATGGACGCGCTCCGCCTCCCGCCGCCGGACGCCGACCCCGCGAAGCTCTCGGGCGGCGAGCGTCGCCGCGTCGCGCTCTGCCGGCTCCTGCTCGAGCGGCCCGACCTGCTCCTGCTCGACGAGCCCACCAACCACCTCGACGCCGAGTCGGTCGCGTGGCTGCAGGGGCACCTCCAGCAGTATCCGGGCTGCGTCGTGCTCGTCACGCACGACCGGTACTTCCTCGACGAGGTCGTCTCGTGGATCCTCGAGCTCGACCGGGGGCGCGCGTACCCGTTCAAGGGCAACTACTCGGCGTGGCTCGAGCAGAAAGAAAAACGCCTCGCCCTCGAGGAAAAGGGGGAGTCCGCCCGCCAGCGGAAGATCCGCCACGAGCTCGAGTGGGTTCGCAGCTCGCCGAAGGCCCGCCAGGCGAAGAGCAAGGCGCGGCTCACGGCGTACGAGTCGCTCGTCGCCGAGGCCGGCAGCAGCAAGCGCGACGCGAACGAGATCCGCATCCCGCCCGGGCCTCGCCTCGGGGAGAAGGTCATCGAGGCGCGCGGGCTCACGAAGGCCTTTGGCGACAAGCTGCTCATCGACGGCCTCGACCTGTCCGTCCCGCGCGGCGCGATCGTGGGCATCGTGGGACCGAACGGCGCCGGCAAGACGACGCTCTTCCGGATGCTGGTGGGGCAAGAGCAGCCGGACGCCGGAGAGATCGAGGTCGGGCAGACCGTCGAGCTGTCGTACGTCGACCAGAGCCGTGCCGGGCTCGACGGCGAAAAGACCGTGTTCGAGGAGATCAGCGGCGGCGCCGACGAGGTCGACGTCGGCGGTCGCACCGTCAGCGCGCGCGCGTACTGCGGGTGGTTCAACTTCCGCGGCAGCGACCAGCAAAAGCGCGTCAAGGACCTCTCGGGTGGCGAGCGCAACCGCCTGCACCTCGCGAAGCTGCTCAAGCGCGGCGGCAACGTCCTGCTCCTCGATGAGCCGACGAACGACATCGACGTCGAGACGCTGCGGTCGCTCGAAGAGGCGCTGCTCGCATTCCCCGGCTGCTGCCTCATCGTCAGCCACGACCGCTGGTACCTCGACCGCATCTGCACGCACATCCTCGCCTTCGAGGGCGACAGCCGCGTCGTGTGGTTCGAGGGGAGCTACGCCGACTACGCGGCCGACCGCAAGCGCCGACTCGGGCACGACGCCGACGTCCCGCGGCGCATCAAGTACCGCAAGATGACGCGCGGCTGAGCGCGCCGTGGCTGAGCGAGGCGGGGCGGGTCCTCCGAGCGCGGCGGCCGCGCGCGAGCCCCTGCCGATCGACGCCCACCTGCCCGCGATCGTGCGGTCGCTCGAGGCGCATGGAGCCGTCGTCGTCGAGGCGGAGCCGGGGGCGGGCAAGACGACGCGGGTGCCGCCCGCGCTGCTCGACGCGGGGCTCGGCGGTGAGGGCGAGGTGTGGGTGCTCGAGCCGCGGCGGATCGCGGCGCGGATGGCTGCGAGGCGGGTGGCGGCCGAGCGCGGGGAGCCGCTCGGGCAGACGGTGGGCTACCAGGTGCGCTTCGAGTCGCGGGTGAGCGCGCGGACGCGCCTGCGCTTCGTGACCGAGGGGCTGCTCGTCCGGCGGCTCGTCGGCGACCCGACGCTGCGCGGGATCGGGGCGGTCGTCCTCGACGAGCTGCACGAGCGACACCTCGACACGGACCTCGCGCTCGCGATGCTCCGGGCGCTGCGGGCGGGGGCGCGGCCGGACCTCGCGCTGGTCGCGATGAGCGCGACGATGGACTCGGACGCCGTGGCCGCCTTCGTCGGCGGCGAGGTCGTGCGCGTGCCCGGGCGCACCTTCCCGGTCGAGGTGCGGTACGCCGAGCGCGTGGACGAGCGGCCGCTCGGCGAGCGCGTCGCGGCGGCGCTGCGGGGGCTGCTCGCCGGGGGCTCCTTCGCGACGGAGGGCGCCCGCGACGTGTTGGTGTTCCTCCCCGGGGCGGCGGAGATCCGTGAGGCGGCGCGGGCGCTCGCGCCGACGGCCGCGCGGCACGACCTCGACGTGGTCCCGCTGCACGGCGCGCTGTCCTCCGCGGCCCAGGACCGCGCGGTGAGCCCCGGCCCGCGGCCGAAGGTCATCCTCGCCACCAACGTCGCCGAGACATCGATCACGGTGCCGAACGTCGTCGCCGTCATCGACAGCGGGCTCGCCCGCGTCGCTCGCGACAGCCGTGGCACCGGGCTGCCCGTCCTGCGCAGGGAGCGGATCAGCCGCGCCTCGGCGACGCAGCGCGCCGGGCGCGCAGGGCGCGTGCGGGCGGGGGTTTGCCTGCGCCTGTACACGCGCCACGACCACGACCTGCGGCCCGCTCACGACGAGGCCGAGATCCGGCGCGTCGAGCTGAGCGGCCTCGTGCTGTCGCTCCTCGGCGCGGGCCACGATCCGCGGCGCTTCGCGTTCTTCGAGGCGCCGCCGGCGAGCGCGCTCGACGCCGCGTATGCGCTGCTCGAACGGCTCGGGGCGACCGGCGGCGGCGAGGCGGCCGCCGATGGAGGCGCGCCCGGCGGCGCGGCGACAGCGACGGCGACAGCGACGACGACGGTGACGGACGTGGGCCGTGCGCTGCTGCGCCTGCCCGTGCACCCGCGCCTCGGCCGGCTGGTCGTCGAGGGCGCGCGGCGCGGCGTCGGGCGGCGCGCGTGTCTCCTCGCGGCGGTCGTCTCGGAGGGCGAGCTCCGCCGTGACCTCGGCGGACGCGGACGGGCCGGTGCGGGGGCCGGCGGCGACTCGGATCTGCTCGAGCGAGTCCGCGCCTTCGAGGCGGCCGAGGCGGTGGGGCTCGCCGCCGCGTCGATCCGGGCGCTCGAGCTCGATCCGGCCACAACCCGCGCCACGGCGCGCACGCGCGACCAGCTCGTGCGCGCGATGCGCCTTCGGCGCGAGGACGACGTGCGCGGCGATGCAGGTGTCGACGCAGAGGTCGACGCCGCGCACGACGCTGGAGATGAGGCCCTGCTGATCGCGACGCTCGCGGCGTTCGGCGATCGCGTGGCGAGCGTGCGCGCCCGGGGCGGTGAGGTGCGCTTCGCCGCGGGCGGCTCCGGCAAGCTCGCGCGGGAAAGCGTCGTGCGCGACTGCGCGCTCATCACCGCGGTCGAGGTCCGTGACGGCCGCCACGGCACCCTTGTGCACGCCGCGAGCCGCGTCGAGCCGGAGTGGCTGCTGGAGCTCTTCGAGCGCCGCGTGCGGACGCGGTCCGAGCTGCGCTTCGACGAGGCGCGCGAGCGCGTCGAGCGGGTGGAGTCGCTCTGGTACGAGGGGCTCTTGCTCGACGAGGGGCGACCGCGGCCCGAGCCGAGCGAGGCGATGAGCGACGCGCTCGCCGCGGCGGCGCAGCGGGTCGGGCTCGGCCGCTTGTGGGACCTCGACGGGATCGAGGCGCTGCGCCATCGCGTCTCGTTTGCTCGCGAGCATGGCGCTCCGCTCGAGCCGGTGGACGACGGAGCGGTCGCGCGCGCCGTGCGGACCCTCGCGGAGGGCAAGCAGAGCTTCGCCGACCTGCGGGGCGCGTCGTTGCTCGACGCGCTGCGCGAGCAGATGGGCCCAGGCGGTCGCGCGGCGCTCCGGGAGCTGGCGCCGGCCGATGTCCCGATCGCGGGGCGGGCGCGCGTGGCGGTGCACTACGAGGCTGGGCGACCGCCATGGATCGAGTCGCGGCTGCAGGACTTCTTCGGGATGGCGGACGGCCCGGCGGTCGCCGCGGGCCGCGTCCCGCTCGTGCTCCACCTGCTCGCCCCCAACCGCCGCGCGGTGCAGGTGACCACCGACCTCGGCGGATTCTGGGAGCGGCACTACCCCGGGCTGCGCACGCAGCTCATGCGCCGATACCCGGCGCATGCCTGGCCCGAGGACGGCCGCACCGCCACCCCGCCCGAGCGAAGAGCCGGCCGCCCGCGCAAGCGACGTCGCTAACCGTGCATCCAGATCTTTCCGCCCAACCCGAACGCACTACCCTCCCAGAGTAGATCTGGCCGCACGGCACGCTGGATCTTTCCGCCCGCTCCGAACGCACCACCCTCCCAGAGTAGATCTGGCCGCACGGCACGCTGGATCTTTCCGCCCGCTCCGAACGCACCATCTTCCGAGAGTAGATTTGGCGCTGCGAGGTGGTGGATTTTTCCGTTTGTGGGCGATTTAGGGGATGACGCGCTCCGGGAGTAGATTTCGCGCGCCGGGCCGCGCCGGGCCGCGCCGGGCCGCGGCGTCTTGCCGAGCGGCCGCGCGCGCGGCACCGTGGCGGGCATCCGGTGACGCGATGGCGCTGCGCTTCGACAAGTACGAAGGCCTCGGGAACGACTTCATCGTCGTCGACGCGGCGTCGTTTCCGGACGGCGCGGCAGGCGTCGCGCTCGTGCGCGCCCTGACCGACCGTCACCGCGGGGTGGGCGGCGACGGCGTCCTGCTCGTCACCCGAGGCGGCGACAGGCCCGCGATGCGCGTCGTGAACGCGGACGGCTCGACCCCCGAGATGTGTGGCAACGGGCTGCGCTGCGTGGCGCTGCACCTGTGGCGCACCGGCGCGGTGAGGGCGCGGGCCTTCGTGGTCGACACCGACGCGGGGCCGCACGCCTGCCGCATCCACGGCGAGGCGCCCGCCGGCGCCGCCCAGCTCGAAGTCGAGGTCGACATGGCCGTGCCGTCGTTGGTGCCGGCCGCGCTGCCGCTCCGCGCGGACGCGGCGTGGGTCGACGCGCCCTTCGAGGTGGCCGGGCGAACGCTGCGCGCGACCGCCGTGTCGATGGGC
Source organism: Myxococcales bacterium (assembly GCA_020430775.1). Lineage (GTDB taxonomy): Bacteria > Myxococcota_A > Polyangia > Polyangiales > Houyiibacteriaceae > JAGQJE01. The sequence continues at coordinate 9,690 of JAGQJE010000127.1, forward strand.
AACCCGCACGTGGTCTTTTTCGACGCGCTGAATGCCGACGAGCGCCGCGCGCTCGGCCCGGCGATCGGCGCCGACGCGCGCTTTCCGCGAGGCGTGAACGTCGGCTTCGCGCACCCCCGCGGGCCCGCCGCGCTCGACCTGCAGGTGTTCGAGCGCGGCGCTGGGTGGACCGAGGCGTGCGGGACGGGCGCCTGCGCGGCGGCCGTCGCGGCGGTCGAGACGGGCAGGGCGGAGCGCGGCGTGCCCCTCGTCGTCGCCCTCCCGGGAGGTCCGCTGACGATCACGGTCACGGACGCGGGCGCCCCCGTCCGCATGCGTGGCCCGGCGCGCTACGTGTTCTCTGGCGCGACCACGCTCGACGAGCGCGTCGCTGTCGCCCACCGGCCGCGCGACCCGTCAGCCATCGGGTAGGTTCTTGTCGTCCAGCAGGTCGGTCAGGCCGCCCTCGTAGCGGCCGAGGCGCCAGCCGGCGAGCATCGAGAACGCGCCGAGCGCCGCGAGCATGGCCGCGACCGGAAAGCGCGCGCTCTTGCGCTCTTCGAAACCTCGCTCGATGGTGGCACGGTCGCCGAAGAAGACCTGCCGCGCGTTGCCGTCGCCGTCCGTGCCGATGAGCACGTGCTCGCCCGGGCGGGCCGCGACGACGTGCACGTAGTACGGCGGGCTCAGGTGCTGCGAGGTGTCGACGTGCTCGAGCAGGGGAAGGTCCGCGAGCGTGTCGGTCTGTCGCGTCGACGGCTCCGCGGCCAGCCGCCACCGCGCCGGCGCGTTCAGGCGCACGGTCTCGACGCCGCGCGCGGTCTGGACCTTGACGGTCGGATCGCCGAACAGGCCAGACCAGCGGATCGGCGTGCCCGGCGAGAAGTGCGCCTCGCCGTCCACCTGCACGAGGCCGTACAGAAAGGGCGCGCCCGCGGGCGACTGCACGAGCGCTCCGGTCTGCAGCGTGCCCTCGACGGCGTCCGGGGCGGTCGGCAGCGGCGCTTCCATCCCGAACAGGGCGATGCGCGCGGCGAAGATGAGGACGGCGCTCCCGACGAAGAGGAACGCTGCGCCGCCGATGGTCTGCCAGTGAAGCTTCATGGTCCACACGCGCGCTCGACGGGTGGGCCTGCACGGCGCCACGGGAGCCTCGCCGGACACCCCCTAGCACGCTCGCGCCGCGCCGGCCCGGAGGTCAGAGGAGCCGGGCCTGGCCCCGCGGCTGCGGCCGCCCGAGGTGGTCGAACGCGCGTTCGGTCGCGACCCGTCCGCGGGCGGTGCGCGCGAGCAGCCCCTGCTGGAGCAGGTAGGGCTCGTACACGTCCTCGAGCGTATCGCGCGGCTCGCTCAGCGCGGCGGCGAGCGTCTCGATGCCGACGGGGCCGCCGCCGTAGAAGTCGATGAGCGTCGTGAGGTACCGGCGGTCCATCTCGTCGAGGCCGATCGCGTCGATGTCGAGCCGGTCGAGCGCCTCGCGCGCGCTCGCCCCGTCGACGCGGCCGTCGCCGAGCACGGTGGCGAAGTCGCGCGCCCGATGCAGCAGTCGGTTCACGATGCGCGGCGTGCCCCGCGCGCGCCTCGCCAGCTCCTCCGCGCCCTCCGGGGAGATCGCGACGCCGAGCCGCGCGGCGCTGCGCGTGACGATCTGGGCGAGGTGCTCCGGCGGGTAGTAGTCGAGCCGCGCGTCGTAGCCGAAGCGCGAGCGCATCGGGTTGGTGAGCAGGGCGGTGCGCGTCGTCGCTCCGACCAGCGTGAAGGGGTGCAGCGGGAGCTGCAGCGTCTGCGCGTAGGCCCCCTCGCCGTTGACGATGTCGATGCGGAAGTCCTCGACGGCGGTGTAGAGGTTTTCTTCGACGACGGCGGTGAGCCGGTGGATCTCGTCGATGAAGAGGACGTCGCAGGGCTCGAGGCGCGTCAGCAGCGCGGCGAGCTGGCCCTTGTGCTCGATGGCGGGGCCCGACGCGAGGTGCAGGCTCACGCCACGCTCGGCCGCGAGGATCATCGAGAGGGTCGTCTTGCCGAGGCCGGGCGGGCCGCAGAGCAGGACGTGCGGGAGGGGATCGCCGCGGAGCTTCGCCGCCTGCACCGCGATGCGGAGGTTGTCCTTGATGCGCTCCTGGCCGATGAAGTCGTCGAAGCAGCCCGGGCGGAGCGAGACCTCTCTCGCGCGCTCGCCCTGGTGCTCGAGGGGATCGAGCTCCCGCGGCGCGCCTCCCCGCTGCGCCTCCGGGTCGGGGGGGGTCGCGTCGACGGGCATCAGCTCAGGCTCCCGAGCGCGTCACGGAGGAGGCGCTCGACGCCGCGCGCCTCGGCGGCGGCCGCGTCGACCGCGAGCGACTGCACGGCGCGCTCGGCCTCGCCGCGACGGTAGCCCATCTGCACGAGCAGGCCGACGACCTGCTCTCCCTCCGTGGTCGGCGCGGGCGGCGGGGTGATGGGCGCCGGCGCGTCGGCGCTCGACCCGCCCACGGCCGGCGCGAGCTTGCCCTCGAGGTCGAGCAGGATGCGCTCGCTCAGCTTGCGGCCGACGCCCGAGATGCCCTTGAACGCGGCGCGTTCCTTGCGCGCCACGACGCGCGCGAGCTGGTCGGCCGGGAGGGCGCCGATGATGGCGAGCGCAAGCCGCGGCCCGACGCCGGTGACCGTGAGCAGCATGCGGAAGGCCTCGCGATCGGCGCGCGTCGCGAAGCCGTAGAGCAGCAGCGCGTCCTCGCGGGCGTGCGTGTGGATGTGGAGCACATGCTCCCGCGCGCGTCCCCCGCCCGACGCCGGCGGTGCTCCGTTCACTTCGGCAGGCCCGAGCCGCGGCACGGTGCCGGCGGGCACGAAGACCTCGTAGCCGACGCCGCGCACGTCGAAGATGACCGAGCCGTCGGCGCCCTGCTCGACGACGACCCCGCTGAGGCGTCCGATCACGGCGCGAGCGTAGCACACTGAACAGGCAATACGTGGTTTGTGGGCACGGCGCCCAGACGTCGCTGGCGCACGGACGGCTCGACGGCGCGCCCCGCGTCCGCACCGCGCGGCGCCAACTCCCCGCGCGGATCAGACGAGCGCTTCGAGGCGCGCGATGGCGGCATCGAGCGCGCGTGAGACGCAGGTCTGGTCGCGGATGCGCGCGAGGAGCGGCCAGGTCGCCCGCTCGCCCTCGCGGATGTGCTCGAGCAGCTCGCGCTTCGAGAGGTTTGCGAAGGTCCGCAACAGGGCGCGCGCGCGCAGGCGAGGGTGGATGTCGATGTCGCCGCTGTAGCTCTGCTCGGCGAGCCCGTGGGCGAGGTCGAGCGGCGCGTAGAGCGCGGTGCGCTCGCTGAGCTTGCGGGCGACGTCGAGCTGCTGCGCGAGCTCGGCGCGCAGCGTGGAGGTCGTCAGGCCGACGAGCATCGGGGCGATCCCGCGGCGGCGCGTGACGCGGCCGATGGGCGCGACGTGGGGGTTCACCTGGCTGACGATGAAGTGGTTGACGTTGTGCAAGCGGCTCAAACGCCGCATCGGGAGGTCGCCCTTGAAGGTGCCGTCGATCCAGCGCTCCGTGGCCATGTACGGTCGCCGCGCGCCGTCGGGCGCCCGCTCCTCGAGCGTCGCGGGCGGGAACGCGCCCGGCACGGCCCCCGAGGCGACCGCGGCGCTGTTCATATACACGTCCGGCGTCGTCAGGTGGCAGAGCACGCGCGGCTTCTGGCGCTCGCGGGTCGGCGAGACGCTGACGTTCACCGTGCGGCCGGTGCGCGCGTGGGCCTCGCCGAACGTGTAGTCGCCATTGTTGTGGGAGATGACCTCGGCGAGCCTCGCCGGGTCGTAGAGGGCGCGGTCCCGGGCGGCCCGCACCGGGGAGACCGGCGAGAGGGCGTCCGTGCGCAGCACCGTCGGGTCGGCGAAGAGCGCGCGCAGCTCGGCGTCCGTACGCGCCCCGATCCCGCACGCGACCATCGCGCCCATCGACGCGCCCGAGAGCACATCGGGCAGCAGCCCCTGCTCGAAGAGGGCCTTGATGACGCCGATGTGGAAGAAGCCGAGGCTCGCGCCGCCGGAGAGCAGCAGGGCCGAGCGCCCGAAGACGTGCGCCGCGCGGCGGAAGCGGGCGAGCGTCTCCGCCGGCGGCAGGCCGGTCCGTGCCGGGTCGGCGAGGTAGTCGATGCAGGCGAGCGCCTCGGCGTAGAAGCGCTCGACCACGTGCTTCGTCCCGAGCGGGGTGCGGTCGTAGAGGCGCGGGTCCGCGAGCTCGCCGAGGTGGCGATACAGCGCCTCCTGCAGCAGCGGCTCGAGCGCCAGCGCGTGCCCCGCCTCGCGCGTGCGGCGCAGGTCGGCGGTGTAGCCCCCGAGCAGCGCGTGGTCGTAGACCTTCGACTCGGGCGTCGCTCGCCAGGTCTCCCCGCCCCGCCGTGCGTCGAAGGCGCGGGCGTGGTCGAGCCACGCTTCGTAGCTGTCGGATCGCTCCATGTCGCCGGAGCATACCGGACTGGGACCGCCACGCCTCGCACGCTCCGCGCCGCCGCGCGCCGGGCGCCGCGCTGAGAGCGGCGGCCAGTGACGCGACCAGCCGCGACCGTCTGCGCGCCAATTTTTGTTGCGCGACGCGCCTGCGCATCCTAGGACCACCAGCCGTTATTGAAAATAGTTTTCCATATCAATAGTGGCTGGAGGAGAGAATGAAGCGTTTCAGCATCGGAGTATTCGCGCTCGCGGCCGCAGCGGCGGCGGCTGGCTGCGGGTCGTCCGGCCAGTGGGCCGGCTCGACCGAGACCGCGAAGAGCGTCGCGCAGACCTACGCCAAGATCGTCCACCAGAGCTACGCCGACTCGCTGCAAGCCGGCCAGGCGCTCGCCGGCGCCATCGACGACCTCCTCGCCGCGCCGACCGCCGATGGCCTCGAGGCGGCGAAGCAGGCCTGGCTCGATTCGCGCGAGCCCTACCTCCAGACGGAGGTCTACCGGTTCTACGACGGCCCCATCGACAACCCTGAGGACGGCCCCGAGGGCATGCTCAACGCGTGGCCGATCGATGAAGCGTACGTCGACTACACCGAGGACGCCGCGGACGCCGGGATGATCAACGACGACGACGTCGACCTCACCTTGCCCTTCCTTCGCGGGCAGAACGAGCTCGGCAGCGAGGACAACATCGCCGTCGGCTACCACCCGATCGAGTTTCTGCTCTGGGGGCAGGACACCACCCCCCCTTCGGCGCACCTGCCCGGGCAGCGCTCCTACACGGACTACCTCGCCGACAAGGGGCCGCACGCCGCACACGCCGACCGCCGCGCGCAGTACCTCCGCCTGCTCGGTGAGGGCCTCATCGACGACCTCACCCAGGTCCGGGACGCCTGGGACCTGAGCGATCCCTCGAGCTACGGGTCGAAGTTCGTCGCGGGCGACTCGAGCGCCGCCATCGAGAAGATCCTGCGCGGGATGATCACCCTGTCCGGGTCCGAGTTCGCGGGCGAGCGGCTCCAGGTCGCGCTCGACAGCGGCGACCAGGAGGACGAGCACTCCTGCTTCAGCGACAACACGCACCGCGACATGGTCGGCGACGCCAAGGGCATCCAAAACGTCTGGCGCGGCACCTACGCCGCGCTCGACTCGGCGAACGACGTCAGCGGCCCGGGCGTCCAGGCGCTCGTCGAGGAGCTCGACCCGGCGCTCGCGGCGGAGATCGGCGCCCAGATCGCCAAGAGCCTGCAGCTCGCGGAGGCGCTGCGGCCGACCCCCACCGACCCGGCCTTCGATGAGCTCATCTCGCGCGGCAACACGGCGGGTAACGCCAAGGTGCAGGCGCTGATCGACTCGCTGCGCGTCCAGGCGAAGCTGCTCGAGCGCGTCTACGACCAGCTCGGCTTCAGCGCCGCCCGGCCGGGGGGCTGAACCTCCCATGGCACGTCGCTCGATGTCTGCGGCCGCGACCCGTCGCGGCGCGTGGTGTGCGCCCGGGACGCTCCGCTTGCTCGCGCTGCTCGCGCTGCTCGGCGGCGCGATCGTCGGCTGCGGGGGTGGGGCCGCGACCGCCGATCCGTCGGAGGCGTTCCCCGGCGGGGACGCGACGGTGTTCCGGCTCTTCGCGGGCCAGCAGTTCGGGCAGCCCGCGCCGAACCTCACCGAGGCGCACAACGCCACGTTCTTCACCGGCAACAGCTTCTTCAACAAGGTGTGGGTGACCGCCCCGGCGTCGACGACGGCTCGCGACGGGCTCGGTCCGACGTTCAACGCGCGCTCGTGCTCGGGGTGCCACTTCCGCGACGGGCGCGGGCGGCCGCCGGACGACGGGGGCGAGATGGACTCCATGCTCCTGCGCGTGAGCCTCGCGGGCGACGGTGGGCAGGCGGGCGTCGTGCACGTGCCGGGCTACGGCGACCAGATCGAGCCGCACGGCATCGACGGCGTCCCCGGAGAGGCGACCGTGCGCGTTCGCTGGGTCGAGCGTCCGGGCCGCTACGGTGACGGCACGCCGTACTCGCTCCGCGAGCCCGTGTACGCGCTGGCGAACCCGGCGTTCGGCCCGCTCGGCGACGACGTGCTCAAGTCCGGCCGCGTCGCGCCCGCCATGATCGGTCTTGGGCTGCTCGAGGCCATCCCCGAGCAGACCTTGCTCGCGTGGGCGGACCCGGACGACGCGGACGGCGACGGCATCTCCGGCCGCGTCAACCGCGTGTGGGACGTCGAAGCGCGGCAGACGCGCGCCGGTCGGTTCGGCTGGAAGGCGGGGCTGCCGTCGGTCCGCCAGCAGGTCGGCGGGGCGTTCGTGGGCGACATGGGCATCACCTCGCCGCTCTTTCCCGAGCAGAACTGTCCGACGCCGCAGTCGCTGTGTGCTGCCGCGCCGAGCGGCGGCGAGCCCGAGATCCCAGAGGACCGCTTCGCCGCCGTGGTGCTCTACGCGGAGACGCTCGCCCCGCCGACGCGCCCCGACTACGCCGACCCCGAGGTCATGCACGGGCGCGACCTCTTCGCGGACATCGGCTGCACTGGCTGCCACAAGGCGCGCGTCGAGACGGGTGCCTTCCCCGCGCTGCCGGAGATGGCGCACCAGAAGATCCAGCCCTACACAGACCTGCTGCTCCATGACATGGGCCCCGGGCTCGCCGATGACCGACCGGAGTTCCTCGCGACCGGCAGCGAGTGGCGGACGCCGCCGCTCTGGGGCATCGGCCGGGTGCAGACCGTCAACGACCACAGCTTCTTCCTGCACGACGGGCGCGCGCGCGGCTTCGCCGAGGCCATCCTCTGGCACGGCGGTGAGGCGCAGGCAGCGCGCGACGCGTTCGCGTCGCTCCCGGCCGCGGATCGCGACACGGTCGTGCGCTTCCTGAGGTCTCTGTGATGCGACGCTGGTTCTCTGAAGTGCGCTGGTCGCGGTCCGTCGCGGCTCTCGGCGCGGCTGTCGCCCTCGCGACGGTCGCGCTCACACCCGGCTGCTGGGGCGACGGCTTCGACCCGCGCGCGATGATCACCTCGCTCGGCGTCGTGGTCATCGAGCCGAGCCACGAGGAGTTCGCGGCGAAGGCGGCCGCGCTCGACGACGCGTCCCGGCGGCTGTGCGCGGGCGCGGACGCCGCCCCGAGCGCCGGCGACCTCGAGAGCGCCCGGGCCGCGTGGCGCGCCGCGCGGACGGCGTGGATCCACCTCGAGCCTTTCGCCTTCGGCCCGGCCACCGTACAGCCCTGGCGCCTTGGTCCGTCGATCGACAAGTGGCCGGTGCGCGTCGCGTCGGTGCGCGACGTGCTCGACGCGGCGCCCGGCTTCGACGGGCCGCTCGACGACGCGGCGGTGGCCTCGCTCGGTGCGTCCCGCAAGGGCCTGTCCGTCGTCGAGCTGCTGCTCTTCTCGGACTCCGACCTCGCGGCCTCGGCTTCTACGGACTCCGACGGCGCGACACGCGCGCTGGCGGCGTTCGATCCCGCTCGGTCGCCGACCGCACAGCGGCGGTGCGACTACCTCACGGGGCTCACGGCCGACCTCAACACCCAGGCGACGGCGCTCCGCGAGGCGTGGGCGCGCGACGGCGACGACTTCATGGGCGCGATGATCCACGCCGGTCCAGGGCAGCCTCGATACATGTCGCTCAACGCGGCGACCAGCGACCTCGTCGGCGGGCTCATCGTCACGGTCGAGCGGACCGAGCGCGACCGGCTCGCGCGGCCGCTCGGGCTCGTCGCCGGGAGCGACGCGCGGCCGGACAGCGCCGAGTCGCGCTTCTCGCACACGGGCAACGAGGACGTGCTCGCCGCGCTCGACGCCGTGCAGCGGGTCTATGAGGGCCGCCTCGCCGGGGTGCAGGGCGTCGGCGTCGCGGACTGGCTTCGCCACCGGCGACCCTCTCTCGACCCGAAGATCGAGCGGGCGCTCGAGGACAGCAGGGCGGCGGTCGACGCGATCGGCGCGCCGATCGATGAGGCCGTGCTCGGCGCCCCCGAGCGAGTGCACGCGGCGTACGACGCGGTCATGGCGCTGCGCGTGCTCCTCGACGTCCAGCTCGCGCAGGCGCTCGAGGCGAGCGTGACCTTCAGCGACACCGACGGTGACTGAGCCACGGCGACGGCGCGTGCGCGGCGGCATGGGCGGGGCGTTCGCGCCCGTGTCGGCGTCGTCGCTCGGTGCGTTCCGTGCGCTCTTCGGCGGCGTCCTGGTGCTGCTCGTCGTGCGCTTCTTCGCCTACGGGTGGATCGAGCGCTTCTACGTCACGCCGCGCTTCTACTTCGCGTACTGGGGCTTCGAGTGGCTACACCCGCTCCCTGAAGCCGGGATGTGGGCCGTGTTCGCGGCGATGGGCGCGCTCGCGCTCGCCGTCACGCTCGGGTGGCGCTCGCGCGCGAGTCTCGCCGGCTTCGGCGTGCTCTTCACGTACGTCGAGCTGCTCGATCGCACGCCCTACCTCAACCACTACTACCTCGTGTGGCTGCTCGCGTGGCTGCTCGCCGCGATGCCCGTCGACCGGGCGCTGTCGCTGCGGCGGTGGTGGCGCGCGCGGCGAGGTGCCTCGCTCGAGCCGGCGGTGGTGCCGGCGTGCACCGTCTGGGCGCTGCGGGCACAGCTCGCGCTCGTCTACTTCTTCGCCGGCGTGGCGAAGCTCGATCCGGACTGGCTGTTTCGGGCCGAGCCGCTCCGCACGTGGCTCGCGGTCCACGCCGACGCGCCCGTCGTCGGCGGCCTGCTCGCGACCGCGGGCGCCGCCTATGCGCTGAGCTGGGCCGGCGCGGCGTTCGATCTGCTCGTCGGGCCGGCCCTGCTGTGGCGCCGCACGCGGGCGCTCGCCTACGCGGCCGTCGTCGTCTTTCACTGCGCGACGGCGTGGCTCTTTCCGATCGGCATCTTCCCGCTCTTGATGGTCGTCGTGACGACGATCTTCTTCGAGCCGACCTGGCCGGAGCGGGTGCTCGCTTGGACGAGGGCGCGGCTCGGGCGGCGCGAGCGGCGCGCGCGGCGCGGTCCGCCTCGCACGCCGCGCGAACCGGGTGTGGCGCCGCCGCTGTCGATCGCCGGTCGTACGCTCATCGCCGTCGCCCTCGGCGGGTACTTCGCGGTGCAGGTGCTCGTCCCGCTGCGCTACACCCTCTACCCGGGGCGCGTCCTGTGGACCGAGCAAGGGTTCCGCTTCGCCTGGCAGGTGATGCGCATGGAGAAGACCGGCTCGGTGACCTTTCGGGTCGTGTCGCCGAGCGGCGCCGTCCGCGTCGTCTACCCGCGTGACGAGCTGACGACCTTTCAGCGGCGGCAGATGTCGACGCAGCCCGACATGATCCTCTCGTACGCGCACCACCTCGCGCGCGAGGCCGGGACGGGCACCGCCGTCTACGCCGACGCGTTCGCCTCGTTGAACGGCCGGCCGACCCAGCGCCTCGTCGACCCCACGATCGACCTCGCGCGGCAGTCGGAGGGATTCCGTCCGAAGGGGTGGATCGTCCCGCTCGCGACGACGCCGGCCGCGCGCGCGGAGCGGGGCGGGCTCGCCTCCGCTCAGCCGTAGCCGCGGCCGGTCAGGCGCGCGAGCGTGCGCTGCAACTCCCCGACGCTGATGTCGACGTGCTCGACGACGCGGCCGTAGAGCATCGCGGTCGGCACGTTCCGGCCGCCGAGCTCCTTCTGGGTCTCGTGCAGGACGTAGAGCACCACCCGCTCGACGCGCGTGAGGCCGTCACGGACGTCGGGGATGCGGTCGAGATCGCGCCGTGCGTCGTCCCGGGTCATCGGTGCGCCCGCTCCGTCAGCGACGCGCGAACTGGTCGAGCGCCCAGTCGGCAAGGGGCGGCACCGACTCGCCCGGCAGCAGCGGCATCATGCACCACCTGAGCACGTGCTGGCCGAGCGGTATGTAGACGACGCCGTCGTCGAGCTTCGCCCGCACCACCGGCGGCGCGCGCAACCCCTGCTCGTCCGGGTGCGTCTCCGCCCACTGCACCGGCCGGCCGAGCTCCTCGTTCGCGATGACCGCGATCATGTCGCACAGGCCCTGGAACACGAGCGGCGGGATGTATCGGACGACGCCGAGCCTGTCCTGGGCGAAGAGCGCCTCGACCTCGAGGAGCGCGTCGAGCGTTGGCTCGATGCCGAGGCCCAGCTCCTGCTGTGCGGCCTGCCGCAGGCGCATGAAGGAGGCCCCGGGCGGGGCGCCCCAGACGCGGTCGATGCCCTCCGCTTCGAGCGCCGCCTCGAGGCGCGCGAGCTCCACCCCGCGCTTCCCCTCGGGCATCTCGATGGCGACCTCGAACGCCTCCGCCGGCTCGTCCGGCACCTCGCGGTCGCTCTTGCTCGCCTCGCCTCGGACGTGGGCGAGCGTGTGGCGCCAGCTCGGCCCCACCTCGGCCCGGGCGAGACCGAACGCACGCACGGCGGCCTCCACGTCCTCGACGGGCTCGAAGCAGGCGAGACGCAGCCACGCTGGGCGGCGGGGCGACTCCTTCAGCTCCTGCGGCGAGCGGCACAGCCCCGCGAGCAGGGCGGCCTCGACGCGCGGCTTGAGCGCGCGGTGCAGGGCCGCGGCGCCGCCCGGGTCCTCCCAGCAGACGAGCACGAGGCCCGAGCCGGTCGCTTCGTCGATGTCGAGGGCGCGCGGATGCACCGGCGCGCGGGGGACCGAGCCCGCACGGTGCAGGCCCGCGATGAGCGAGTTCAGCGGGCGGTCGCCGTCCATGAGTGCTTGGGCCACCGGCGGTATCTAGCGCGGACCGGCGCGCGTCGCGAGCCCGAGGCCGAGGCCGAGGCCGTGGCCGTGGCGGGGGGAGGCGGCGGAGGCGGAGGCGGAGGCGGCGGAGGCGGAGGGCGAGGTGCAGGCCGCGGTCGTGTCCGCGCCCAGGACGGTTCCGCCGCAGGAGCCGGTCGTCGCATGGACGGAGCGGCCGCAGAGCCGTCGGTCGCTTGGACGCGGCGGTCGCCGAGCGGATGGTCGCGGCGCAGGCCGTCGCGGTGGTGGCTAGGCCGATGCGTCGGGAGCGTCGTCGCTCCCGCGATGCGTCTCGATGGCCTCTTGCACCTCCGCCCAGGTGTCCATCGCGACCTCGAGCTCGGCTTGCGACCGGGTGACCGCTTGCGTCAGCGCCTGCCGGCGTGCCGCGTCCTCGTACACGCTCGGGTCCGCGAGCTGCGCGCTCTGCTCGGCCTGGAGCGTCTCGAGTTCGGCCACCTTCGCCTCGAGCTCCTGCGCCCGCTTCTCGAGCGCCCGGAGCTCGCGCTCGGCGCGCCCGCGCCGGCGCTTCGCCGCCCGCCGCCCGCCGCTCTCTGCCGGGGCCTCCGCCTCCGCCCGGCCGGTCGGGCGGGGGGGGCCACCGGACGTCGCCGCGCGCCCGTTCGTCGGAACCGGTGCCGTCGGCGCGGTCGGCGCGGTCGGCGCCGTGGGCGCGGGCGCAGCGCCGGCCACGGTCGGGTCGACGCCCCGCATCCGGCACGACGCGAGGTAGTCGTCGAAGCTGCCTGGGTACACCTCCACCTTGCCGTGATCGACGCACCAGATCTTCGTCGCGAGCGCGCGGATGAAGTGGCGGTTGTGGCTGACGAAGAGCAGCGTCCCGTCGAAGGTATCGAGCGCCTCGGCGAGCCGCTCGCTCGACTCGAGGTCGAGGTGGTTCGTCGGCTCGTCCATCAGCAGCACGTTGCCCGGGTCGACCAGGAGCTGCGCGAGCGCGACGCGTGCGCGCTCGCCGCCCGACAGGACGCCGATCTTCTTCTCGATCTCGGTGTCGCCGAAGAGCAGGGCGCCGAGCGCGGCGCGGATGGTCTGGTGCGTCGCGTCGCGCGCGCACGAGGCGACCTCGTCGTAGACGGTCGCCTCGCGGTGCAGCGCGTCGGCGTGGTGCTGGGCGTAGTACCCGACCTTGGTGTTGTGCCCGAACGTGAACGAGCCGCCGCTCGCGTCGATCTCTCCGGCGAGGATGCGCAGCAGCGTCGTCTTGCCGGCGCCGTTGACGCCGATGAGCGCGACGCGGTCGCCGCGGTCGACGCGCAGGTCCACCCCGCGGAGCACCGCCTTGTCGCCGTACGACTTGTCGAGCGCTTCGACCTTTAGGACGTCGCGGCCCGTCCGCGCCGACGCCGGGAAGCGGAACCGGAGGGCGCTGCGGTCCTGGTGCAGCGACACGACCTCCATCTTCTCGAGGGCCCGCACGCGGCTCTGCACCTGGGCGGCCTTGGTCGCCTTCGCGCGGAAGCGCTCGACGAATCGCTCCATCTGCTCGCGCTCCCGTTGCAGGTTGCGGGCGCGGTTCTCGAGCAGCACGCGCTCCTCGTCCCGCTGGCGGCGGTACTGCTCGTAGTTGCCCTTGTAGAGGCGCACGCCCTCGGGTTCGAAGCTGACGACGCGGTCGATCTGCTCGTTCAGAAACTCCCGGTCGTGCGAGATGAGAACCAGCGCCTTGTCGTAGCGCTGCAGGAACGCGCTGAGCCAAGCGACCGACGGCATGTCGAGGTGGTTGGTCGGCTCGTCGAGCAGGAGCAGGTCCGGCCGCTGAAAGAGCAGCGAGGCGAGGACGGCGCGCATCTTCCAGCCGCCGCTCAGCTCGTCGAGGTCGCGGCCGTGGTCCGAGTCGTCGAAGCCGAGGCCGGCGAGGATGCGTTGCGCCTCGTGCTCCGAGAACGCCGTGTCGAAGGACGCCGCGCGCTCGTGCAGGTCGGCGATCTCGCTCGCGAGGTCCATGAGCTGCTCTTCGATACCGGCGCTCGCCTGGGCGTCCGCGCTGGCGAGCGCGTCGCTCTGGCGCTCGAGCTCGGCGGTGGCGCGCGCGAGCTGCGCGTCGATCATGGCGCGGCCCGGGATGCTGTCGCGGACGAAGGGCAGCAGCGCCTTGCCACCGCGCACGGTGATGTCCTGCGGGAGGTAGCCGAGGCGCAGGTCGCGGCGCCTGCGGACCTCGCCGCCGTCGGGCGACTGCTCCCCGGCGATGAGGCGCAGGAGCGTCGTCTTCCCGGAGCCGTTCGGTCCGATGAGGCCGACGCGGTCGTGCTCGGCGACGCGCAGGTCGAGCGCGTCGACGAGCGCCTTTCCGCCGAGGGCGAGAGAGACGTTCTGGAAGACGACCAGGCTCACGTCGCCGATATAGCGACTCGGCGACCGAGCGCTACCCGCGCGACCTCGGAAAAATCGAGTGGTGCGAGATGCAGCGCCGAGATCGCCCAAGAACGGAAAATTCACGTGACGCCGCCGCGCCCCCGCCGACCAAATCTACCCTCGGAGGAGCTGCCGAGCCCGGCTCTTGCCAGGACGGAAAGATCCAAGTCGAAAAATCTACCCTCGGAGGGCCGGGCTGGCCCGTTCTCACCATGCCGGAAAGATCCAGCGCACAAAATCTACTCTCGGAGGGCCTCCCTGGTCTGTTCTTGTTTTGGCGGAAAAATCTGTCGATGATGTCGGCGGCGGCTCGCCGGTTCGGCTAGCTCGGGCGAGGCGCGGTGGCGCGTGGAGCCGGGCCGCAGAGTCTGCTATCGATCGCGCGATTTCTCTCCGGCCCTCGCGCCGAGGCACCCGCCCAAGCTGACGGCCGCCGCATCCCACGAGAACCATGACGCCTCTTCGCACGCTCGCAGCGACCCACCCCGTTTACGTCTACTCGGCCCTGTTCGTCTTCGCCTTCGGCGCGTGCGCGTTCGTCGTGCTCCAGTTCGTCTCCGCGCCGTATGGCCGGCACCAGCGCGAGGGGTGGGGGCCCGTGATCGGCGCGCGCCTCGGCTGGGTGCTGATGGAGGCCCCCTCGCCGCTGTGCTTTCTGGCGTTCTACGTGACGGGTGACCAGCCGCTCCGGGCCGCGTCGCTCGTCCTCGCGGCGTTCTATCTCGTCCACTACGTCTACCGGGCGTTCATCTTTCCGTTCCGCATGCGTGGCGCGAAGAAGAACAAGCCCGTCGTCACGCTCCTGCTGGCGGTCGTTTTCAACATCTTCAACGGCTCGCTCAACGGCTTCGCGCTCGGCTCCCTGGCGCCGCACCTGAGCGACACGTCGTGGTTCGCCGACCCTCGGTTCATCGTCGGCGCCCTGCTCTTTTGGGCCGGGTGGTACATCAACCACCAGTCCGACGCGATCCTGCGCAACCTCCGCGCGCCCGGCGAGACGGGCTACAAGGTGCCGCGCGGAGGCCTGTACCGTTGGGTGACGAGCCCCAACTACTTCGGCGAGGTCCTCGAGTGGGTCGGCTTCGCCCTCGCCTCGTGGACGTGGGCCGGATGGGCGTTCGCGTTCTTCACCTTCTCGAACCTCGCGCCGCGCGCCAAGCAACACCACCAGTGGTACCAGCAGAAGTTCGCCGACTACCCACCGGAGCGTCGCGCGCTCATCCCCTGGCTCTGGTAGCCCGCGCGAGCCTCTGCGGGCTCCTGCACCAGGCCACTTCGAGGTTCGCGAGAGGGCGCCGCCAGCGCCGCCGGCGCCACCAGCGCGGCCACCGCCGCTACGCCGCGCAGTTCGCAGAGGGGCTGGGGTCGTCGGTCGCGCTCGCCGGATCGAGCGCGTAGCCGTACGTCTCGTACACCGCCTGAAAGCGCTTGTAGAGCTGCGCGCGTGTGATGCCGAACTGCTCGAGCGAGTAGGTGTGCTTGCTCTCATACCCCCGCTCTTCGCGCGTCGCCGCCGCGAGCCGCTCGCGGAACGCCGCACTCATCGTCATCCCGAGCCGCTCGTAGATGCCCTCGACGGTCGCGCGCGGGTCGGCCGTGAGCTCCTCGTAGCGCACCGTGATGAACCGCTCCGGCGGCAGCGCGGCCTGCGCGCGCAGCCCGTCTTCGTAGTAGCGCAGCGCGACGTCGCAGAGCGCGCGCGCCTCGGCCGAGTCCATCGCGATGTCGGGGGAGTGCGTCTTCCACGCCTCGTAGAACATGCTGATGAACGACGGGACCGCCTCGGCCGGGTGCCGCACGAGGTGGATGAAGACCGCGTCCGGGAAGCGGGCGGCGACGGCCGGCACGCGCGGCGCGAGGAAGACGTTCTTGTCGAGCAGGCGCTTGTCGCCGCCCTCGGCGAAGAGAAATCGCTTCAACGCGCGCTCGTAGTGGTCCATGAAGCGGCGCCGCGTATCGGCCGGGAGCGCGTCGAACCACACCGAGCGGTCGAGCTCGGCGAGGTACGGGACCGCGAGGCCGATCGTCGGGCTGAGGAACGAGTAGAGGAAGGTCAGCTCGTCCTCTTCGGGCTGGTCGATGCCGAGCGGGTGGACGTCCTCCCAGCGGTCGAAGAAGGTGTCGTTGATCCAGTCGACGACGCCGCGGAGCCGCCCGCCGAGGCGCACCTCGTCGACGCGGCCGAGCGCCTCGAACGCGCGCTCGGTGGTGACCGACGCGAAGATCGTTTGGTAGAGCTTGATCGTCGCGAAGCGCTCCTCATCGAGGCTCATCAGCCGGTGCAGCAGCGTCGTGCCGCTGCGAGGGTTGGCGTAGATGAACACAGGCGCCGTCACCGCCTGGTCGCGGTACGCCGGGTACAGGAGGTCATCGACGCGCTGCATGGTCGCGGTGAGCTGCCGGAAGGTCAGGTGCGTCGCGCCGTAGAGGGCGGCGGTCCCGGCCCGCCGCGGACTGAAGTGGCGGAGCGAGACGGCGAGCGCCTGTCGCAGAGCGGGGTAGTCGAGGTACATGCGTGGGTCAGTCTCGTGGGGTGGTGAGCTGCGCTCGCGGGCGAGGAGGAGCCCGCGTGGGCGACCCGGGGCGCACTAGGGTGCGAGAGGCGTGCTCCGAGCGCAGCGTGCGTGGTCCCCGCGAGGGTTCGTCGAGACGGCGCCGCGCGCAAGCCGCGAGGGCGAGAGGCCGCTCAGGCTCAGCCAGCGGTCGCTCGGGCGTCGCGACCGGAAGTTAACGTGTTGTAATGATGAGGTAGTCGGCCGCGCCGGCGCCGCCGCACGCCGGCGCGCGCCCAAGCGTCGCCTACTCGTCCGTGACGCAGCCGTCGGTCGCCGACTTCACCGTCTTGATGTACTTATACAAGGTGCCCTGGGTAGCCTTGAGGGGAGGGGCCGTCCACTTCGCGCGACGCGCCGCGAGTTCGGCATCGTCGATGAGCAGGTCGATGCGCTTGGTGTTCGCGTCGATGCGGATCGGGTCGCCGTCCCGCACGAGCGCGACCGGGCCGCCCTCCTGCGCCTCGGGCGTCAGGTGGCCGATGATGAACCCGTGCGAGCCGCCGCTGAAGCGGCCGTCGGTGATGAGCGCGACGTCCTTGCCGAGGCCGGCGCCCATGATGACCGAGGTCGGCGAGAGCATCTCCGGCATCCCCGGCCCCCCCTTCGGGCCCTCGTAGCGGATGACGATGACCTGGCCCTTGTCGATCTGCCGGTGCTCCACCGCGGCGAGCATGTCTTCTTCGCAGTCGAAGACCTTCGCGGGCCCCTCGAAGAAGAGCCCCTCCTTGCCGGTGAGCTTCGCGACGGCGCCGCCTGGGGCGAGCGAGCCGTGGAGCATCGTCAGGTGACCGGTCGCCTTGATGGGGTGGTCCCACGGTCGGATCACCGTCTGCCCCTCGCTCAGTCCGGGGAGCGGGTCGATGTTCTCCGCGAGGGTCTGGCCGGTCACCGTCATGCAGGAGCCGTCGATGAGCCCGTGCTCGAGCAGGAGCTTGAGCACCGCCGGCACGCCGCCGACGTCGTGGAGGTCTTCCATGACGTACTGGCCGCTCGGCTTGAGGTCGGCGAGCAGCGGCGTGCGGTCGGCGATGGTCTGGAAGTCTTCGAGGGTGAGCGACACGCCGACCGCGCGCGCCATGGCGATGAGGTGCAGGACGGAGTTGGTCGACCCGCCGAGCGCCATCGTGATGGTGATGGCGTTCAGGAACGCCGGGCGGGTCATGATGTCCCGCGGCTTGAGGTCGAGCTCGAGCAGCTTGCGGATCGCGAGGCCCGAAGCGAGGCACTCCTCGACCTTCGCCGGGTCCTCGGCGGGCGTCGAGCTGCTGTAGGGCAGGCTCATGCCGAGGGTCTCGATCGCCGAGGCCATCGTGTTCGCCGTGTACATCCCGCCGCACGCGCCGGCGCCCGGGCAGGCGTGCTCGATGATGTCGAGGCGCTTCGCCTCGTCGATGCGCTCCGAGAGCAGCTCGCCGTACGACTGGAACGCCGAGACGATGTCGAGCTTCTCGCCGCTACAGCCGCGGCCGGCGCGGATCGTGCCCCCGTAGATCATGATCGACGGGCGGTTCAGCCGGCCCATCGCCATCACGCAGCCCGGCATGTTCTTGTCGCAGCCCGGCAGCGAGATGTTCGCGTCGTACCACTGCGCGGACATGACCGTCTCGATCGAGTCGGCGATGATGTCGCGCGACTGCAGCGAGAAGCTCATGCCGTCGGTGCCCATCGACATGCCGTCCGACACGCCGATCGTGTTGAAGCGGAGGCCGACCAGGCCGGCCGCCACGACCCCCTCTTTGACCTTCGCGGCGAGGCCGTTCAGGTGCATGTTACAGCTATTGCCCTCCCACCCCATGCTCGCGATGCCGACCTGCGCCTTGTCCATGTCCTCGCGAGAGAGCCCGGTCGCGTGGAGCATGGCCTGAGAGGCCCCCTGCGACTTCGGCTGGGTGATGCGGGCGCTGTACTTGTTGAGTTTGTGGGTGGTCATCGCGTCGTTCGAGGCAGTGGGGGCGCTCGATGCGCCGGGGGGCAGGGCGGACGATCGGAACGCGGTCCGAGCCGCTCGCACGAAACCGAGCGGAGCGTAGCAGCGACTCGCTCCGTCGTGTACCGTCGACCTTGGGCGCGGGCCGGGGCGCCCGCAAGGACCGAGCGCCGCCGGCTTGCGCGACGTTCGGGTCCTAGGCACTGTTGGGCCCCGGATCGACCCGGGCGTACCCCGCGTGCCGCCAGCGCTCACAGACACGCGGTACGAGCGTTCGAGGCCAGCAGAGGTCCCATGTCCCTTATCGCAGCAGTCCGCACCGGCGCCTCGACCGACGTGCTCACGAGCCTGCGCGCGGTCTGCGACTCCCAGGGGCTGCGGGAGCTGTCGGCCCGGCTTCTCGACCTCACCGACCTCGTCAAGTGGGACATGCGCGAGGTGGAATCGGCGCTGTCGACGCTCCCGGCCGGCCCGACCGCGGTTCACAAGAGCGCGCTGCACCTGCTCGGCCAGGGGGGCAAGCGGCTGCGCCCGATGTGCGTGGCGCTCGCGGCGCACCTCGGCACGGGGTTCGGGCCGAAGGCGCGCGACCTCGGGGTCGCGGTCGAGCTCGTCCACTGCGCGACGCTGCTCCACGACGACGTCGTCGACCTCGGCGACGCCCGGCGCGGCGCACCGGCGGCCCGCACCGTCTACGGCAACGCCGCGTCGATCTTCGCGGGCGACTGGCTCCTGGTCGAGGCGCTGCGCCGCGTGGGCTCGACGGGCGTCGACGGCGTCCTCGTGCGCCTGCTCGACATCATCGAGGAGATGATCTTCGCCGAGTCGATCCAGCTCGAGAACCGGGGCCGCATCGATCTGCCCGTCGCCCGTTACTTCCAGGTCGTCGAGGGCAAGACGGCGGCGCTCTTCCGCTGGGCGATGTTCGCCGGCGGTCGCGCGGGCGGGCTGCCGGAGCGCGTCTGCGACGACCTCGAGACCTACGGCCGCCACCTCGGCGTCGCCTTTCAGCTCATCGACGACGTGCTCGACTACGCCGGCGACGAGGCGGTCACGGGCAAGGCGCTCTTCGCCGACCTTCGCGAGGGCAAGATGACCTATCCGCTCATCGTCGCGCTCGAGCGCGAGCCCGCCTTCGCCGACGTGCTGGAGGAGGTCGTCGCGCTCGCCCCCGGGCAGAGCCCGACCGCCGCTCAGCGGCGCGAGCTGGTCCGCGTCCTGCACCAGACCGACGCGCTCGCCGCGGGGCGCCGGCTCGCGGTCGAGCAAGCCTCGCTCGCGACCGCCGCGCTCGCCGCGCTCGACGACAGCCGCGCGCGCACGGCGCTGCTCACCGTGGCGCAGGCCACCGTCCACCGAGACGCCTGATCGCGTCTGCCCGACTCCGAGTCTCCGACAGGAAAGCCTCCATGTCCGACACGCCGACCGTCACCAGCCGCATCCCCGGCTTCTACAAGAAGAGCATCCGCGACCGGCTCGCCCGGATGGTCGAGACGGGCCTCCTCTCGCCCGCGTCCCGGGCGTTCCTCGAGCGGGGCGGCGGCCTCGAGAGCGACGTCGCCGACCGCATGAGCGAGAACGTCATCGGCTGCCACGGCCTGCCGCTCGGTATCGCCCTGAACTTTCGCGTGAACCACCGCGACGTGCTGGTTCCGATGGCCGTCGAGGAGCCCTCCGTCGTCGCCGCCGCGTCGAACGCCGCGCGCATCGTCCGCATGACCGGCGGGTTCTTCGGCGAGGCGAGCCCGCCCGTCATGACGACCCAGGTCCAGCTCGACGGCGTCCCGGACGCCGCGCGCGCCCCGGCGAGGATCCTCGCGGCGCGCGAGCGGTTGCTCGCCGCCGCCGACGCCGCCATCCCTGGGATGGTCCACCGCGGGGGCGGCTGCCGGGACGTCGACGTGCGCGTCCTCGACGAGCGGGAGGGCGTCATCGTCCTGCACCTGTACGTCGAGGTCGGCAACGCCATGGGCGCCAACGTCGTCGACACCGTCGCCGAGGCCGTCGCGCCCCTCGTGCAGGACCTGGTCGGCGGCGAGGTCGGCCTGCGCATCCTGAGCAACCTCCCGCTGCGGCGCACCGTGCGCGTCGAGTGCGACGTTTCGGCGGACGCGGTCGGCGGCGCCCCCCTCGCCGACGGCGTCGTGCGCGCGAGCCGTTTCGCAGAGCTCGACCCCTTCCGCGCCGTCACCCACAACAAGGGCGTCATGAACGGCGTCGACGCCGTCGCCCTCGCGATGGGCCAGGACTGGCGCTCGATCGAGGCCGGCGCGCACGCGTACGCGGCCGTCTCCGGCGTGTACAGGCCGCTGTGCGTGTGGGTCCGCACCGACACGGGGCTGCACGGGCGGCTCGAGATGCCGCTCGCGGTCGGCACCGTCGGCGGCTCGACCCGAGTGCACCAGGGCGTCCGCGCCGGCTTCGAGCTCATGCAGGTCGATTCGGCGGCGGAGCTCGCCGTCATCATGGGCGCCGCCGGCGTCGCGAGTAACCTCGCGGCGCTCAAGGCCCTCGCGGGCGACGGCATCCAGCGCGGTCACATGCGCCTGCACCACCGCAAGCAGGCCCTCGCCGAAGAGAGCGCCCGCCGTCACCTCGAGGGAGGTGGCCAGTGACCGTCGAGCCGACCAAGCGCGAGACCGAGCCGGAGATCGAGCTCGGGACCGGGGCGATGTTCGACCGCATCGCGCCCCGCTACGACCTGCTGAACCGCATGATGTCGCTCGGCATCGACCAGGGCTGGCGGCGTAAGACCGTCGCGGCGCTGTCGCTCGACCGCTTCACCGAGACGGAGCGTGAGACGCCGGTGCGCGTGCTCGACGTCGCGACGGGCACGGGGGACCTCGCCATCCAGATCGCGCGCGCCCACCCGGGGGTGCGCGTCGACGGGGTCGATCCGTCGGCGGGGATGCTCGACGTCGGCCGCAAGAAGGTCGAAGAAGCGGGGCTCGCCGACCGGGTACACCTCATCGACGGCGACGCCCAGGCGCTGCCCTTCGGGGACGATACGTTCGACGGCACGACGATCGCCTTTGGTATCCGGAACGTGCCGGACCGCCCGCGCGCGCTTCGTGAGATGGCGCGCGTGACGCGACCGGGCGGGCGGGTGTGCATCCTCGAGCTGAGCGAGCCGCGGCGTGGGCTGCTCGGGCCCCTCGCGCGCTTTCACGTCCACACCGTCGTGCCGGCGGTCGGCGGGATGCTCTCAGGCTCGGCGGAGTACCGCTACCTGCAGCAGTCGATCGCCGCCTTCCCGTCGCCCGAGCACTTCGCCGAGCAGGTGATGCAGCCCTCCGGGCTCGACGTGATCCGGGTGCAGCCGCTGACCTTCGGCGTGTGTTGCCTCTACGTGGCCGAGCCCCGGCGGTGACCGAGCGCTCCACCATGGCGACCGGCGCGACGACGCGGGGTGGAACCGTCGACTTCGCGGCGGTGCGGCCGGAGCGGGCCGACGTCCGGGCCTTCCTCGCGCGCGAGCTGACGAGCGCCGCGGGCCGCGGGCACGACGTGCAGCTCGTGATGCCGGCGCCGCGGGCGTCGCTCGACGTGTTCATCGCGCTGTCCGGCGAGCAGGCGAGCGTGCTCTGGGACCCGCCGCGGCAGGCGTCGGAGGAGGGCGACGCCGCGGGCGTCGCGGGCCTCGGGGTCGCGCGCGTCGTCGCCCCGCCGCCGGATGAGCAGGGCGAGCCTCGAGCCTGGGCCGCCGCCGTGCGAGCGGGCGCGGAGGCGACGCTCGCGGCGCTCGGCGTGGTCCGACACGACGGGGCCCCCGCGAACCTCACCCCGGGGCCGCGCCTGTTCGGCGGGCTCGCCTTCGCTCCCTACGCGACGGCCGAGCCGGAGTGGCGCGCGTTCGGCCGTGGCCTCTTCGTGCTGCCGCGGTGGCAGTACACGCTCGACGCCGAGCGTGCGTGGCTCTCGGTCGTCGTCGACGGGCGCGAGCTGGACGCCGCGCTCATCGAGTCGGAGATGACCCGCTTCGAGTCGCTCTGGGACGGCCTCGCCGGCGGGAGCGAGCCGCCGCGCACCGCGCGCCCGCGGCCAGGCGTCGTGCTCGAGCGGCGCGACCGGGCGGAGTGGGAGGCGAAGGTCTCGGAGATCCGCGACGCCATCCGAGCCGGAGAGGTCGAGAAGGTGGTCGCCGCGCGCCGCTCGGTCGTGCGCTTCGATGGTCCGGTCGACGCCGGCCCCGTGCTGCGCAGGCTGGGCGAGCGCTTCGACGGATGCACGCGCTTTGCCATGTGGCGAGGCGGCGCGGTCTTCTTCGGCGCGACCCCCGAGCGCCTCGTCGAGCGCCGCGGCCGGCGCGTCTTCACCGAGGCGCTCGCCGGCTCGATCGGGCGCGGCGGCGCCGCCGACCTCCTCGCGAGCGGCAAGGACCGCGAAGAGCACGCGCTCGTCGTCCGCGCCATCGTCCAGGCGCTCCGTCCGCTCTGCAGCGAGCTGCACGCGGCGCGCGCACCTCGCATCCGCGAGCTCCCGAACCTCCTGCACATGGAGACGCCGATCGAGGGGCGGCTCTCGGACGACCGGCACGTGCTCGAGCTGGTCGCCGCGCTCCACCCGACGCCGGCGGTGGGCGGCGTCCCGACCGACGCAGCGATGCGGTGGATCGCCACGCGCGAGCAGGCGCCTCGCGGCTGGTACGCCGCGCCGTTCGGGTGGTTCGACGCGCAGGGGGACGGCCGCTTCGTCGTCGCGCTGCGGTCCGGCCTCATCGCCGGCGACCACGCGTACGTCTACGCGGGCGCGGGCGTCGTCCGCGACTCCGAACCAGCCGCCGAGTACGACGAGACCGAGCTCAAGATGCAGCCCGTGCTCGGAGCCCTCGATGCGGGAGAGCGCTAGCGTCCAGGCGGAGTGGGCGCGCGTGCTGCTCGGAGCGCTGCGGCGCGCGGGCGTCCGCGACGTCGTCATCAGCCCCGGCTCGCGCTCGACGCCCTTCGTGCTCGCGGCCGACGCCGAGCCCGGGCTCCGATGCCACGACGTCATCGACGAGCGCGAGGCCGGCTTCTTCGCGCTCGGGCAGGCGCGCGTCACCGGCGTGCCCTCGCTGCTGCTGTGCACCTCGGGGACCGCGGCGGCGCACTACTACCCGGCCGTCATCGAGGCGTCGAGCGCGCAGGTGCCGCTCCTCGTGCTGTCGGCCGATCGGCCACCGGAGCTGCACGGCTCGGGCGCGAACCAGACCATCGACCAGACGCGCCTCTTTGGCGTGCACGTGCGGCGCTTCATCGAGCTCGGCGCGGCACCCGCCCCCGGCTACCCGGACCTCGACGCGCGCGCGTTCGCGGCGCTCTGCCGAAGCGCGGCGCAAGCGGTCGCGGCGGCGAAGGGGCCCCCCGCCGGCGCAGTCCACCTCAACGCCCCGGCGCGCAAGCCGCTCGAGCCGCCGGCGCCCGAGGAG
>JAGQJE010000128.1 GCA_020430775.1 Myxococcales bacterium
GACCCCGCGCCCGACCCCGACCCCGCGCCCGACCCCGACCCCGTGCCCGATCCCGCGCCTGTGCCCGACCCCGACCCCGCGCCCGAACGCGACCCCGACCCCGACCCCGCGCCCGATCCCGCGCCTCTGCCCGACCCCGCCCCCGACGGAGATCCTCGGGGACCCCGGCGCGGCGCCGCTCGAGCGCGAGGTCCGGGGCGCGACTCAGACCTCGAGGATGTCTTTTTCCTTTGAGGCGACGATCGCGTCGACCTCGGCCGCGCCCACCTTCACGGTCTCCTCGAGCGTCTTGCGCGCTCGGTCGGCCGCGTCCTCACCGACGTCGCCGTCCTTTTGGAGCGCGTCGATCAGATCCTTGGCGTCGTGGCGCGCCTTGCGGATGGCGACCTTGCAGTCCTCGCCCTCCTTGCGGGCGACCTTGGTGAGCTCCCGCCGGCGCTCCTCGGTGAGCGGCGGCATCGGGATGCGGATGAGCTCGCCGTCGTTCGACGGGTTCAGGCCGAGCTGCGCCTCGAGGATGGCCCGCTCGATCGCCGCGATCTGCGAGCGGTCGAAGGGCTTGACGGTGATCATGCGAGGCTCGGGCACCGCGATCGACGCGAGCTGCCGGAGCGGCGTGGGCGAGCCGTAGTAGTCGACGCGCACCGCGTCGAGGATGTCCGGGTTGGCGCGCCCGGTGCGGATCTTCGCGAGCGCGCGCCGGAGCGAGGTCTTCGCCTTGTCGATGGCCGATTCGAGGTCTTGTAGCGTTTCGTCCAACATGGTGGCCCTTGCGTCCTATTCGCGGTCGGTGACGAGGGTGCCGACGTCTTCGCCCTGCACCACTCGCTTGATGTTGCCTCGCTCCCCCAGCGCGAACACACGGATGGGCAGCTTGTTGTCGCGGCACAACGAGACGGCCGTCGAGTCCATCACGCCGACGCGGTCGGCGAGGAAGCGGTCGTAGCTGAGGCGCCGGTACAGACGCGCGTCGTCGTGCACGTGGGGGTCTTTGTCGTAGATGCCCTCGACCTTCGTCGCCTTGCAGAGGGCCGCGGCGTGGATCTCCATCGCGCGCAGCGCGGCGGCCGTGTCGGTCGAGAAGTACGGGTTGCCGGTCCCGGCCGCGAAGATGACCACGCGCCCCTTCTCGAGGTGGCGGATCGCGCGACGGCGGATGTACGGCTCGGCGACCTGGCGGATCTCGAGCGCGCTGAGGACGCGCGTGTCGACGCCGGCCTTCTCGAGGCCGTCCTGCAGGGCGATGCCGTTGATGACCGTCGCGAGCATGCCCATGTAGTCGGCGCTCGAGCGGTCCATGCCGCTCGCGCTGCCCTTCAGGCCGCGGAAGATGTTGCCGCCGCCGATGACGATGCCGATCTCGGTCCCGAGGGCGTGGACCTCGGCGATCTCGAGACAGAACTCGCGCAGGGTCTCGGGCTGGATGCCGTAGCCCCCGACCTCGCCGCACAGGGCTTCGCCGGAGAGCTTCAGCATCACGCGCTCGAGCTGGGGACCTTGGATCATGCGGGCTCCGTTGCTCCTGCTGCCATCGGTGACTCAACCTAGCAGCCCGTCGAAGAACCGGCGCGGTCGCCCGACGGGCGTCGGGTGGTGCAGCGGCGACGCTCGCGCCGTCCGCTCAGCCCGCGAGCGTCGCTGCCACCTCGGCGGCGAGGTCGTTCTTCTTCTTCTCGAGGCCCTCGCCGAGCTCGTAGCGCACGAAGCGCCGGATGAAGAGCTTCTCGCCGAGCTTCGCGGACAGCTCGTCGCAGAGCGACTGCACCGTCTTCTTGTCGTCGCCCATGATGGACACCTGGTCGACGAGGCACGCGTCCTTGACCCACTTGGCGATCTTGCCCTCGACGATCTTCTCGACCGCGGCGGCCGGCTTGTCCTTGCCGGTCTGCTTCGCCTCCTCGGCGAGCTGGCCCTCGAAGATCTCACGCTGCTTCGCGAGGTCGGCGCCGGGGATCTCCTCCGCGCGGACGTACAACGGCGACATCGACGCGATCTGCATCGCGGTGTCGGCGACGAAGCTCTTGAACTCGTCGTTGCGCGCGACGAAGTCGGTCTGGCAGTTGACCTCGAGGAGCACGCCGATGCGGCTGCCCGCGTGGATGTAGGCGTGCACGACGCCCTCGGCGGCGATCGCGCCGGCCTTCTTGGCGACCTTCGCGAGGCCCTTCTTCTGGATGTGCTCGACGGCTTTCTCTTCGTCGCCGTCGTTCTCGAGGAGCGCGTTCTTGCAGTCCATCATGCCGGCGCCGGTGCGCTGCCGGAGGGACTTCACCATCTGGGCGGTGACCTCAGCCATGTCTGTATATCCTCTCGTCGCTCGAAAGATGCAGTGCGCCGCCTCAGGCGGCGCCCTCGGGGCCGGGGCGCTTGGTCCGCGCGAACTCGACCTGTACGCTGTCGGCCGCGACGCCCGCCGTGTAGGTTTCGGGGTTCTGCTGGCGCGCGCGCTGCTGCTGCTGGCCCTCGACGCACGCGTCGGCGATGCGCGACGTGATGAGCTTGATGGAGCGGATCGCGTCGTCGTTGCCGGGAATGACGAAGTCGATGAGGTCCGGGTCGCAGTTCGAGTCGGTCAGCGCGACGATGGGGATGTGGAGCTTGCGGCCCTCGCTCACGGCGATGTGCTCGTGGTGCGGGTCGATGACGAACATGACCTTCGGCAGCGTGCTCATGAGCTTGATGCCGCCGAGGAACTTGTCGAGCTTGTCGCGCTCACGCCGCAGGTGCAGCGCCTCTTTCTTCGAGAGGCGGTCGAGGGTGCCGTCCTCGTCCTGGCGCTCGAGATCGCGGAGCCGCTCGATGCCGGTCTTGACCGTCTTGAAGTTGGTGAGCGTGCCGCCGAGCCAGCGGCCCGTGACGAAGAACTGGCTGGCGCGCGCCGCCTCTTCTTCGATGACCTCGGCCGCCTGCCGCTTCGTGCCGACGAAGAGCACCTGCCCGCCGTTTGCGACCTGGCGCGTGACGAACTCGAACGCCGCCTTGAAGAGCTGGGCGGTCTGGTCGAGGTCGATGATGTGGATGCCGTTGCGGACCCCGTAGATGTACGGGCGCATCTTCGGGTTCCAGCGCTGCGTCTGGTGGCCGAAGTGCACGCCCGCTTCGATGAGCGGACGCAGACCGATGGGGAGGTCGCCGCTCGCGACGTCGGGGCTACCGAGGGCGGCGAGCTCGGGGGCTTCTTGGATCTCGTGGTTGGGCTGTACCATGGGCTCGTTCCTTTCCGGTTGGTCTTCCACCTCCCCGGCCGGCGACCCAACGCGTGAGCGCGGGCACCGGGCCGGCCGTTCGAGCCGGGAGGTGTGTGTGATTTCGGGCACCTGCGGTGTCCGGCCCCGGAGCGGGGCGCGCGTCGTATACCATGGGCGAATCGACGCGCCAACCGGACCCGCGGGGCGCCCCTGGGCGGGCCGAGGCGCGCGGAGTGGGACTTCGATTCGAGCGCAGGTTCGGGTCGGGCGCCGGCGCCGGCGCGGGCACAGGCGCGGGGTCGGGCTCCGCCGCAGGCGCGAGCTTCGGCGCAGTATCGAGCTCCGGCGCTGCCGCTCGGGCGGGCACTGTCGCACGCTCGAGTCGGGGCGTGACTCTAGGTGTCTCACCGAGCGGAACCGCGCCCCCTCGGCCCGTCGCGTGTATCAGACCTGTCGGCGGCCGGTGAGTGACGCTTCAAAGGCGCTCGAGCTGCGCGGCGAGGGAGCAGTCGGCGGCGGCGACCGCGGCCTCATCGGAAGGCATCGGATCGGTCGCGCCCGCAGCCCCGATGGCGATCCGGACCGGAACGAGCGCGCCCCGCGGCGTGACGCGCGCGCGTGCGATCTGCCGGGGCGCCGCCCGCGTCTGCCCGGTCACGGGCGCGTCGTCCGGTGAGAGATCCCAGACGTAGGCATCGACGCTCGACGCCGGGGCGGCGTCGTCCGCGAGCAGGAGCAAGAAGTACCGGGCCCCGACGAAGCGCCGCACGTCCGGCATGCGCGCCTCGATGAAGCGCCGCAGCTCCGCCTCGATGACCCGCAAGCGCAGCGTACCCTCCGTCGCGCGAGCCTCGTCGAGCCACGTGCTCCCGAGGCGCGCGCGGTCGGCCAACACCGCGCGCGGTGACAGCGCCTCGACCCCGAGGCAGCGCGCGACCGCGTCGGGGCGGGTCTCGGCGAGCGCGACCCGCAGCGCGTCCGCGTCACGCGCCTCGCGCCGCGTGAGGTGCAGGTAGAGCAGCCCCTCACGCCGAAACGCGTCGACGTCGAACCCGGGCTCGGTCTGGGCGGGGAGCGGTCGACCCGCCGACGCGGCGGTGTCGAGCAGCCGCTCGAGCGTCGTCTCTCGCGCGTCGACCCTCGGCGCCCACGGCCGCACGTCGTCGTCGTACAGGGCGCCGATCCGCTCGCGGACGTCCGCCGCGCGGACGCGCTCCTGCACGCGGTAGCCCACCAGCGCGAGCGCCCCGATGGTGCAGAGCACCGCCCAACGCGCCCACGGGAGCCCCGGCTTCGACCAGCGGCGGTCGGGCCGCTCGTAGCGCGCGGGGCGGAGGCGCTCGCTCGACATGTGCGCCCGGATCAGGGCTGCGGCGACGGCGCGTCGGGCGCGGGGGCCGGCTC
>JAGQJE010000129.1 GCA_020430775.1 Myxococcales bacterium
AGCAGTACCTGCTCGGCATCGTGCGCGGCGAAGAGCGAGGTCGCAGATCGCCCGTCACGGCCGCTAGGGGCGCTAGGCCGGCGCTCCGGTCGCACGCGTGGTTCAACGAGCACGGGGACGACCCGGATGAGGTCTGGGGCCCCGACCCGGACGAGGCGGAGCTGCTCGAGGCGGCCGAATGAGCGAGGTCGAGGCGCTACGCGAGGCGGTGGATCGTGCGATGCGGGCCGCCCTCGAAGCGCAGGCGCGAGAAGCGCAGGCGCGCGGGCTCTCGCTCGAGGCCTCCGACCGGGAACGCGGCGCCGAAGAGCGCGAAAAGCGGCGCGCCCGAGGCGAGCTCGACGCGGCGGACCTACGTGCGGCGTGGCTCGCGTGGCTCTCGGGGCACATCCCGGCCGAGGACGCGACCGCGATCGTCGACGACGCGATCCAGCCGACTGACGCCGTGCGCCACGTGCGGCGGTGGCTACGGCGCGCGGGCGAACGGTTCGTGGTGCTCTCGGGCGGGGTCGGCACCGGCAAGACGGTCGCCGCGTGCGCCGCCGCGCGCCAGGTGGCGAAAGACCCGCGGGACGCAGCGCTCATCCGCGCCCCGGCGCTCGCTCGCTACCTCGACCCGTGGCGGCACGAGCGAGAACACGGAGAGCGCGCGGGCCGCGTCGATCACGCGATCCTCATCGTCGACGACCTCGGCACCGAGCGGCTCGACGACGGGAGGTTCCTGGCAGCGCTCGAGGAGCTGGTCGACCGACGCCTCGCGGGCTCGCCTCGGCGCACGATCATCACCACCAACCTCGACGCCGAGCACGCCATCGAACGCGTCGGCGGCCGCATCGCCTCGCGCTGGCGCGGTCACGGCCGAGTCATCCACGTCCGCGGCGAAGACCTCCGCCTCGGGGGCCCTCAGTGAGCGCCGCGCTCCTGTGGGCGATGGCGGTCGTCGGGCTCGCTATCGTCGCGTTCGACCTGCGGGACCGAGGCGGCCGGTGAGCGAAGCGATCGACCTCGAAGCGCTCACGGTGGCGCGCTACCCGGCGCCAGAGTGGATTACGTTCGTCGAGTTGCGCGCCGGCACTGGTTGGGCGAAGGGCGCCGCCCAGCGATTCGACGTCGTCGCGCTCAACTCGTGGCCGAGCAAGCGCGGACACCGCGCGGCGTTCGAGGTCAAGCGATCGCGCGCCGACTTCATGCGCGAGCTCGACAAGCCCGAGAAGCGCGCGCAGGCCGAGCG
>JAGQJE010000016.1 GCA_020430775.1 Myxococcales bacterium
GCTCGCCGACGCTCCGCCGCCGCTCGACGGCGCGATCGAGCCCGTACCCTCGGCCGACGCGCAGCCGCCTGCGCAGCCCGTCGCGCCCGCCGCGGAGCCGGCGGCCACCGAGGGTGACACCGACGCGACCGAATTCGGGCGCGCCGACGTGTCCGTCCGCCGCGTCGCCCTGACGCGCGCCATCGTCGACCGGGAGCCGCTCGAACCGGCGACCGAGTTCGAGGCGAAGCCGAAGCGCCTGTACGCTTTCGTCGACCTGCGCAACGACGGAGATGGTCCGGGCAAGGTGCGGGTGCGCTTTCTCGGGCCGGACCACGCGGTGACCGGCGATGTGCTCCTCGACGTGCCGGCCTCGGTGCCTCGCTGGCGCACCTGGGCCTGGACGCAGTACGCGACGCGCCCCGGCCCCTGGGAGGTCGTCGTGGAGCGCGCGGACGGGACACGGCTCGACAGCGCGACGTTCACGGTGACGCCGGTCCCGGCGGCCGCGCCCGTCACCGCCGCGCCCGTCACCGCCGCGCCCGGCACCGCAGCGCCCGGCACCCCGGCGCTCAACGAGACCGGCTCACGCAACAGCGTCGGGTCGCTGCCGGCGGGCCCGCCCGAGGCGCCGATCGGGGCGGCAGAGGCCGGCTCGGGCGAGGACGCGCGCGCCGACCGCTTCGACCACGACTGACGCCCGCCGCGGGTGGGTGAGGGCGGTCTCCGGTCGCGAGTGCTGCCGGCGTCGTGGAGACCGCCCGTCCCATCCTTGGGGCGCCTGTCCGCGGGGTGCTAGATTCACTCACGTGTCGCGCGCTCCCATCGTCTCCCGAAACGCGGCCCGCGCCACCGAGCGGGCGGCGCCGCTCATCCGCGAGGGCCGCTGGTGGGACGACCTGCCCCTCGACTTCGCGCGCACCCGCGAGCCCTTCGAGCTAGGCCGCGGCGACAGGCTGCGCGTGTCCGCGACGGCGATCACGGACGTCGCGCTCCGGACCGCGGGCGCGTCGCTCGTGAGCGCCCTCGCGCTCCCCGTCGGTTACCACCCGCTGCGCCTGCGCCAGGCGCTGCGCGACCTCGACTTCTACGGCCCCATCGCCGAGCGCGGCGACGCCTCGGCGTTTTTCGTCGCGCCGCTCCACGGCGTCCGCGTCGAGGCGGGCCCGGCGCGGTGGTTCCCGCGCTTCGAGCCGGAGGATGGGACGTGCGAGGCGCTGAGCTTCGACAGCCCGTTCCAGCCGGTGAACCCGGCCCAGCACCGGAGCTACCTGCGCCACCGCGACAACCACCGGGTGCGCGCGCGCTACTGGCGCCACCACGACGGGCCGCGGCCGACGATCCTCGCGCTGCACGGGTTCACGGCGGACTTCTACCTCATCAACGAGTGGTTCTTCGCGCTGCCGTGGTTCTACCGGATGGGCTGCGACGTGTTGCTCATGACCCTGCCCTTCCACGGCGAGCGCCAGACCCGGCACTCGCCCTTCTCCGGGCACGGGTACTTCGCCGGCGGGCCGTCACGGATCAACGAGGCGGCGGCGCAGTCCGTCTATGACGCGCGCGTCCTGGTCGACTGGCTCCTCGAGGCGCGTCGGGTGCCCGCGGTCGGCGCGATGGGCGTGAGCCTCGGCGCGTTCACGACGGCGCTGCTCGCGGCGGCCGAGCCGCGGCTCGCGTTCGCCGTGCCGATCGTGCCGGTCACGAGCCTCGCCGACCTCGTGCTCGAGTGGCAGCCGATCGGCGTGCTGCTGAACGGCGCGCTCGCCGCGGTGCGCAAGGATCTGCGGGTCGCCCGGCGCATGCTCGCCGTGACCTGCCCGCTCACGTACCCGCCCGCTTTGCCGCGCGATCGCCTGATGATCGTCGCCGGCGTCGGCGACCGCCTCGCGCCGCCGAAGCACAGCCGCGTGCTCTGGGACCACTGGGACCGCCCGCGCATCCACTGGTTCCCCGGCAGCCACCTGCTGCACATGGACCGCGGCGAGTACATGGTCGAGATCGCGCGCTTTTTGCACGATCTCGACTTCCTCGAGCCGAACGCGCTGGCCGACAGCGAGCCGCCGCCTCGCTCGCTCCCGAGGTAGCCTCGCGCTCGCTCGCCGGGCGCGCGCACTGAAACCACGCCGTCGAGGTGCGACGGCTTCCCGAGGTTGATAGGGTGGTCGCGTGAAGGTCATGGTCACGGGGGGCGCCGGCTTCATCGGCAGCCATATCGCAGACGGGTTGCTCGAGGCGGGACACGAAGTCCTGGTCTTCGACGACCTCAGCACGGGGCACCGCGAGAACGTCCCGCGGGGCGCGGAGCTGGTCGAGGCCGACCTGCGCGACGCGGCCGCGGTAGACGCGGCCGTCGCGCGGTTTCGGCCGGAGGTCGTCACCCACCAGGGCGCGCAGACGAGCGTCTCGGTGAGCGCGCGCGACCCGCACCTCGACGCGACCATCAACGTGCTCGGGACGCTCAACGTCCTCGACGCGTGCGTCCGCCACGACGTCGGGCGCGTGGTGTTCGCGAGCACCGGCGGCGCCATCTACGGCGAGGTGCCGGACGGTCAGCGCGCGACGGTCGACTGGACGCCGCTGCCGCTCAGCCCCTACGCCACGACGAAGCTCGCCGGCGAGGGCTACCTCCGGTGCTACGAGCGCGAGCACGGCCTGCGCTCGACGGTGCTCCGCTACGCCAACGTGTACGGCCCGAGGCAGGACCCGCACGGCGAGGCGGGCGTCGTGGCGATCTTCAGCGAGCGCTTGCTCCGGGGTGAGCCGCTGCAGGTGAACGCGCGCCGCGAGGTGGGCGACCCCGGCTGCGTGCGCGACTACATCTTCGTGAGCGACGTCGTGCGCGCGAACCTGCTCGCCTGCGCCGGGTCGATCGAGGCGCCCGTGCTGAACGTGTGCACGGGCCGCGAGACGGCGACCCAGGAGATCGCCGAGCGCCTGATCGTCGAGCTCGTCCCGGTCGGGCGCGAGGCGGTCGTGCGTCCAGGGCCGCGCCGCGCGGGCGACCTCGAGCGCTCCGTGCTCGACGCCGGCCCTGCCTCGCCGCTCGGCGACGTCGTCTCCTTCGAGGCGGGCCTCGCGCAGACCGCGCGCTGGTTCGCGTCGCGGAAGGGCGAGGCGTGACGGACGCCGCGGGCGACAGCGCCGGCGCGCGCGTCGGTGTCGTGCTCATCGGCCGCAACGAGGGCGCGCGCCTGGTCGCCGCGCTCGACTCCGTGGCCGACGTCACGGGGGCGGTCGTCTACGTGGACTCCGGCTCGACCGACGCGAGCTGCGCGGAGGCGCGCGCGCGCGGCGCCGAGGTGGTCGACCTCGACATGTCCCGCCCCTTCAGCGCCGCTCGCGCGCGCAACGCGGGCTTTGAGCGCCTCACCGAGCGCTGGCCGGACGTCGAGCTCGTGCAGTTCCTCGACGGCGACATGGTCCTCGCGCCGGGCTGGATCGATCGCGCGGTCGCGCTCTTTGACGCGCGCCCCGAGGTCGTCGCCGTGTGCGGCCACCGCCGCGAGCGCTTCCCGGAGCAGAGCGTCTACAACCGCCTCTGCGACGTCGAGTGGCGCATCGGCGCGCCTGGCGAGACCACGGCGTTCGGGGGCGACGTGATGATGCGCGTCGCCGCGCTCGAGGCCGTCGGCGGCTACGACCCGCGCGTCATCGCCGCCGAAGACGACGAGCTCGGCGTCCGTCTTCGCGCCGCGGGCGGGGTGCTCTACCGGCTCGACGCGCCCTCGGCCTGGCACGACGCGGACATGCACCACTTCACCCAGTGGTGGCAGCGCGCCAAGCGCGCCGGGCACGCGTACGCGCAGGTGGCCGCGCTCCACGGCGAGGGGCCGGAGCGCTACTTCACCGGCGAGGTGCGCCGCGTGTGGCTCTGGGGCCTCGGCGTCCCGGCGGTCGCGCTCGGCCTCGCGGCGCCGACGCTCGGCCTGTCCCTCGGCCTGCTCGGGCTCTACCCGGCGCAGGTCGCGCGCATCGCTCGCCGCACGCGGCGGCAGGGCTTCACCCGCGAGGAGAGCATCGCCTGGGCGCTCTCGTGCACGGCGGGCAAGCTACCGGAGCTGACGGGGCTGCTGCGCTATCACTACGACCGCGCCCGCGGTCACGATCCGCTTATCATCGAGCACAAGCGTCCATGACGTGTGCGCGCTCGCCTCGGGTCGCCCGCCGGCCCCCTCGAGCCCAACCGACGAGAGAACCCATGAACGACCAAGCCCCTCGGGCGCGTGCGCCCCGCGCAGTCGGCGTCCTCGGCGCAGGCTACATCGCCGAATTTCACGTCAAGGCGCTTCAGCAGATCCCGGGCGTCGAGCTGCGCGCCATCTGCGACCTGAGCCGCGCGCGCGCCGAGGCCATCGCCACCGAGCACGGCGTGCCCTCCGTCTACACCGACCTCGCGGAGATGCTCGCGAAGGAGCAGCTCGACGTCGTGCATCTGCTCGCGCCGCCGGACGCGCACGAGCGACTCGCCGTGGCCGCGCTCGAGGCGGGCGTCGACGTCTTCCTCGAGAAACCGATGTGCGCGACGGAGGCCGAGGCGCGCCGGGTGCGCGACCGCGCGCGGCAGCTCGGCCGCGTCGTCGGCGTGAGCCACAACTTCCTGTACTTCCCGATCTACGAGCGGCTCTTCGCGGACCTCGAGGCGGGCACGCTGGGCGAGCTCGACCAGCTCGACATCGTCTGGAACAAGCCGCTCGGCCAGCTCCTCGGCGGCCCCTACGGCGGGTGGATGTTCTCTCGCCCGGAGACGATCTTGGTCGAGGTCGGGCCGCACTCGTTCGCGCACGCGCTGCACCTGCTCGGCGGCGCGCCGGAGACGCTCGCCGTGCGGGCCTCGGACCGCATCGAGCTCCCGAACCGGCGCGTCTTCTACCGCCGGTGGGAGTGCGACGGCGCGCGGGGCAAGGCGACGGTGCGCCTGCGCTTCAGCTTCATCGACGGCTACCCGGAGCACTACGTGCACGTGCGCGGCACGGCGGGGGTCGCGACGGCCGACTTCGAGCGCAACACCTACGCGCTGCAGACCCACACGGCCCAGATGCTCGACATCGATCGCTACGCGGCGGTGCTCGGCGTCGCGCGCGACACCGTCGCGCAGGCGCACTCGACGCTCGGGCGCTTCGTCCTGTCGAAGATGGGCGCGCCGCTCGCGCCTGGCGCACATGGCAAACCCTTCGACGACAGCATCGCGCGCGCCATCGAGGACTTTTACGCCGGCTACCCGGAGGCGGTCGACGCGCGGCTTGGGGCGGACATGGGCGTCGAGACCATCGCGCTCGCCGAGCGCGCCGGCGCGGCGGCCGGGCTCCCGCGAGACGATGCCTCGGGCGCGGCGACGCAGCGCCGGGCGCCGCGCAAGACCCGCAAGCGCCCGAACGTGCTCGTCACCGGCGGGACCGGCTTCATCGGGCGCGCGCTCGTGCGGCGGCTGCGCGCGGACGGCCACACCGTCCGCGTGCTCGCGCGCTCACCGGACAACGCGCCCCCCGAGATCGACGTGGCGGGCGTGCAGATCGTCCGCGGCGACATGGGTGACTTCGCGTCGGTCGACGCGGCGCTCGACGGCATCGAGCAGGTCTACCACCTCGCTCGCGGCGACGGGCACACGTGGGACGACTACCTCCGGACGGACGTCGAGCCCACACGCAACCTCGCCGAGGCGGCCGAGCGCCACGGGGTCAAGCGCCTGCACTACACCTCGACCATCGCCATCTACTACGCCGGCCGCCGCGCCGGGCCGATCACCGAGCAGACCCCGCCGCACCCGGGCGTCGTCCGGACGAACCTCTACTCCCGCGCGAAGGTCGAGTGTGAGCGGCTCCTGCTCGACTTCTCAAGGACGCATGCGCTCGAGGTCGTCATCTTCCGGCCCGGCATCGTGCTCGGCAGCGGAGGCAGCCCCTTCCACTGGGGGGTCGGCATGTGGCCGTACACGAGCGTGTGCAGGCTGTGGGGGAGCGGCAACGACCCGCTGCCGATCGTGCTCGTCGACGACGTCGCCGACGCGATGGCGCGCGCCTACGGCGTCGAGGGCATCGACGGCGAGTCCTACAACCTGGTCGGCGAGCCGGTGCTGACGGCGCAGGACTACCTCGACGAGCTCGAGACGCGCTCCGGCGTGCACATCCGCCGCGTCGAGACCTCGCCCGCGCTCTACTTCGGCGAAGACCTCGCGAAGTGGGTGATCAAGTCGGTCGGCCGGGACCCCCGCCGCGTGACGCCTAGCTACTACAACTGGGACGGGCGCACCTGCGCGGCGCCCTTCGTGTCGGCGAAGGCGCGGCAGGAGCTCGGGTGGGCGCCCGAGGCGGACCGCGACGTGGTGGTGCGCGAGGGCATCTACGCACCGGTCGACGAGCTGCGACGCTGATGGAGGCGCCGGTGGGGGGACCGCTGTCGATGGGCGCCGGCGCCTGCGCCGCGGCGAGGGGGCCGGCGTGACCGGCGCGCTCGCCGTCGCGGGCGTGGCGCTCGGCGTCGTCGCCGTGCTCCTCGCCGTGCCGTCGACGGTGTTCTTCGTCGAGTGCGTCGCGTCGCTGTTCCGGCCGCGCGCCCCACGCTTCGACCCGACCGCGCCCCGGCCGAGCGCCGCCGTCCTGATGCCGGCGCACGACGAGGCGGCGGTGCTCGCCGAGACCCTGCGGGCGCTCGCGCCCGAGCTCGGCGAGGACGACCGCGTCCTGGTCGTCGCGGACAACTGCTCGGACGCGACCGCGGAGATCGCCCGGGCCGAGGGCGCCGGCGTGACCGAGCGCACCGACGCGGAGCGACGCGGCAAGGGCTACGCGATCGTGCACGGCGTCGCGCACCTCGCGGCGGCGCCTCCCGACGTCGTCGTCATCGTCGACGCGGACTGCCGCCTGTCGCTCGGCGCGCTCGACCAGCTCGCGCGCGAGGCCGCGCATACGGGGCGGCCGACCCAGGCGGTGTATCTGTTCGGGACGGGCTCGGACTCGGCGCTCGCTGCGGTGTCGGCGCTCGCGCTCGTCGTGCGCAACCTCGTTCGGCCGCTCGGCCTGCATCGGCTCGGGCTGCCCTGCCACCTCGCGGGCAGCGGCATGGCCTTCCCCTTCGGGGTGCTCCGCGACGCGCCCGAGACCGGCTCGTTTCTCGCCGAGGACCAGCTCATGGGGCTGCAGCTCGCCGCGGCCGGGCGCGCGCCGTGGTTCTTGCCGACGGCGCAGGTGCGGAGCGAGCTGCCTCCAGACCGTGGCGACGCGCTCGGCCAGCGCCGGCGGTGGGAGCATGGCTTTTTGACGATGCTCTTCCGCTACGGGCCCGCGTCGCTCGCCCGCGGCATCGCGCGGCGCGACCGCGATCTGATCGCCACCTCGCTCGACCTCTGCGTGCCGCCGCTCGCCTTGCTCGTCGCCACGCTGGTCGCGCTCGCCGTCCTCGGAGCGGCGCTGGTCGGGCTCGGCGGCTCCGCGGCGCCGCTCGTCGTCACGGCGGCAGCGCTCGCCCTCGTCGGCGTCGCGGTCCTGCTCGCCTGGGCGCGCCACGCCCGCGCGTTCGTCCCCTTCCGCACCCTGGTAGCCGCGCCCTTCTACGTGCTGTGGAAGATCCCGCTCTACCTCGCCTTCTTCTTGGGCCGCGGGCAGAAGACCTGGCAGCGCACCAAGCGCAAGGAGGAGCGGTGAGCGCGGCGCGCCGGTCGCCGGTCGCGCTATCGAAGGGCTGCGCCGCGCTGCTAGACTGCGGGCGCACCGAGGCCGGCCTCGCTGTCCCTTTTCCGGAGGAAACACGCACGCCATGAACATCCTCGTCACGGGCGGCGCCGGCTTCATCGGCGCGAATTTCTTGAACCTGCTGGTGCCCCGCCACCCGGAGCACCGCTTCATCAACGTCGACGCGCTCACCTACGCGGCGAACCCCGCGAGCCTCGACCCGATCGCCGATCGCCCGAACTACGCGTTCGCCCGCGTGGACATCACCGACGCGGACGCCGTGCAGGCGCTCTTCGCGGAGCACGAGCCGGACTGCGTCGTGCACTTCGCCGCCGAGAGCCACGTGGACCGCAGCATCCTCGGCCCGCGCCAGTTCGTGCGGACCAACATCGAGGGGACGTTCAACCTCCTCGAGGCCGCCCGCACGCGGTGGGCGCCCGGTGACGGGCTCTTCCACCACGTCAGCACCGACGAGGTCTACGGCTCGCTCGGCCCGACCGGGCTCTTCACCGAGGACACGCGCTACGACCCGTCGAGCCCGTACTCCGCGTCGAAGGCCGCGAGCGACCACCTCGTGCGCGCGTACCACCGCACCTTCCGCCTGCCGGTGAAGATCACCAACTGCTCGAACAACTACGGGCCGCTCCAGTTCCCGGAGAAGCTCATCCCGTTGATGATCCTCAACTGCCTCGAGCGAAAGCCTCTGCCGATCTACGGCGAGGGCACGAACGTGCGCGACTGGCTCTACGTCACCGACCACTGCGAGGCGATCTGGGCGGTGGTCGAGCGCGGCGCGGTCGGGCGCACCTACAACATCGGCGGGCACAACGAGGTGCGGAACATCGACGTGGTCGATCGCCTCTGCGAGACCGTCGCCGAGCTCACCGGGCAAGACGTCGACGGGCTGCTCGCGCTGAAGACCTACGTCAAAGATCGCCCGGGCCACGATCACCGCTACGCGATCGACGCGAGCCGCATCGGCGAAGAGCTCGGGTGGACGCCCAAGGAGACCTTCGAGACGGGTCTGCGCAAGACCGTGCAGTGGTACCTCGACCACAGCGAGTGGGTCGACAAGGTGCGCTCCGGGGAGTACCGCAACTGGCTCGACGCCAACTACGGGGACCGTGGCTAGCCGAAGCTCGGCATCGCGCCGGCGGCGGTCCCAAGCAGGGCAGGGGCACCCATGATTCGTAAAGGCATCGTCCTCGCAGGCGGCAGCGGCACGCGGCTTCATCCGCTCACCCTCGCGGTGAGCAAGCAGCTCATGCCGATCTACGACAAGCCGATGATCTACTACCCGCTCAGCACGCTGATGCTCGCGGGCGTGCGCGATGTGCTCGTCATCAACACGCCGCACGAGCAGGCGCTCTTCCGCCGGCTGCTCGGCGACGGGAGCCAGTGGGGCATGCGCATCGAGTACGCGGTGCAGCCGAGCCCGGACGGGCTCGCGCAGGCGTTCCTCATCGGCAAGGAGTTCATCGCGGGCGACCCCTGCGCGCTCGTGCTGGGCGACAACGTGTTTTACGGGCACGGGCTACAGGGCCTGCTCCGCGAGAGCGCCGCGCGGACCGAGGGCGCGACCGTCTTCGGGTACTACGTCGACAACCCGAGCGCCTACGGTGTCGCCGAGTTCGACCGGAACGGCACGGTGATCGGCCTCGAAGAGAAGCCGGCCGAGCCGCGCTCGAACTACGCCGTCGCCGGGCTGTACTTCTACGACGCGCAGGTGGTCGAGCTCGCCGAGTCGCTGCGGCCGTCCGCGCGCGGCGAGCTCGAGATCACCGACCTGAACCGCCTGTACCTCGACCAGCGCCAGCTCCACCTCGAAAAGCTCGGACGCGGCGTCGCCTGGCTCGACACCGGCACGCACGAGGCCCTGCTCCAGGCGGCCAACTTCATCCAGACCATCCAAGAACGGCAGGGGCTGCGCGTCTCGTGCCCCGAAGAGATCGCGTTCCGGCGCGGGTGGATCGACGAGGCCGCGCTGCGCGCGCTCGCGGCGCCGCTCGCCAAGACCGAGTACGGCCGGTACCTGCGCCGGCTGGCAGACGGGTTGGACGTGTGATGCAAGTTCAGCAGACCGAAATTCCCGGTGTGCTCATCGTCGAACCGAAGGTGTTCGGCGACGCCCGGGGCTTCTTCGTCGAGACCTACCAGGTCGAGCGCTACGCGGCGGCCGGGCTGCCGGGGCGCTTCGTGCAGGACAACCTCTCGCGGTCGGCGCGAGGGACGCTGCGCGGGCTGCACCTGCAGCACCCGCGCGCGCAGGGCAAGCTCGCGTGGGTGGCCGACGGCGAGGTGCTTGACGTCGCCTTGGACGTGCGCGTCGGGTCACCGACCTTCGGCCGGTCCGTGACGACGACGCTCTCGAGCCGGACGTTCCGGCAGTTCTACCTCCCGCCCGGCTTCGCGCACGCCTTCTGCGTGATGAGCGAGACCGCGCTCTTCGCCTACAAGTGCACCGAGCTGTACCAGCCCGATCACGAGATCGGCGTCGCCTGGGACGACCCCGATCTCGGCATCGAGTGGCCGACGCGCACCCCGATCCTCTCGGCGCGCGACCGGAGCCACCGGCGCTTACGTGACATCCCGCCGGACGAGCTGCCCCACTATGAGTAGACCGCGCATCCTGTTGATCGGCAACCGCGGCATGCTCGGCCGCGCCTGGGGGCAGCGGCTCACCGCGGCCGGGCTCGACTACGTCGCCGCGTCCGACGTCCGCCTCGACATCACCGACCGCGCGCGCATCGACCGCGTCGTCGCCGGCTACGACCTCGTCGTCAACTGCGCGGCGTGGACCCACGTCGACGACGCCGAGTTCGAGCGCACGAAGGCGCGTGAGCTGAACGTCGTCGCGGTCGGTCACCTGGCCGAGCGCTGCAGGGAGACCGGCGCGACGCTCATTCACTACAGCACGGACTACGTCTTCAACGGGCAGGCGAGCGAGCCGTACCCGGTCGATGCGCCCCACGACCCCATCAACATGTACGGGAAGACGAAGGCGGAGGGCGAGCGCCGCCTGTGGGACTCGGGCGCCGACCACCTGCTCATCCGGACGAGCTGGCTGCACGCGCCGTGGGGACACAACTTCGTCCGCACGATGGTCCGCCTCGGCGCCGAGCGCGAGAAGGTGCGCGTCGTCGACGACCAGGTCGGCCGCCCGACGAGCGCGCCGAACCTCGCGCGCGCCTCGCTCGAGCTGTACCGAGGCGGGCACCGCGGCACCTTCCACGTGACCGACAGCGGCCAGTGCACCTGGTACGACCTCGCCTGCCGCGTCATCGCCGCCTCGGGGGGCCGCTGCCGCGTCGAGCCATGCCCCTCGAGCGAGTACCCGCGCCCGGCGAAGCGGCCTCGCTACAGCGTGCTCGACATCTCCGCCACCGAGGCGCGGATCGGGCCGCTCCCGCCCTGGACCAGGGCGGCAGACGCCGCGCGCCCGACGTCGCTGTCCGTCCCGCCCCCGCCGGACGCGCCGCGCGGCGCGGCGCCCTCCTCGAACGAGGGCGCGTGAGCGCGCGCCGAAGGCCCTGCGGGTCCACGGCACCCGGGCGCCCCCGCGACGCAGCGAGCGTTTGCGCGCGCCGTGCCGCCTCCCCCGCGGGCACCCATGAGAGCAGCTAGCCCGTGTACGACGAGTACGATTCGGAGTCACCGCCGCATGTGAGCGTGGCCCCGCCGGCGCCCGAGCCCCCCTCAGCGGACGACTCGCGCGGCGGCGGCGCGGCCCAGGGCGCGCTCTGGACGACGCTCGGCCACGGCGGCGCGCAGGCGATCCGGCTCGCGAACAACCTCATCATGACGCGCCTGCTCGCCCCCGAGGACTTCGGGGTGATGCTGATCGTCACCACGATCTACATCGGGCTGCACCTCTTCTCGGACGTCGGCCTCGGCGCGTCGCTCATCCACAACGACCGCGAGGACGAGCGCTTCCAGAACACCGCGTGGACCATCGAAGCGATCCGTGGCCTCGTCGTGGCCGCGGGCTTGCTCATAGCCGCTCCCTTCGTGGCGAGCGTCTATCATACGCCGCTGCTCGCGAAGATCCTCC
The DNA here is from genome assembly GCA_020430775.1 of Myxococcales bacterium. Classification (GTDB taxonomy): domain Bacteria; phylum Myxococcota_A; class Polyangia; order Polyangiales; family Houyiibacteriaceae; genus JAGQJE01. The sequence goes on from JAGQJE010000016.1 coordinate 11,695, forward strand.
CCGTCACGGCTGCCGTCGCGATCATCGAGAGCCTGAGCTCGACGCGCTACGCGACCCACCAGCGACACCTGCACCTGAAGCCGCTCGTCGCGCTGAGCATCGGCTCGCAGCTCTTCGCGGTGGTGGTGATGATCGCCTGGGCGGTCGTCTCCCCGACGATCTGGGCCCTGGTCGCCGGCCAGGTCGCCAAAGAGGTCGTCTTCGTCATCGGCACGCACACGCTCCTGCCCGGGCTGCGCAACCGCTTCACCTTCGACAAGACGGCGGCGAGGGAGTTCCTGCACTTCGGCCGCTGGATCGTCCTCAGCACGATGCTCGGCTACCTCGCGTCGACGACGGATCGCTTCGTCTTCGGCAAGCTCATCGGCGTCGGGGCGCTGCTCGGCGTCTACTCGATCGCCGCCGTGCTCGCCGGCCCCGTGTCCGACCTCTTCGCCTCGCTCGCCTATCAGGTCCTGTTCCCGTACTACGCGCGGATGCGCCGGGAGGGCCAGGCGCTCGGCGAAGCGTTCCGCGAGGCCCGCTGGCCGCTGCTCGTGATCGGAGGCTGGATCTCGGCCGGCATCGTCGCCGGCGGGCCGACCATCGTGCGGATGCTGTACTCGCCCGAGTACTACGCCGCCGGTTGGATGCTGCAGATCCTCGCGACCGGCGTGTGGTTCGGCATCGCCTGCGAGCAGACGAACATGGCGGGCATCCTCGCGCTCGGCGAGTCGCGCTGGACCGCGGTCAGCGCCGCCTCGAAGCTCATCGGCCTCGTGGTCTTCATCCCGGTGGGCTGGCACCTCGCCGGCTTCCCGGGGGCGGTCGCCGGGTTCGCCGTCGGCGACCTGGTCCGCTACGGCGTGAGCGCCTACGCCGCCTCGCGCCTCGGCCTCCGCGGGTACGTGCAGGACGCGAAGATCGCGCTGCGCGGCGCGGTCTCCATCGTCCTGTGTGAGCTCGCGCTGCGCATGCTCACGATGTGGGTAGACTTCGTGGTCCTCGACGCGGTCGTGATCTTCGTCGTGACGACGATCGTGTGGCTCGACTGGCTCTGGCCCATCGCGCAGCGCGTGCGCGGGGGCGCGTCGCCGTTCCGTCCGAAGGAGGAAGCAGCGTAGATGGAGATCCGAAGCCTCCACAACGCGCACAACCTCTTCGCCGTGCTGATGCTCGGCGTGTGGCCGCTCGTCTGCCTCGCGGTGATGCGGATGAGCAAGCGCCCGGAGGCGGCCATCGCGGGGCTCTTCCTCGCCTCCGTGATGCTCTTGCCCTGCGACCTCATCTTCAAGCTGCCGGGCCTGCCGGACTCCGACAAGCTGGTCATCTCGTCGTTCTGGATCTTCGTCGGCGCGTGGATCTTCCACCGCGAGCGCTTCGTGCAGGGGCGGTTCCGGCAGACGATGTGGTTCCCGGCGCTCTTCGGCTTGTTCTGCGCGGTCGGGACGAGCCTGATGAACTCCGATCGGCTCGTCTTCGGGCCGCACGCGATCACCGGCCTGAACCTCTACGACTCGGTTCACATCTATCTGCCGTGGCTCGTGATGGAGCTGTTTCCGTTCTACCTCGGCTACACGTTCTATCGCTCGGCCGACGATCTCGAGACGCTCTTCCGCGCGCTGATCCTGGCCATCGTCCTGTACTCGCCGCTCATCTGGTACGAGAAGCGCTTCGCGCCGGTCCTGCACATGGAGGTCTACGGCTACGCGCAGCACCAGTTCCTGCAGACGATCCGACCGGACGGAAGCTACCGGCCGATGGTCTTCATGGCGCACGGCCTCGCGTTGTCGATCCTCGCCGCGATGGCCGTGCTCGCCGCGTGGACGCTCACGCGCGCGGGCTCGTTCGTCGGGCGCTTCCCGTGGGCGCAGCTCGACGCGGGCCGCCGGCGCTTCGCGAGGGCGATCACCTGGACGACGTCGTGGTACCTGTCGGTGCTGCTCTACGCCCTCAAGAGCTTCGGCTCCCTCGTGTACGGGGTGCTCGGCTCGGCCCTCATCTTCTTCGCGGGGCCCCGCACGCAGGTGCGCGTGGCGCTCGTCGTCGCGTGCATCGCGATGGCCTACCCGCTGCTGCGCGCGAGCGACCTGGTCCCGGTCAAAGACATCGTGCACTTCGTGGCGACCGAGGTGAACCCGGAGCGGGCGCAGTCGCTCGACTTCCGCTTCGAGAACGAGGAGGAGCTGCTGGCGAAGGCGCGCAAGCGCATCTGGTTTGGGTGGGGTTACAAGATGCGCGCCTACGTCTTCGACCCCTGGAGCGGCGACCCGATGTCCATCCGCGACGGGAGGTGGATCATCTTGCTCGGCGACGACGGCGTGATGCGCTTTCTGCTCTCGTTCGGGATGATGGTGGCCCCCGTCGTGCTCGCCTTCATCCGCCTGCCGTGGGTCCATGGCAAACGCGAGCGGCGCCTCTACGCAGCGCTCGCGCTGATGACTGCGATCGAGGTCTTCGATATGGTCCCGAACGGCGGGTACAACTACCTCCCCTACTTCCTCGCGGGGTCGCTGCTCGGCGTGCAGCAGGGCATGCTCGGCCGCGCGAAGTACCGCTCGGTCGTCCCGCTGCCCGAGATGCTCGCCTACTTTGCGAAGCGGCGCGACGCGCAGGGCGAGGAGCTGCCCGAGGAGCGCGCTGCGCGCCGCCCGGTCGGAGCTCGACGCGCGCGCTGACCGCGCCGGGGGCGCTCGTCTCGAGCGCCGCCCGCCCGCCGGAACGAAGGGCGACCGCGTCCGTTCGAGAGCGGCGTACGGCTACGCGTCCGGACCGAGCCAGAACTCTTCGACGGGGCCGACGCGATCGATGAGGTTCAGGTAGTCGTCGCTCATCGCGACGACCACGTAGCCGATCGCGTACTCGCGCCCGATGAGCCGCGGGACGTTCGCGAGCTCGATCGCCGAGATCCCGCCCGACGTCACGACGACCAAGACGCGATCGGCGAGGCGCGCCGCGCGCCGCAGCGCCTGTCCGGTCGTCGGGCCGGTCCACGCCTGGACGTCCATCGTCGCGCCGGTCTGACCGAGCGTCGCGACGAGGTCGTTCGGGAGCGGCGCCGCCTGCCGCACGAGCGCCGTCCCGCGGGCGGCGCCGGACGCCGCGGCCTGGGCGGCGCGGTAGGGCCCGGTCTGCTCGGGTCCGTAGGGGCCCGCCGTGTACGAGGTCGGGGCGGCCGCGCCGGGCCCTGCGGACGGTGCGCCGCTCGCGAACCCGGCGATCCCGGCGAGCGCGGTCCCGAACGCCGACGCGCCGCCTTCCTCGAGCTGGGTGGCGAGCGCGTTGGCGAGGATCTGCTCTCTGTCGGTCGCGCCGACGACGAGCATGGACCCGCGCGCCTGCGGGATGTGGTCGTCGAGGTCGGCTACTAGGTCGTCGAGCGCGTCCTGCACCCGGGGCCACGCGGTCGCGCCGATGACGGCGCCGCGGCCCCAGTAGCTCACCTCCGACGGCGTCACGACACGCAGCCCCCAGAGCTCACGCGTCAGCAGCACGGCGAGCATCAGCAGCACGACCAGGGTCGGGACGCCGGCCGCCGCGATGAGCTTGAACTTGTTCTTCTCGGGGTAGGGCGGCAGCGACGCGGGCGTGACGACCGAGAAGCCCGCGGGTGGGTCCTTCAGCGCCGTCTCGAGGTGCGCGATCTGGTTCTCGAGGTCGACCTTGAGCCCCTCGAGCACCTTGACCCGCGCGAGCTTGTCCTGCGCCTCGCCCTCGATCGCCGAGAGGCTGCCGAGCGCCTTCTGCGCGTTCGCGAGCTGCGCTTGCAGGCTCTCGCTCGTCTGGGTGGTGCCGGTGAGCTGGCTCTTGAGGTCGTCGATCTGCTTTTGGATCGCCCGCCGCGACGCGCTGGACCCGGACTGGGCCACGGCGCCGCTGCTGCCGCTCTCGCTCTCGAGCTCGTCGACGCGCGCGCGCCACGCCCGGACCGTCGGGTGCTCCTCGGACAGGCCTGCGGCGCGCGCCTGGCGCAGGTTGCGCCGCGCGTCGATCAGGTCGCGGCTCGGCGCTCGCGGCGCGGCCGCCTCCATCTGCTGCAGGCTGTCGATGCGCGCGCGGAGCGCCTCGGCGCGGGTCTCGGCGAGGTCCTTGTCGGCGGTCAGCTTCGCGCGGCGGTTGATGCGCTCGATGGTGTCGGTGCTGAGGTTCGAGATGCCGTGCTCTTCGCGGAACGCGTCGAAGGCCTTTCGCGCCGTGTCGTACTGCTGCGTCACGGAGGCGAGCCGCGCCGCGGCGCCGTCTCGCGCCGTCTCGAGGCGTGTTCGCTGGAGGTTACGCTGGTAGTCGAAGAACTGGTCGGTGAGCACCTTCGCGAACTTCTGCGCGCCTTCGGCCGAGTCGGCCGAGACCGTGAACTTGATCGTGCCGTAGATGGGGTCCGTGACGGACTCGATGCGCTTGTCGATGGTCGCGGTCGGGTGCTTGTAGCCCATCTCCTTTTTGACCGCCTCGAGGACGGGCTGCGCGTGCACGGCGTCCACGAGGGTCGTGAGCGACGGGTTGTCCGCGTTCGACAGCCCGAACACGTCCGGGAAGCCCTCGAAGCGGAGCGCGGTCGAGGACTTGTACGTGCTGCCCATGCTCTTGGCGGTCAGATAGCCGAGCCCGAGCCCGACGACGGCGGCTGCGACGATCCACCAGCGGTTCGCGAGGAGGATCCGGACGACGCGGTGGGGATCGACCGGATAGCCACGCTGCGAGACGGTCTCCTCGCCGCGGTCGGGGTTGGGGGCCGTGTGGCCTCCCGTGTGTTCACTCATAGACGGCATCCGGTTCTCGCGTTCGAGGCGGGCGCGGTCGGCGTGCGCCCGAGCGTGGAAAAAGTAGCAGTCGCGGGCTCGAAGTGTCCATCCACGGAGCCGCGCGCGCGGCGATGGCAGGCGCCGGTCACTTGCGGCCGAGGAGCTTCTTCACGACGCGCTTCGCCTGCGGAACGGCGCTGCGCTGGAGCTGCTCGAGCGGCATCAGCACGTAGCGCCGGACCTTCTCGTGCGGTCGGGCGCGGAAGATCGTCGTGTGCTGGGTCCCGTCCCACCCAGCCGGCGCCTCCCGGGTGTAGTAGTACGCCGCGAACGACATGCGGGCGACGTCCGGAGGGCAGCGGACCGGCTCGACTCCGTGGAAGCTGATCTCGCTGGTCTCGAAGATGACGCAGCGGTTGAGCTGCGGCTTGAACGCGCGCACGCGCTCGGTGACGTCGCGGTTCCAGAGCTCGACGGCGCCGCCCCAGGCCTCCTCCCAGCGAGGGTTGAGGTAGATGAGGATGTTCAGGCGGCGGTGGAGCTGGCGCTCGGGGACGTAGTTGAAGTCGACGTGCACGTCGAGCCGGCCCCGCGGGCCGGTCAGGTGCATGCCGCCGCCGACGAGCTCGCGGTCCCAGAGCAGGTTGGGGATGCCGGTGATGTACGCGAGGTCGCTCAAGAACGCATCGGACGAGAGCAGGTTCGACAGCCGACGCACCGGCTCCGGGAAGCGCTTCTCGTCGGTCACCTGCACCTTGAAGGCCTCGTTGACCGCCCGGAACTCGTGGCCGTGGCCTCGCGCAACCTCGAACGTCGGGTAGGACGCGGCCACCTCCTTCGCGAAGGCAGGCTCGAGGAAGTCGTCGATCGCCACGAAGGGAAAAGGCTCGGCGGAGCGGAACTGCGCGCGCAGCGCCTCTTTGTCGTAGGGAGCGAGCATCACACTCTCCGTCGGTCGTGTTCGGCCCGCGCGCGGCGGGACGGAGGTCATGGTCCGGGTCGCGGCGAGACGCGAAGGCTAGCAGTCGCCAGAAGAACCGGCGACCGCGCGCCGCGGGTGCGTCTCGTGCGCATGCAACGCCCGCGCGACCGTGTGGCTTCCCGCGCCGCGCGGCCGGTCGCTTCGTCGCTTTCGTTGCGCTGGCGGCGCCTGCGCATACAGTCCCCCCGATCCCCGACCCCTCATGAGGGCGAGCGAAAAGATGAAGCTTCTCACCGTCATCGTCAACTATAAGACGCCTGAAATGACACTGGAATCAGCCGAAGCCGCCCTCCGCGAGATGGCGCGCGTGCCCGGCGGCGCCCGGCTGTCCATCGTCGACAACGGCTCGATGGATGGCTCCTTCGAGAAGATCTATGAGGGGGTCAAAGACAAGGGGTGGAAGCCGGTCACGGTCTTGTCGACCGGCTGGAACGGCGGCTTCGGCTACGGCAACAACTTCGCCATCCGCCACGCGCTCGCGTCGGCCGATCCCCCCGACTACGTCTACCTGCTCAACTCGGACGCGTTCCCGGACGAGGGCTCCATCGCCGCGCTGGTCGAGTTCATGGACACGCACCCGGACGTCGGCATCGCGGGCAGCTACACCCACAGCCCAGAGGGCGAGCCAAAGGCCTCGAGCTTTCGGTTTCCGACCGTGTACTCCGAGTTCGAGCACGCCATGCGCCTCGGGGTGCTGTCGTCGGCGCTCGAGAGCTACCTCGTGTCGATGCCGACCCCCGACCACGACGTCGAGGTGGACTGGGTCTCCGGGTCGAGCCTCATCCTCCGCCGCGACCTGCTCGAGACGGTCGGGCTCTTCGATGAGGGGTTCTTCTTGTACTTCGAGGAGACGGACCTGTGCTTTCGCGCCAAGGAGCAGGGCTGGCGGACGATGTTCGTCCGCGGCGCGTCGGTCACGCACATCGAGGGCGTCTCGACGGGCATCCACCGGGTGCAGCGGATGCCGAGCTACTGGTTCGACTCGCGGCGGCGCTTCTTCGAGAAGAACCGCGGACGCGCGTACTTCGCGGCGGCGACCGCGGCGCACGTCGGCGGCGGATTGGTGTGGCGCGTGCGCCGGCGAATCCAGCGCAAGCCGGCGGAGGACCCGCCGCACTTTCTCCGGGATCTCGTGCGCCACGCGCTCGTGCGCTGAGCGCGGCGGGCGCGGCCGGCCGTGGTGGGTGGTGGCAGGCCGTGTCGGGCCGTTGCGGAACTACTCGTCGAGGAGCGCCAGCACCTGCTCGGGCGGCCGACCAAGGGCCGCGCGCGCGCCGTCGCGGATCACCACCGGCCGCTCGATGAGGATCGGGTGCGCGACCATCGCGTCGATGAGCGCGTCGCGCCCGAGCGACGGGTCGTCGAGGCCGAGCTCGGCGTAGGGCGCCTCGCGCTTGCGCATGAGGTCGCGGGGCTCGAGCGCGAGCAGGCGGAGGGTGCGGTCGAGCTCCGCACGCGTCGGCGCGCGCTCGAGGTACTTGACGACCTCCGGCTCTACGCCGTGCGATTGCAGCAGCTCGAGCGTCTGTCGCGACTTGCTGCACCGGGGGTTGTGCCAGATCACATACCTTGCCATCGACGGAGGATGACACACGGGGCGGGCGGGGGCGGGCGAGTTACCTCGCGACGGCGCGATGGGCGTGTAAGCTAGGCGGCAACCGGGGCAGGATAGCGCGATGTCCGACGGGAACCTCTTCGAACGGGCGGGCCTGCCGCGGGGGCGGCGAGGCAGGGCGGCGGCGTCATGGACGCGGCGCGCAGGGCGCGTCGTCGCGTGCGTCGCGACGCTCGGGTGCGCGGCGGCGCTCGTCGGCTGCCCGGGCAAGCTGAGCGACCCCGGGCGCTTCACGCTCCGAACGTGCCGGATCCCCGTCGAGTCGATCTTCCTGCAGTCCTGCGGCGGCAGCGGCTGCCACAGCCCCCCGGACGCCGAGGGTGGGCTCGATCTGATCACGCCGGGCGCCGCCTCGCGCATGATCGACGCGCCGGCGGTCGAGCCGAACTGCACCGACCGGCTCCTGATCGACACACGCGACATCGCGAAGAGCTTCTTCCTCGAAAAGATCGAGGGCACGCAGGGCGCCTGCGGCAACGCGATGCCGCCGGCCGGCTTCCTCACCAAAGACGAGCTGGCCTGTCTGCAGGAGTGGACCCTGAACGTCGTCGGAGAGGGCGCGCGCCTCGGCGACGGCGGCGTGCCGGCGGACGCGGGCGCCTCGGCCGACGCCGGTAGCGACGCCGGTAACGACCCCGACGGCGGCGGGCCCGGGACACCATGAGGCGCGCGTGGCCCACCCTCCTGTGCGCGCTCGGCGTGGCGACGGCCTGGTGCGCCGTGCCCGGACGGGCGAGCGCACAGCTCGTCATGGAGGGCGGGGTCGCGGTGCTCTCGCTCGACGGGCTGCGGGCGGACGAGGTGCGCGAGGCGATGATCGACTCGCTCCGGCGCCGCGACGTGCCGGTCTTCTCGGCTTCGCAGATCCAGATGGTCGTGAGCGAGTTCGGTGAGCACCAGCGAGCCGACATCGCGTTCGCCCTCGACGCGACGCTGCTCGTCGACGGTACGGTGGAGCGGCGCGGCGGCGTGCTCGTCGCGCAGCTCCACCTCTACGACGCGAAGGGCGACCGCATCGACAGCGTGAGTGCGCGCTCCTCGCAACCCGACCGGCTCGGCGTGGCGCTCGCCCGGCAGGTCTCCCGCGCGTTCGCGCTGCGCGTCCGCCTTCGCAGCCTGCAGCCGGCGAAGCCACCGTCTCCGGGGACGGTGCGGACGGTCGTGCGCACGTTCGAGGGGCCGGGGGCGGCGGAGGTCCGCCGCGCGGTCGTGCAGAGCCTGGCCGCCGCGGGCGTGCAGATGGTCTCGAACGCCGACTTCGTCCGCTCCGCGCGGCGGCTGTCGGACGACCTCAGCACCCCGCTCGGGCACGTCGACGCCGCGCGCCAGCTCCGCGTGGGCGCGCTGTTTACGGGGGACGTCGAGCGCGACAAGGGCGCGTGGGTCGCCGACCTGCGGCTGCGCAGCGCGCGCGACGGCGAGACCGTCGGTCACGTCGTGCTGAAAGCGGATGATCTGTCCACGCTCGCGCAGATCGTGCGCAACGAGATCTGGCTCCGCATCGGTCGCTCGATGGTGAAGGCGCAGCCGCCGCTCACCGAGGCCGAGGAGCAGGCGTTGCGCGCGGAGCGCGGCGGCGCGTCCGTGTCGACGAGCCGCCTCGTTCCCCGCTCCGAGCGCCCGACCGGCTTCCTCCTGGTCGTCCAGCCCATCCTGCTCACCCGCAGGCTTACGTACAGAGACGATCTCTTCGACCAGCTCCGCGACACGAGCCTCGGGCTGACCCCTGGGATCGATCTGCGGCTGCGCCTGTACCCGGCGGCGTACTTTCTGCGCGGCTTCTTCAAGAACATCGGCGTCGACTTCGGGTACGAGGCGACGTTTCCCGCGCACTCCGTCAACCCGGCGGGCGAGTCCTTCCCGACGACCTCGAGCGAGGTGACGGTGGGGCTCCGCGGTCGCGTCCCGCTCGGGCGCCACGAGGTGTCGCTCGTCGTCGGCTACGGCGTGCAGCGCTTCGAGATCGGCTCCGGCGCGCCGGCGGGTCCGGGTCGCCCGAACCTGCCCGATGTGCCGGCCGTGCGATACCGGTTCCTCCGGATGGGCGGCGAGGTGCGACTGCACCTGGTCGCCGGGCTGCACCTGTTCCTGCGCGGCGGCTTTCGCTTCCTGCTCAGCGAGGGCGGCATCTCGGAGGCCGTGTGGTTCCCTCGCCTGACCGGAAACGGCTTGATGGCCGAGGGCGAGCTCGCGTACGCGCTGCCGAAGGGCTTCGAGCTGCGGGCCGGCGTCGGTTACCGGCGGTACTACTTCGCGCTGCACCCGCAGCCGGCCGACTTCCTGATCGCCGGCGGCGCGCTCGACCAGTACCTGACCTTCTGGGTGGGCGTCGCGTGGCGGGACGGACCCCCGTGATCGGCCTCGGCGTCCGTCGGCGCGGGGTCGCTCGGCGCGGCCGCGACGCTTCGCGCCGGTGACGCAGCGTCCATGGCATGCTCTGGCTGCGGTCGCGCCGGCACGTGCGCGTGACCTCGCCACCCACCGGAGGAAGCGATGCAGATGCGGTTCACTGTGACCCTCGGAGCGGTGCTGCTCTTGTGCGCAGCGCTGGTCGCGGCGTGCTCTGAGCGGAAACAGGCCCCGCGGGAGCGGCCTCGCGACGCGATCCCCTCGGGCCGCCCCGAGTCCGGTGGTGCGGCCGAGCAGTACGCGCCGAAGCACGCCGTCCCAGTGGCGCCTGGCGCGGGCGAGCCGATGCTGGTCCCGAGGCCGCCTCGACAGGGCGGCAGCGCGAACGCAGCCGCCACCGCGGAGGCCAAGGCGCGGGATCTCGCGCGTGAGCTCGCCGCGGCGGTGGGCGACATCCGGCCCTGCCTCGCCCACCTGAGGCCGGAGGGCTCGGGACGGATCACCATCGGCGTGTCCGCGCTCGTCAGCGCCGGGGGAAGCGTCGCCGACGCCGAGGCGACCGGCGCGGAGCTCGACGATCAGGCGGCGCGCTGCATCGAGCGCATGGCCGAGGGCGCGCACCTGAAGCCGCCCATCCCGGACCCGCCGCTCAACGTGTCCACGTCGATCGACATCGACTACAAGACGCCGCCCCCACCGAAGCCGCCGGAGGTCGAGGATCGGCCGCTGCCGCGGGGCGCGCAGCCGATCTCCGGGCCCAAAGGGCAGCCCATCGCACCGAGCCCCGGTGTGCCCATCCAACCGAGCCCGGGGCGGGCCATCGAGCCCAGCCCGGGTCAGCCGATCGAGCCGAATCCGGGCAAGCCGATTCAGGCGAGCCCCGGCCAGCCGATCGTACCGGGCGGCTGAGCCCCGGCCGCGCCGCACGACCGAGCGGGCGGTGTCAGGCCCGCGGTCGCCGGCTCACGAGCCACTCGAGCACCTGCCGGTGCACGCTGCCGCGCACCGGCGAGTCGTTCACGCCGAGCTGGACCTTCGGCGGAAAGCCGACGTGTCCGCCGCGGTCGAGCAGCACGGTCTCGACGGCATCCCGGCGCTCGAGGTATGGGTGCACGCTCGACCAGGCGACCATCGGGTCGTGTCGCGACACGACGACGAGCGTGGGCCGACACAGCAGCCCGAGGCGCGGGGCGACGGACGCGCTGTGCCAGTAGTGCTCGGCGCCGTCGAAGTGAAAGCGCGGGGCGACGATCTGGTCGTCCCAGTCGTGGATGGTCTTGATCTTCGCGGCGTCGCGCACGGACACGGGCACCGGGCGCTGGGCGGCGATGTATCGGTACATCTCGAGGAGGCCGGCGAGCAGGTACTTCCGGTAGGGCAGCGAGCGTGGCCGGTCGATCTCGCGCGCGGAGGCCTCGATGGCGAGGGGCGGGCACACGGCGGCGCCGCTCGTCACGCGCGGCTTGGCGCCCTCGGTCAAAAAGCGAAGGACCACGTGCCCGCCTATCGAGTAGCCGAGCAGGACGAGCGCGCGGTACTTCGCTAGCTGTGCGCTGGTGCAGGCGGCCCGCAGGTCGTCCGTGAGCCCCGCGTGGTAGTAGTCGGGCGTCTTGTGGTCCGCGCCGCGCAGGTTCAGCCGCAGCGCGCTGATGCCGACGCCGAGCGCGGCCTCGGCGGCCTCGATCATGTAGTAGCTCTTGGCGTCACCCCCGAGCCCGTGGACGAGGATCGCGCAGGTGTCTGCGCCGGCGCGCTCGTGCAGGTGGCCGGTGATCTCGAGCGGCCCGTAGGTCGGGTCGTGGACGATCGTCGAGAACGGGACGGACGGTGGCGGGACGACCGGGCGCACGCGGTGCGCGAGGTAGGGCGCGAGCGTCCAATAATGGCCCCGGACGCGGTCTAGGAGCCCGTCGACCTGCCGCGTGGCCCCGGCCGCCAGCGCTGACAGCGGCGTGTTCGGTGGGTCAGACTCGGGCGCTCGTACGGGGACGTCCATCGAGCAGGTGGAGCATCAGGCTGGACTGTGGGTTGCTGTGCCAGGGGTAGTACGGCGGCACGTCGACGCACTGCGGCAGGTCGCTCTCGGCGCAGAAGATGCGCACGTGGAAGTGGCTGTGGTGCTTCGCGCCGTGCGTGAGCTGCCGGACGAGGAGCTCGGCCTTGTGCAGGAGCTCGCGGCTCGCGCCGGTGCGCTGGGCCTCGCGCAGGAGCAGGCGCCGGACGCCGTTCGCGACGAAGATGTGCTGGACGTCCGTCTGAGGGTCGGTGAGCAGCGCGCGGATCATCACCCAATTGCGCTTGGCGTCGAAGCGGTAGAGCTTGCCCCGGAAGCGGCCGACGCCGTGGTAGTTCAGCTTGACAAAGTGCGGCAGCAGCACCGGTTTGCCGCGCATGTCCGTGAGATAAAAGCCGATGTCGACGTCCCGTCCCGCCTGGTGCGAGACGTGCGGGTAGTCGTAGCCGCCGCCTTCCCGCGAGAGGTCACCGAGCGACATGACCGAGCCCGGGTAGCGGGCGGCGACGGCCTCCGCGCTCCGCTGGATGAGGCTCACCAGCTCTGCGGTCCCGTAGCGCTCGGTCTCCGAGCCGAGCTTCGACCGGATGACCGCGTTGTCGGTCAGCTCGACCCCGTTGCGCAGGAAGCCGGCGTTCGTGCGGCCTATCGAGCGGCTCAGGGAAGCGGCGCGGGCCGACTCCTGCCTCAGCAGCAGCGCCGCGTCCATCTGCGCCAGCTCGGCGTCGCTCGGCTCGCGGTGCTGTATCGCCGAGGCGACCTCGGCACGGAGCGCGACGGCCGATTGCGGGACATCGGCGAGCGAGCTGGGGATGAAGAGGCCCCACACAGTCGCCATGAGGACCAGACGCAACGCGGAACGCACGGCGCCAAGATGACCGATCCGGACGCGTCTGACCAGGGTGGTGTGCATTCCCCGCTCCATGGCGCCCGAGTGTAGGGTGCCTTACGACGGATGTGAACCGCCCATTAGGGTGAAACGCGGACGATTTTCGCGCTTTTTCAGGCGGCGAGGCTCGCGCCGAGGGCCGCCGCCTCGCTCTGCGGGAGGTCCGTGACGACCGGCGCGGGGTGGCCGAGCAGGTAGCGGGCGAAGATCCACCAGATGGCGGCGACGCCCCACGCGAGGCCGACGACGACGCCGCCGTCGACGATGCCGCGCCAGGGCTGGGAGAGCTGGTGCACGCCGATGATGAGCGCGACCAGGGCGACGACGAAGCCCCAGCGGGCGATGAGCTGCCGCCGGGACGCGTGGTACAGGCTCATGCAGTAGAAGAGGGCGAGCACGACGTGCAGCGGCCGGGGGTGGTGGCCGAGGTGGACGGCGCGGCCGACGACCCGCGGCGAGAACTTGAGCTGGAAGGCGCGGTAGCCCTCGGCGTACGCGTTGAAGAACAGCCAGCCGATGTACAGCGCGATCTGAAACCCGGTCATCTGGCGATGCAGCCAGGGCTCGAGCGCGAGCGGGGTGAGGCTCACGACCGCTCGCATGAGCAGCAAGGTGACGAGCAACAGGCCCCAGGAGGCGACCAGGACGACGCGAGGGTTTCGGCGCGCGGAGGGCATCGGTCGGCCACGTTAGCAGCCGGAGGCCCGCGGGCCACCCGCGGGCGGCGCGCTCGAGGGCGCAGGTGCGTGGAGTGGGGCTTCGGAAACGGGAGCGGGATCGGGGACGGGAGCGGGGGCGGGAACGGGGACGGGCACGGCGTCGGGCACGGGCACGGGAGCGGGGACGGGCGCGGGTGCGAGTGCGGGAACGGGTTCGGACTCGGTCGCGGGTTCGGGATCGGGCACGGCCTCGGACACGGACGCGGACTCGGACACGGGATCGGGCACGGGATCGGGAGCGGGAGCGGGTACAGGATCGGGCACGGGATCGGACTCGGGCACGGGAGCGGGAGCGGGCACAGGATCGGGCACGGGATCGGACTCGGGCACGGGATCGGGCAGGGGATCGGTCTGCGGCGCTCGTCAAGGTAGTTGTCGGGTCGGGTGATTGTGCGGGTGTCGGTCCTAGGCGGCCGTTGCGGGGGCTTTGGCGCGCACGTCGACGATGCGGTCTGGGTTCAAGGTGACGATGGTCGGGCG